>JAIBJO010000035.1 GCA_020029615.1 Actinomycetota bacterium
GCCGACGGGAGATCTCCGCAAGGACGGCCGCGGCCGGCACACGACGCGCCATCGCCAGCTCCTCGTCCTGCGGGACGGCTCGATCCTCGTCGACACCCCTGGCCTGCGCGAGCTCCAGATCTGGGAAGGCGACATCGACAGCGCCTTCTCGGACATCGCGGAGCTCGCAGCTCAGTGTCGCTTCAACGACTGCGCCCATTCGAGCGAGCCTGACTGCGCGGTGCGGCAGGCGCTCGAGACGGGTCAGCTGGACTGGGGGCGCTGGGCCAACTACGGCAAGCTCCAGCGCGAGCTGCGCTCGGTCGAGGCGAGAAGCAGCAAGCGCATCCAGAGCGAGCTCAAGCGCCGGTGGAGAGCGCGTGCTCGCGAGACGCGACGCGCGCGACGGTACGGCGGCAAGCCTTAAGCCGAACTCGGGTTATCCGCTGGCAGCTAGCCTCTAGTGGATCACACGCCGTGTGAGTGGCCCCGGGAGGAGTCGAACCTCCGCCCGCAGATTCGAAGTCTGCCGCTCTATCCACTGAGCTACGGGGCCTCTCGCTGGAGTATGCCCGCGGCGCGGGGGGCCGCCCCGCTACGCCGCGCGCTCGGCTTCGAGCGTGTCGCGCACGTGAGCGACGAGAACGCGAACGACGTTCGGGTCGAACTGCGTCCCCGCAAGCCGCATCAGCTCGTTCAGCGCGTCATCGGTGTTCAGCGCCGGGCGGTAAGGGCGGTCGGAGGTCATCGCGTTGTAGGCGTCGCACGCCGCGACGATCCGGGCGGCGAGGGGAATGTCCTCGCCGACGAGGCCGTCGGGATAGCCGCTTCCGTCCCAGTTCTCGTGCGACGAGCGGACGATGACGGCGACGCTGCGCAGCGCCGGCGACGCTCGCAGGATCCGCTCACCCACGAGGGTGTGCTGCCGGACGAATGCCCATTCGCGCTCGTCGAGCGGCCCGGGCTTGCGCAGTATCTCGTCCGGGACGGCGAGCTTACCGAGGTCGTGGAGCTGGGCTGCGCGCGCGAGCTCGTCGAGCTCGTCGCGGCGGAGCCCCAGCATGCGCCCGGTCTCGACGGCGAGCGCGCCCACTCCCTCGAGGTGGGCCTGGAGGTCGGGCTCGCGGAGTGCCAGTGCCTCGAGGAGAGCTGCCATCGTGCGGTCGCTCTCACCGCGCCGCGAGTGCTTCTGGGCGTAGAGGCGCTCGTCTGCCACCTGCAGGGCCTGACTCGGGTCGGCCGCCTCGTCCGGGAGCATGGCGGCGCCGAACGAGCTCTCGATCTCGAAGCCTTCGCCGTGCTCGGAGAGAGCCTCACACGCGCGATCGATCAGCGGCTCGGCCTCGCCCTCGCTCACCGACGCGACCAGGCAGAACTCGTCGCCGCCGAGGCGGTACGCCGCCCCCTGCGAGCCCGGGACGGCAGCGAGCTTCCCGCCGAGCCGGGCCAGGAGAGCATCTCCCGCCGGGTGGCCGAACGTGTCGTTGTACCCCTTGAAGCCGTCGAGGTCGAAGATCATCAGCAGGGCCGGCTCGACTGTCTCCACGGCGAGCCGGCGCTCGAGATCGAGGAGAAGCTTGCGCCGATTGCCGAGGCTGGTGAGCGCGTCGGTGGTTGCCTCGTGACGCGTGAGGACGAACAGCTTCCGGTTCTCGCGGAATGTCAATGCCAGCCGCACGATCACGAGCAGCAGGACCGCGGTGGCGAGCACGATCGCGAGCAGGTTGACCCTGGTGAAGTGGTCGTAGGCGAGGATGCCGGTTGCCGCGAGCGCGCAAACCGTCGGAACCGCGAGCAGCGGACGACCTTCGACCTCGAGGCCGGCGCGGCTTCGGTCCTCGGCCCACGCGGCCGACGCGATGAGGAGCATCGACGTTGGCCACAGGATGTCGATCCACGTGCCCTCGACATAGGTCCCCTCGGCGGACTGGAAGAGATAGATGCCGTCTGCAGCAGACGTACAGAGCGTGCCGAGCCCGAGCATGAGCCACCGAGTTCCAGGCCTCCAGCTCGTCAGGGAGAAGACGCCGAACACTGCCGAGAGCAACAGGACGTCGCCGAGTGGGTAGGCGAGGTTCGTGACGACGGTCGACAGCGAGCCTTCGGTGCTCTCGAGCACGAGCTCGACGAGGACGGCGGCGCCGAGAGCCGCGGCGGCGAGCGACGCCGTGATTCCGTCGAGCCACATCGTGCCGCCGATCGAGCGCGCCCGCTCACGAAGCAGCAGCACGATTCCGACGTAGAGCAGCAGGTAGAACCCGATGAACCCGGCGTCGGCCATCGACGGATAGGTCTCCGGCTTGAAAACCGCGTACCAGACCTCGCCGAACGTCCAGGACGCGAGCGCCAGCGTGATCGCGACCCAGGCCGCGCGATCGCGCTTCACGAGATACACGTGCGAGCCGGCGATCACGCACGCGAAGACCATCAGGCCGTTGTAGACCCAGATGTTGAAGAAGTCGGAGTAGCGGGAGTCCGCCGGCGCCGCGAGGACGAAGGCGGCGAACGCCGCCAGCCCTACGGCCGCGATCGAGCGCGTCAGGAGGATCCACCTGCGATGAGGCATCTCCGTACGGAAATCGGCTTGTGGCTACTGCTTCTTGAGCGCTCGCCGGCGCCGCCGCGCCCGGTTTCGTCTCGGCGCGGCGCGCAGAAGCTCGCGAACCGAGCCGGAATGCCCTTTTGCCCACGCGCAGACCGCCACGGCGCCGTAGAAGCCGAGTCTCGGCTTCATGGAACAACAACCTGGGCAGCGGCACGACGGCGCGGCGTTCAACTCCCGCGCGTACACGCGCGGCACCCAGCGCGGCCCGCCCCAGCGCAGGTCGAACGCGAACGACTTGACGACGTGTGCCCAGATCAGCCACGCCGTCCAGCGAGCGATTCCGTAGAAGTACGAGACGCGATAGAGCGCGACGAGGGTCGTCTCGGAGAGGTAGCGCCCGGCCCAGCTCCAGAAAGGGTCGGCGGCCATGACCGTGGTGCGGAAGTACCCGCGCGTGATCACCCTCCAGCTCAGGAGCGCCCAGACGACGAACACGCCGTCCCACGCGAATCCGAGCCCGCTGAAGTACGCCCCCGCATCCGTGTAGCGCCCCGTCTGACCAGCGTATGCCCATGCTCCGGCTGCGAACAGATGGTCCGTGAACGGGAACAGGAGCATCGTCCCGACGGTGTCGCCGACGTCCGTGAGAGCGTGCGCCCACTGGCCGATGACGAAGCTGTAGGCCACCACCTCGTTCCGCCAGATCGCATACAGCATTAGGCCGATCACGACACCGAACGTGAGCGAGTGCGTGAAACCGAACCCCGGCCAGCCGCGATGGAACTGCGCAGGGTTGTCCGCCTTGAGCTCCACCCCGACCAACGTGACCCCGTAGACGAACCACTTCGAGGCGAGATCAGGCGCATAGGAGCCGATGAGCAGGGGGACGAACGCGACGCGCTTGCCGAGCTCCTTCTGGATGACGTACGGCTCCAGATCGTGGGCCGCCCAGCTCATTCGCGCTCCTCGCCGGCCGCGGCTACCGGCCGGCGGAGCCGGTTTCCGCCGCGGCCTGCCGCCGCTCGCGGCACCAGGCTCTCCGGGCCCGTACTCGGGTACTGTGCCCTCCGGCCTGGCACCGCGAGCGCCGCCCGAGGAAAGTGCATGAGACCGGGCACTGCACAACTCATGCGCGCTCCCTCGAGCCCAGGCGGCGAACCACTGCGGGCACGACGACGACGCAGACGACGAGGAACGCCGCGGCCACGACCCACGAGAACATGAACTCGGGAAACGAGACCCCGATGGCGACGTAGAGGACGCCTGCAGCGAGGTAGAGCGCCAGCTCACGTCGGCCTGCGGCGAGACCCGCGCGGAGATCTGAAGGCGACCCGTCCCGCCGCACGCGGGCGAGTATGACTATCGCGGCCGGTCCGGTCCGTCCGATGCCGGTCCTACCCTCGCGCCATGACACTCGGGATCGTGGTCTTCGGTGCCGCGTTCCTCGTCGGGCTCGGGCTCGGCACCTACACCCGTCGGCCGCTCTCGACCGCCTTCCTCGTCCTCGGCAGCTTCACGGCGCTGCTCGTGCTCACGGCGACGGGCGAGGTGCTCGGCGCCGCCGCCGTGCTCGCGATCGTCGTCCTCGTCGGGCTCGTCGCCGAGAGCGTGCGCGAGACCTTCGCGCTCATCGTGGGCCGCTCCTAACGAGCGCGCCGCGTGCACTGGCAGCTCGCCACCATCGCTCTCATCCTCCTGGGATTCGCGGCGATTTCTGGCCGCATCGAGGGGACCTCGGTCACGGCGCCGATGGTGCTCACCGCTGTCGGGGTCGTCGTCGGCGCTCGAGCGTTCGGCCTGATCGACCTCGAGCAGCACGGGGAGGAGATCAAGCTCCTCACCGAAGCGACCCTCACCGTGGTCCTCTTCTCGGAGGCGTCACGAATCGATCTCCGCGCTCTGCGCGGCGAAGCGGGCGTGCCGGCGCGGCTGCTCGGGATCGGCCTTCCGCTGACGCTGGGTGCCGGGTTCGTCGTGGCGCTCGTGCTGCTCGACGCGCTCGCGTGGCCCGAAGCGCTGGTCCTCGCCGTGATCCTCGCACCGACCGACGCGGCCCTTGGTCAGGCGGTCGTCACCATGAGGCGCCTCCCCTCGCGCGTTCGGCAAGGACTCAACGTCGAGAGTGGTCTGAACGACGGGATCTGCGTCCCGCTCTTCTTCATCGCGCTCGCCGTCGCTCAGGCGGAGCGGACGGACGCCGGGTGGCGTGATGCTGTCAGGCTGGTGCTCGAGGAGCTCGGCTACGGTGCCCTCGCAGGTGTGCTGGCGGGCGTCGCTGCTGCCGGCGTGGTTGTGCTTGCCGGGCGCCGCGGCTTCGTCGCGCCGCCCTGGCTCCAGCTCGTCCCTCTTGCCGGGGCGGCGCTGGCGTACGGGCTGGCCCAGCCGGTTGGCGGCTCCGGGTTCATCGCAGCCTTCGTCGGCGGGGCCTTCTTCGGCGGCCTTCGGCGAGGAGAGGGCGGCGAGGTCTCCTACCTGATGGACGAGGCGGGCTCGCTTCTCGCAGCGGTCACGTTTCTCATTTTTGGCGCCGTGCTGCTCGTGCCGGCCCTCGAGTACGCCACGTGGCAGACCGCTCTCTACGCTGTGCTCAGCCTCACGCTGGTGCGAATTGTTCCGGTTGCGATCGCCATGGTGGGCACCGGCGCTCGGCGGCCGACTGTCGCCTTCCTGGGCTGGTTTGGGCCGCGTGGCCTGGCGTCGATCGTGTTCGCGCTCCTGCTGGTGGAGCAGGGCGGGCTGCCGCGCGACGACATCATCCTCGTCGCGACCTTCGTCGCGGTGGGGATCTCCGTGTTCGCCCACGGAGTCTCGGCGGCTCCGCTCGCGCAGCGCTACGCCGACTGGCTCGACGCACATCCGCCGTCGGGTCGCACGACGCGCAAGGACGACGAGCGCTCGGTCGAAGCGACGAACAGCCTCTAAGGTCGCTGGATGACCCGTGAGCCCGGATGGCGCGCCGCGGTCCGATGGGCGATCCCCGCCAGCGAATGGATGCCCCAGTGGCGGATCTTGATCAGGCGCGACGCGGTCGCTGCGATCGCCGTCTGGGCCGTGCTCGTCCCGCAGGCCATGGCGTACGCGACCTTGGCGGGCGTCCCGCCGGTGTACGGGTTGTACGCGGCGGTCTCCGGGCTCCTGGTCTACGGGCTTCTCGGGACGAGTCGCCAGCTCAACGTCGGCCCCAGCTCCGGTGTGGCGGTAATGACTGCGGCCGCCGTGGCGCCGCTTGCGGCAGGGGATCCCGCGCGATACCTGGCGCTGTCGGCGGGGCTGGCGCTCGTCACCGGCTTGATCCTCGTGGCCGGCGGGCTCGCCCGGCTGGGCTTCGTCGCCGAGTTCCTGGCGCGCCCCGTGCTCGTCGGCTACTTCATCGGACTGGCTTTGACGATCATCGTGGGACAGCTCCCTGCGCTCCTGGGCATCCCCGGCTCGAGCGGTGGGTTCTTCGAGAAGCTCTGGGATCTCGTCGGCGATCTCGGCCAGATCGATTCGTGGACGGCCTTCGTGGGGTGCGCGTCGCTCGCGCTCGTCCTGGGGCTCCATCGTGTCGCGCCGCGCGTCCCCGGCGCCCTCGTCGCCGTGATCGCAGGGGTCGGCGCCTCACGCGTTCTCGACCTCGGTGCTCACGATGTCGCGCTTCTCGGGCCCATCCCGTCGTCGCTTCCCGAGCTCGGCCTCCCCGACATTCCACTCGCCGACTTCCAGCGCATCCTCTGGTCCGCGGCGGGCGTGGCGCTTCTCGCCTACGCCGAGTCGATCGCCGCCGCGCGGTCCTTTGCGGTCGCGAACGGGTACGAGGTCCACGCGAACCGCGAGCTGGTCGCCTTGGGCGCTGCGAACGTCGGCGCCGGGCTCTCGCAGGGGTTTCCGATCGATGCGAGCGCCTCGCGGACGACCGTGGGCGACAGCATGGGGCAGCGCTCCCAGCTCGCCGGGCTGATCAACGCCGTGCTCGTCGTCGGCGCGATCCTGCTGCTCACGGGCTTCTTCGCCGATCTGCCCGCGGCGACGCTGGCGGCCATCGTCATAGCGGCGGTGCTTCCCCTCGTGCGTCGGAAAGAGCTTCAGCGACTCTGGCGACTCGACGTCGTCGACTTCGCACTGGCGGTGCTCTGCCTGCTCGGCGTGCTCTTCGCCGGAGTGCTCGGCGGCATGGTCATCGCGGTCATCGCCTCGCTGGCCGCCCTCGTCTATCGAAGCTTCACTCCCCATGTGGCGGTGCTCGGGCGCCTGCGGGGTGGGGAGGAGGGTGACGAGGACTACGGCTTTCGCGACCTCTCGAGGCACCCTGACGGCGAGACGTACCCAGGCCTCGTGATCTTCCGCTTCGACCAGGAGATCTTCTTCGCCAACGCCACGATGTTTCGGGACCACATTCGCGAGCTCGTAGCGCGGGCCGAGCCGCCGGTTCGAACGGTCATCGTCGACGCGAGCGCTGTGACCCACGTCGACACGACCGGGCTCGACATGATCGGAGAGCTTCAGCGGGAGCTCACGCAGCAGGGCGTCGAGCTGGTCTTCGCGCGCTTGAAGGGCCCGGTTCACGACGTTCTGGAGCTTGCGAAGGCCGCAGGCGCCGTCGCACCCTTCCGGCGCTTCCCGACCCTACGCTCCGCGGTCGCCGACTTCCTGGGGGAGAGCTGACGGCTTTGACCGCGAGCGGGCGGCGGCGGTCTCGGCGCCCAGGAGCACGATCGCCGCGAGCAGGTAGACGAGCAGCAGAAACGCCAGAACCGCCCCGAGCGGGCCGTAGATCGTGTTGAAGGTCGCGAAGCGCGTCGCATAGATGGCGTAGCCGTAGACGGTCAGGTGAAACACGATCGCCGCGGCGAGCGCGCTCGGCCACAGGGCGACGACCGACATGCGCACCGGCGGCACGAATCGGTAGAGGGCGAGCAGCGCGACGAAGATCACGAGCGTCGACGTCACGACCTCGGCCACAGTGGAGAACGCGCTGGCGTCGCCCGTCCAGCCGAGTGCGTCGGAAAGGTCGGCGCCGGTCTCCACCACGATCCGCACGACCACCGAGAGCCCGAAGGCGACGACGATCAGCACCCCGGCCGCCCCGACGACCGCGAAGTCCCTCAGCTTGCTGCGGACGTACGTCGGGCCGGACTCGCGATCCCAGATCACGCGGAACGCGATCCGGAGCGATGCCATCATCCCGCTGGCGCCCCAGAGCAGCGCGCCGAGCGCGACGAGCGCGACGAGCGGTGCAGACGCGTCCGATGCCGCGAGCGTGTTGTCGATGCTCTGCTCAAGGTCGGAACCCGGGAACACGCCGAAGAGCCACTCGACGAACTGCTCGCGCCGTGACGGCGGCAGCACGACGTCGAGGACCGTGAGGAGGAAGGCTGCGAACGGGACGAGCGAGAACAGGACACGGTACGCGATCGCCGCTGAGAGCTGCGAGCCCGCGTGACGGCTGAACGCAGCCAGGATCCCGGCAACGTAGCTGCGTCCTCGGTGGAAGAGGTCACGCACGCGGCCACCTTTCCAGTGACCGCGAGGGTGTGCAAACCGTGGACGATGCGGGCGGGAGGACTCGAACCTCCAAGAGCCGAAGCCCAACGGGACCTAAACCCGCCGCGTCTGCCAGTTCCGCCACGCCCGCTTGCGCCGAAAAGTCCGGTTCGTTTACGCGACGGACTTTCGGCGAGTCTAGCCGCGACCAGATGCGACCAGATGCTTGACCTAGCCGAAGCGATCCAGCCGGAAGAGACCGATGTCGTGGCGGGTGGTGCCGTCGAGCACGAGATCGGCCAGGATCTCTCCGACGACCGAGCAGAACTTGAAGCCGTGACCCGAGAAGCCGGCGCCGACGACGGCGTTCTCGGTCTCTGGATGCACGTCGATGAGGAAGTGCTCGTCGGGAGTCGGCTCGAACAGGCAGGTCTTGAGCGCGAGCGTCGGCCCTGCTCCGTCGGGGAGGTACCGCTCGGCGAAGGCGCGCAGCGGCGCCTCGTCGTCCTGCGTCGGCTCGCGCGAGATCACGTCAGGGTCGCCGCCCTGCCAGAAGTGGTCGAAGCGCCCGACCTTGAAGCCCGGGACGCCGAAGACGGGAAACCCGTAGAAGTGCTCGCCGTCCAGCACCAGGTTGAACACCGGCAGTCGCTCGGGCGTGAAGAGCTCGGGGCGCTCGGGCTGGAACCAGGCGAGCGACTGACGCAGAGCTCCCGCGGAGCCCGCAGGCAGCCGCGCGACCTCCTGAGACCACGCGCCTGCCGTCAGCACGAGGCGCTCGGCCTCCACGACGCCGCGATCGGTTCGAACCCTCACTCCGTTCTCGGTCTCGGCCCACTCGAGAACCCGTTCGCGCGCTCTCACGACGGCGCCTCGCGCCAGCGCCTTGTTCACGTGAGCGACGATGCACCGCTCGGGCGGGAGGAACCCGCCGTCGGCCTGCACGAACACGGGGAGCTCCGGAGGGAGCCGAAACGCGGGGTGGCGACGCTCGAGCTCGCGGCCGTCGATCGCTTCGTACGGAATGCCGTGGTCGGTGCAGGATCGGAGCGCGCCCTCGTAGATCCCCTCACCTGCCTCCACGATCCCGGTGACGTGGAGGAGCTGCTCGGCGACCTCGACCTCCAGCTCCCGCCAGAGCTCGTAGGCGCGCCTGAGCAGCGGCACGTAGTCGGAGTGCTCGAAGTACGCGAGCCTGATGATGCGCGTGATCCCGTGGGACGAGCCCATGTCGTTCGGGACGTCGAAGCGCTCGAGCCCGAGCACCCGCTTCCCTCGGCGAGCGAGGTGGTGGAGAGTGGCGCTGCCCATTCCGCCGACTCCCACGACGACCACGTCGTACCGGTCCATTCGTCGTGACCCTAGCCCAGGCTGGTTGAATGGCCTGGTGACCAGCGCCGTCGAGCAGCTCGGGGAGAACCGCGTCCGCCTCACCGTTGACGTCTCGCCGGATCAGGTGCAGCACGCGATCGAGCACGCCATGTCGGACCTGTCCGAGAGCGTCAAGATCCCGGGCTTCCGCAAGGGGAAGATCCCGCAGCCGGTCCTCGTGTCACGGCTCGGCAAGGACCGGATCTACGCCGAGGCGGTCGACAGCCACATCGGCGGCTGGTTCTGGAGTGCGGCTTCGAGGAGTCGCGTTCGCCCGATCGCCGAGCCCGAGTACGAGTTCGTCCTGCCTGGTGCTGCTGACGAGGCATGGACCTTCGTCGCCACCGTCGAGGTCCAGCAGCTTCCGGAGATCGTCGACTGGACGACGCTCGAGGTCCCGCGCGCACAGGTCGAGGTGCCGCAGGAATCCGTGGACGCCGAGCTCGACGCGCTCCGTGAGTCCGTCGCCGAGCTGGTCCCAGCCGAGGGCCGTCCCGCACGCGAGGGCGACACGCTCGTCGTCGACCTCGTCGACTCGAAGGGAGACACGCAGCGCGACACGGTGGTCGAGCTCGGCGCCGGGCGCATCGCGGCCGAGCTGGAGGCTGCCCTCCTCGGAGCCACGGCGGGTGAGACCAAGGAGGTGTCGTTTGCGCTCGCGGACGGCGGCGCGTCGACCGTCGGGATCACCGTCCGCGAAGTGCAGGAGAAGGTGTTGCCACCGCTCGACGACGACCTGGCGCGCGCTGCGAGCGAGTTCGACAGCCTCGCGGAGCTGCGGGCGAGCATCGAGGGCTCGCTCCGCGAGCAGCTCGACGACGAGATCGACGCGGCGTTTCGCGTCGCCGCCGTCGACGAGCTCGTTCGTGCGTCGGAAGTGCAACCCGCACTTCCGCTCATCCGCACTCGTGCTGCCGACCTCCTCACCGGATTCGTTCGTTCGCTCGAACGCCGTGGCGTCACGCTCGAGACGTACCTCGCGGCCAGTGGAGGAAGCGCCGAGGAGGTCCAGCGGCAGATGGTGCTCGAGGCCGCCGTCTCAATCGCGCGCGAGCTCGCCCTCGAGGCGCTCGCGGAGCGGGCCGGTATCGAGATCTCCGACGACGAGGTCAAGGCGTACCTCCGTGAAGAGGCAGAGTCGGCGGGGGAGGACGATCCTGACGGGCTCGTCGCCGACGTCTGGGCGCACGGCCAGCAGGAGTCGATCCGCGAGGATCTCCGCCTGCGCGCGGCGCTCGACCGGCTCGTCGCGGACGTGAAGCCGATCGAGCCCGAGCTCGCCGCGGCCCGGGACAAGCTGTGGACACCCGACAAGGAGAAAGCCGAAGGGGACACGAAGTTGTGGACCCCCGGCCATCCTGCCTCGCAGGATGGTTAGAAAAGACTAGGAGCGAAATGAGAGATACGACCGAGCTGAGCATTTCTAACCATTTCCCGACCGAAGGGAGGGAAATGGCATGCCGCTGATCCCGATGGTCATCGAGCAGACATCGCGCGGCGAGCGTTCGTTCGACATCTACTCCCGCCTGCTCAACGAGCGGATCATCTTCCTGGGCACGCCGATCGACGACCAGATCGCAAATCTCGTCGTCGCCCAGCTCCTCCACCTCGAGTCGGAGGATCCGGACAAGGACATCTCGATCTACATCAACTCACCCGGTGGCATCGTCTACGCGGGTCTCGCGATCTACGACACGATGCAGTTCATCAAGCCCGACGTGCAGACCATCTGTGTCGGGATGGCGATGTCCATGGGTGCAGTCGTCCTTGGCGGCGGCGCGCACGGAAAGCGGAGTGCGCTTCCCCACTCGAAGATCCTCATCCACCAGGGCTCGGCCGGCTTCTCCGGACAGCCCACCGAGATCGAGATCCAGGCCCGGGAGGTAATCAGCCTCAAGCGGCTAATGGAGGAGATCATGGCCAAGCACACCGGGCAGACGGTCGAGAAGCTGTCCAAGGACATGGACCGGGACTTCTACATGACCGCCCAGGAGGCCAAGGACTACGGGCTCATTGACACGGTGATCGAGCACCGGTCATAAATATCCCCTTCCCCAATCCCTGAAATCGGAGTAAAAGGAGACACGTGGCTCGGGCGAGCGAGGGTAACGAGCAGCTGCTCTGCAGCTTCTGCGGAAAGAGTCAGCGGCAAGTCAAGAAGCTGATCGCTGGTCCGGGTGTCTACATCTGCGACGAGTGCATCGATCTCTGCAACGAGATCATCGACGAGGAGCTGACCTCCCCGGCCCAGCTGGACCTCGACAACCTCCCCAAGCCGCTCGACATCTACTCGGTCCTCAACGACTACGTCGTCTCGCAAGAGGAGTCGAAGCGCACGCTCGCGGTTGCGGTCTACAACCACTACAAGCGCGTGCGCATGGGGCTCGAGGACGCAGCCGAGGTCGAGCTCCAGAAGTCGAACATCCTCCTCCTCGGGCCGACAGGATGCGGGAAGACGCTCCTCGCGCAGACGCTCGCCCGCATCCTCAATGTCCCCTTCGCGATCGCCGACGCGACCGCGCTCACCGAGGCGGGCTACGTCGGAGAGGACGTCGAGAACATCCTCCTGAAGCTGATCCAGGCCGCCGACTTCGACATCAAGAAGGCCGAGACGGGGATCATCTACATCGACGAGGTGGACAAGATCGCGCGCAAGGCGGACAACCCGTCGATCACGCGCGACGTCTCCGGTGAAGGCGTTCAGCAGGCGCTTCTCAAGATCCTCGAGGGCACGATCGCGTCGGTGCCTCCGCAGGGTGGGCGCAAACACCCGCACCAGGAGTTCCTGTCGATCGACACGACGAACGTCCTCTTCATCTGCGGAGGCGCGTTCGCCGGCCTCGACAAGATCATCGAGCGCCGTGTCGGCAAGAACACGATCGGCTTCGGCGCCGACATCCGATCACGCAACTCCGCGGAGAGCGCCGAGCTCCTGACGAAGGTCATGCCGGAGGACCTGATGGCCTTCGGGCTCATTCCGGAGTTCGTCGGGCGACTGCCGGTCGTCTCCGCGGTACATCAGCTGACGCGTGACGACCTGGTCGAGATCCTCACCGAGCCGAAGAACGCGCTCGTGCGCCAGTACCAGCGGTTCTTCGGATACGACTCGGTCGAGCTCGTCTTCACGGAGGACGCGCTGTGGGAGATCTCCGACCACGCGCTGGCCCGCGAGACCGGAGCGCGGGGCCTGCGCTCGATCATCGAGCTCGCACTGCTCGACGTCATGTTCGAGCTCCCGTCGCGCACCGACGTGACGAAGTGCGTGATCACGAAAGAGACCATCTCGAAGGGGCTCAAGCCGACTCTCGTCACGAGCGCCGAGGGCATCGTCGACGAGCTCGACGAGCTCGCCGAAGAGTCCGCGTAGCCCGATCTGCCGTGCGTAGAATCGCGACATGCCCAGGTACCTGATCGAGCGGACCTACACGGTCGACATGGACGACCTCCCGACGGTCGCGACGCGCTCGAAAGCCATCGGGCACTACCACTACCCCGAGATCGTCTGGGAGCACAGCCACGTGGTGGTCGGCGTGGACGGGACGCCGAAGTCGTTCTGCATCTACGAGGCGCCGAACGAAGAGATGGTGCGAGAGCACGCGGACCGGCTGGGCGACCACGTCGTCGCCACGGTCTACGAGGTCGCCGGGGACGTGTCCCCCGATGACTTCCCGCTCACAGCGGACCCGGGTTAGCGCTCCTCTCCGGGCGGGTAGCGCCCGACGTCAACCAGGTGAAACACGGCCTGCATGGCCACAGCGAGCCTGCGTGTGATGTCGCGCCGGCGAGCGTCGTCCTCGCCCACGAGCTCGAGCGCCTCCCGATAGAGGCTCACAGCGCGCTGCTTGGCCCAGCCCCGACCGGCCTGGTCCGCCGCGGCGGTCAGGTGGTCCGCGGCGCGGTCGCTCTCGCCGGCGGCTCGCCAGTGGTGCCCCAGCGCTTCGTGCGACTGGCCCGCGGCGGTCGACGTCTCCAGGAAGCGCGCAACCGCAGCATGTCGCGAGCGACGAGCCGCCCGCGGGAGCGTCTGGTACGCGACGTCGTGGATCAGCCCGTGCTTGAAGCCGAACTGCTGATCTCCCTTGATCCGCGAGACGGCCTCGCGGTGGATCAGGTCGCGGGCCTCGAGCGAGCCCAAGAGTCCCGAGACGTCGTCCCGCTCCTCGATCTCGACCAGCGCCCCACGCCAGAACACGCGTCCCACCACCGATGCGTCGACGAGGACGGCACGTTCCGGGGGTGGCAGCGAGTCGAGCCTTGCGGCGATGATCGCGCGAATGCTCGTCGGCAGCTCGTCGATGCCTTCGGCCCGCCGCTCGCCGAGGCACGCGGCGAGCTCCTCGATGAACAGCGGGTTGCCTTCTGCCGTCGCGGCGACCTGCGTCGCGCGCGCCGTCGCGGCGACACGTCCGAGGAGCTCTTCTGCGAGCTGCCGGCTCGAGTCGTCGGAGAGCGGCTCGAGCGGGAGAGCCGTGTAGGCCGGGAGGCCCCCGCCCCAGCCGGGCCGGTCTCCAAGGAGCTCCGGCCGCGCCAGCGCGAGGAAGAGGATAGGGACGTCGCGCACGCGGGCGGCGAAGGTCTCAAGCAGGTCGAGCAGGCTCGAGTCGGCCCAGTGGATGTCCTCGTACAGCAACATCGTCGGGCCACGCAGCGCGACGGACTCGACCAGCACCCGCGCCGAGAAGAAGAGCTGCTCGCGATCGGCGATCTCGCTCTCGGAGTCGAGCCCGAGCAGCACGGCCAGGTGTGGAGCATGCTCCTCCGCCGCCGCCGACCCGGCGAGCGACGCGATCGCCTCGTGGAGCTTGAGCCGCGCGTCCGTGTCGTCGTCGCTGTCGAAGATGCCGGCGATCTGCTTCACCTGTTGGCCGAAGGCGCTGTACGGGCTGCTCGCGCCGTACGGCGTGGAGCGGCCGCGAATGACCCGCGCGCCTTGCGCCGCGACGAGTTGCGCGAGCTCGAGCGCGATCCTCGACTTTCCGATTCCGGACGGGCCGAAGACCGTGACGAAATGGCTTCGCCCCTCGTCGACCACGCGCTCCCATGCTCCGGTGAGAACGCCGAGCTCGCGATCGCGGCCGATCATCGGCACCGCTGCGACGGGTCGCTCGCCGATCGCTGCAGTGGCGCGCAGGCCGAGCCAGGCCTGTACCGGGACCTCCTTCCCTTTCGCCACGACCGGCTGGGCAGGGCGGTACTCGATGGAGCCGCGGGTGCTCTGGTACGTCTCGTCGCCGACGAGAACGGCGCCTACGGGTGACGCCGACTGGAGCCGGGCCGCGGTGTTCACGACGTCTCCCGCGATGAACGTCTCGCCGCGCTCGGGGCTCGCGTCGAGTGCGACGATGGCCTCGCCCGTGTTCACGGCCAGGCGCAACTGGAGCCCTTCGATCTCCGCCCAGTCGCGGACGGCGAACGCGGCGCGGACCGCCCGCTCGGCATCGTCGCCGTACGTGATCGGCGCGCCGAAGACCCCCATCACCGCGTCGCCGACGAACTTCTCGACTCTGCCCCCGTGGCCCTCGAGCTCCGTGCGAACCCGCTCGTAGTACGGCACGAGGAACGCACGTACGTCCTCCGGGTCGAGCTTCTCCGAGCGCGACGTGAACCCCACGAGATCGACGAAGAGGACCGAGACGAGGCGTCGCTCTTCGCCCGACCGCGGAGGCTCGCCCAGCGCCGAGCCGCACGCGTTGCAGAACTTGGCCTCCACGGGGTTCCCCTGACCGCAGCGTGCGCAGGTGGTCACGGGGTGGAACACTAGGGACAACGCGTGAGGGGAGAGATGATGGCCAAGGCGACGTACGACGAGAGCCGAGCTGAGGCGTTCGCCGGGCGGATGCTCGACATGCTGAACGGGGGTGCGTTGATGGTGATGACCTCCGTCGGGCACCGAACCGGACTCTTCGACACCCTCGCTGAGCTCGAGGACGCGACGAGCCATGAGCTCGCGGAGGCAGCTGGGCTCGACGAGCGGTACGTCCGCGAGTGGCTCGGTGCCGTGACCACGGGTCGGATCGTCGAGGTCGACCGGGAGACCGGACGCTACTCCCTTCCGCCGGAGCACGCTGCGTGGCTGACACGGGCGGCGTCTCCGGACAACCTCGCGGTCGAGGCCCAGTGGATCCCGACGCTCTCGGCGGTCGAGGACGAGATCCTGGAGTGCTTCCAGAGCGGAGGCGGGGTCCCGTACGAGCGCTTCACGCGGTTTCACGAGGTGATGGCCGAGGAGAGCGCGCAGACGGTGCTGTCGGTTCTCTTCTCGCACATTCTCCCGCTGATCCCGGGAATGGAGGAACGTCTGGAGGCAGGCGCGTCGATGCTCGACCTCGGATGCGGTCGCGGTCGAGCGCTTCTCCTGCTTGCCGAGCGGTTTCCGAGCTCGGTGTTCCTCGGCTACGACCTCTCGGCGGATGCGGTCGCCTTCGCGAGCACGCACGCGGCAGAGCTCGAGCTCGAGAACGTCCGCTTCGAGCAGCGCGACCTCAGCACGTTCGACGTCGAGGCGGAGGCCGAAGCGTTCGACTACGTCGCTACCTTCGATGCCGTGCACGACCAGGCGAAGCCGCTCGCGATGCTGAAGGGCATCCGGCGAACACTGAAGCCCGGCGGGGTGTACCTCATGCAGGACATCCAGGGCTCCAGCCACGTCCACGAGAACCTCGACCACCCGGGAGCGCCGCTTCTCTACATGATCTCCTGCATGCACTGCATGACCGTCTCGCTCGCGCAGGGCGGCGACGGGCTCGGGGCGATGTGGGGCGAGCAGAAGGCGCGCGAGCTGCTCGCCGAGGCCGGGTTCTCGTCGGTCGAAGTGCACCTCCTCGAGCACGATCCGTTCAACGCGTACTTCGTGGTGCGCCCCTGACGCGCGTCCTCGAGCCGGACGGCAGGGGTCTGGCTTAAGCCAGACCCCGTCTCCCGTGACGTTCACCACGCGCCCGGAGCTGCGCGGCACCTTCGGGATGGTCGCGTCGACCCACTGGCTAGCCTCCCAGACCGGGATGGGCGTGCTCGAGCGGGGCGGAAACGCGTTCGACGCAGCTGTCGCAACGGGCTTGGTCCTACAGGTCGTCGAGCCTCACCTGAACGGTCCGGGAGGAGAGCTCCCCGCGGTGTTCTGGTCGGCGGAGCGCGAAGAGCCACTCGCGCTCTGCGGTCAAGGCGTGGCGCCTGCCGCGGCGACCATCGAGCGGTTCCGCGAGCTCGGGCACGAGCTCGTCCCGGGCACCGGCGTCCTCGCGGCGTGCGTTCCCGGAGCGTTCGGCGGCTGGCTGTTGCTCCTGCGCGACTTCGGCACCTGGCGACTCGCCGACGTCCTCGAGGTCGCGATCGGCTACGCGGAGCACGGGTATCCGCTCCACGAGCGGATTCGCGCCACGATCGAGCTCAACCAGGAGCTCATTCGCGAGTGGCCAGGGTCGCGCGATCTCTACCTCCCCGCGCCCGAGGCGGGAGCGCTGTTCCGCAATTCGGCTCTGGCGGCGAGCTATCGGCGCATCGTGGACGAGAGTCGCGGGGGGTCACGCGAGGAGGAGATCGAGAAGGCTCGCGTCGCCTGGTACGAGGGCTTCGTCGCGGAGGAGATCGACCACTTCTGCGCCGCAGAGGGCGGGCTTCTCACCGGATTGGACCTGGCGGCCTGGCAAGCGACGATCGAGCCGGTCGTGACGCTCGAGTACCACGGGCTGACGGTCTGCAAGACACGCCCGTGGGCGGCGGGCGCCGTCGGCCTCCAGCAGCTGGCGCTCCTCGCCGGCTTCGACCTCGCCGAGCTCTCGACCGCGGAGCTCGTCCACGTGTTCACGGAGTGCGCGAAGCTCGCGTTCGCCGATCGCGACGCGCTGTACGGGGATGCAGAGGACGTCCCGCTCGAGACGCTGCTCTCGGAGGAGTACAACCGCGAGCGGCGCGCTCTCGTCGACGAGGAAGCCTCCGCGGAGTACCGGCCCGGCCTCGGCCGCCTTCCGAGCCTCGATGCCGTCGAGGCGACCGCCGGCTCCGGCGAGCCTGGCCGCGGCACGGTGCACCTCGACGTGGCCGACCGCTTCGGGAACATGATCTCCGCGACTCCCAGTGGAGGCTGGCTGCAGAGCTCGCCGGTCATCCCGGCGCTCGGCTGGCCACTCGGGACACGGGCGCAGATGTTCTGGCTCGAGGAGGGCCTCGCGTCCTCCCTGAGGCCGGGGATGCGCCCGCGCACGACGCTCTGCCCGGGTCTCGCGCTCCGAAACGGCGAGCCGTACCTCGCGTGGGGCACACCGGGCGGAGACCAGCAGGAGCAGTGGGCACTGCACGCGTTCGTCCGCCACGTCGACCTCGGCATGAACCTCCAGGAAGCGATCGACGCGCCCGAGTTCCACACCGACCACCTGATCTCGTCGTTCTTCCCGCGCGGGCTCGTCCCGAAGTCTCTCGCGCTCGAGTCGCGTTTCGACTCGCGGACGATCGCGGATCTTCAGCGGAGGGGGCACGATGTCTCGGTCTGGCCCGCATGGTCGGCAGGTCGCGTCACCGCGGTGGCACGCGAGCCGGACGGGCTCCTCCGCGCCGGAGCGAACCCGCGAGGCATGCAAGGCTACGCCGTCGGTCGCTAGCGTCCTACGGATGTCCGACCGCTCGCGCACGTACACGTGGAACGATCCCTTCGCTCTTCGCGACGCGATGGCGGGGCGCTCCGGCCTCGAGCTCATGCAGCTGATGGCCGCGGGTGAGCTTCCGCCGCCGCCGATCGCTCAGACGCTCGGATTCCGGCTCGTCGAGGCGGGGCCGGGTCACGCGTTGTTCGAGTGCGAGCCCGCCGAGTTCCACTACAACCCGATCGGCATCGTCCACGCCGGCCTCGCGATGACGCTCATGGACTCCGCGATGGGCCTCGCCTTCGTGACCACCCTGACCGAGCCCCTGGGCTGGACGACGCTCGAGGTGAAGGCGAATTTCACGCGTGCGCTGACGGCTGACACCGGCTTGATCCGCTGCACCGGCTCCGTTGTCCACCCTGGCCGTCGCGTCGCGACGACCGAGGCTCGGATCGAGGACTCGCAAGGGCGGCTGTGCGCCCACGGGACGAGCACGATCCTCGTCCTCGACGGCTAGGGCGGATTCTCGTCGCGGCTATTCCAACAGGTCAGCGAGCGTGCGGTACTCGGCCGCCATCGTCAGATCGCGAGGGCGCGCCGCTGCCTCCTTCATCGCGATGAGATGGTCGAGCGACGCGATCCTGACGGCCACACCCCAGAGCGACGCATCCGATCCGGCCGCGCACAGTTCCTCGTATCGAGGGGCTCCCGCCGGCTCTCCGAGGATGTCGAACGGCCCGTATCGCGTATCGAAGGTGAAGTTGAGTCCCGCGGCAAGCGCTGCGGCGTCGAGCTGGAAGGGCAGGCCCGCCGCCGCTCCTCGAAGCGTCGCGCCAAGCTCGACCAAAACCGCTGACAGCCTTTCGAGGTTCTCGTGCGAGCGGGCATAGGCCACGTCAGCGTCCTCGGTGTTGTATGCGGACCCGTGCGCGATGCCCGCCAGGCCCCCGACGACCACGAAGTCGACGCCGTGGCGAACCAGCGTCTCGAAGATCGGATTTGGGTTGAACTCAGGCGCCGCCACGCTGCACGACGCCCCTGATCTGGTTCATCCGACGTGAGTGCGCCACGCCTCGGCGCAGCCGTTCCTCGGGCGAGAGGGCAAGTCGAGACTTGATGAGCTCGACATCGAACCCCCACTCGACGGGTGTGGCATCGATGACGAGCTGCTCGTTCATCATCCAGAGGAGCCCGCCCAGGGTTTCGACGGTAGGCGAGACGACATCGCGCTCGATGCGCGAGATCGCGGCCTGAGACGTGCGGGCGCGGATTGCGAGCTGGCGCTGTGTCAGCCCGTGCCGACGCCTCGCGTCACGTAGGAGCTCGCCCGCCGTCACGGCCCCACGATATCAGATCAGATATCGCGGTGATTCATACCGTCATACGCGAGAGCGCGTCGAGCTTGTTGGTCACGTCGAGCGCCGCGACCTTGTAGGACTCGGCGAGCGTCGGGTAGTTGAAGACCGTCGCGACGAGCGCGTCGCCGATGATCTGGCCTCGCGCGAGCTCGCGGTAGCGGGAGATGCCGACTTCGTACGGGGTTGCGTCACGCGTCAGGTCCTCCTCTGTCTTCCCGACGTAACTGATCTCGGGGATCGTGTAGATGCCGACTGGCAGGATCAGCGCCATTGTGCTCGTCTCCTGTCCGAAGGCGTGGCGTGCCGCGAGCCGGCCTTGCTCGGCGGACGTTGCTGCCAGGCTGGGAAAGCCGATGACGTCGCCGACGGCGTAGACATACTCGGCGGACGTCCTGTAGCGCTCGTCGACGGCGATACGTCCGCGGTCGTCGTACTCGACACCGATCGCCTCCAGCGCGAGGGCCTCCACTGCCCCTCTGCGCCCGGCCGAGTACAAGACGGCCTCCGAAGGGATGCGCTTTCCACTCTGAAGCTCGGTCACCGCGCCGTTCTCATGGAGGGAGACGCCGACGACCTCCTCGTTGAAGCGGAAGATCACGCCCAGCTCGCGAAGGTGGTACTGGAGCCCCTCGACGAGCTCGGAGTCGCAGAACTCGAGCAGCCTCTCGTGCCGCTCGACCACCGTGACCTTCGTTCCCACGGCGGCGAACATGGACGCGTACTCGATCCCGATGACACCTGCGCCGACCACGACGAGCGATGTGGGGATTTGCGCGAGATCGAGGATGCCATCGGAGTCGAGCACCGTGCGACCGTCGAACTCGACACCAGTCGGGTGGGTCGGGCTCGTGCCGGTCGCGATCACGACGAACTCGGCCTCGACGCGCCGCTCGCTCTCGTCGGCTCGGTCGATCGCGAGCTCGTGCGTCCCGACGAAGCGAGCCGTGCCCTGGATCAGTTCCACGTGATTTCGGCGGAGCTGATCGCGGATCACGTCGTTCTCGGCCTCCATGACCGCTTTCGCCCGCGCCAGCAGATCCTCGATCGTCAGCTCGTCCTTGAGCCGGTAGCTCTGCCCATACGCAAACCTGTGGCTGAGACCGGACAGGTAGAGCACCGCCTCTCGCAGAGTCTTCGATGGGATCGTCCCCGTGTTCACGCAGACGCCGCCCACCATGCGGCCCCGTTCGATCAGCGCGGCTCGCTTTCCGAGCTTTGCCGCCTGGATGGCCGCCTTCTGCCCCGCGGGCCCGGACCCGATGACCACGAGGTCGTACGCAGCGCTCATCTCGCAGGGAGCGTACGGCGCATTCCGATCGATGTCTACGCTCTGCGCGTCCGTGGCGCTCGGTGCGTCGCGAAGCTACCCTCCGACCATGCGTCGCGACGGCAAAGGCTCTGCGCTGTCCCCGGTACCCCGGCGGCGCCGCAGCGCGTAGGGGCGAGGCGTACCTCGCCCGATCCTGGCGAGCGCCGCGACCACTCCTCCCTAGGAGCACCTGGCGCAACGAGCCCGATGCCGCCACGCCCCGCTGGATGGTCGCGAGGTGGCGTCCTCAGTCGCCCCAATACGTCCAGTATTGGGGCTCCCTGCGTCCTTGCCTCGCGGCGCCCAGCGCGGCGTGCCGACGAGGCCCGTCCCGCCAGGTGCTCCTAGACTCTCGCGCCATGGATTCGCGCTACGACCCGGGCAGCGTTGAAGCGCACTGGCAGGAGACGTGGGAGGCCGAGGGCCTCTACGCGGCCGGTGCCGGCGCGCGGCGTGACGACACCTACGTCATCTGCGTGCCTCCGCCGAACGTCACGGGCGAGCTCCATCTCGGCCACGCGCTGAACGGCTCGATCCAGGACGCCCTGATCCGCTGGCACCGGATGCGCGGCTTCGACACGCTGTGGCAGCCGGGTTACGACCACGCGGGCATTTCGACGCAGAACGTCGTCGAGAAGGAGCTCGCGAGAGAGGGCCGCTCGCGCCACGACATCGGCCGCGAGGCGTTCGTCGAGCTCACGTGGGAGTGGCTCGAGAAGACGGGCCGCACGATCATGGGCCAGTTCCGCCGTCTCGGCGCCTCCCTCGACTACTCGCGCGAGCGCTTCACGATGGACGACGACTACGTCCGTGCGGTCATGACGTTCTTCGTCCGGCTGTGGGATCGCGGCTGGATCTACCGCGCGAACCGCATCGTCAACTGGTGCCCGTTCCATCAGACCGCGATCTCGGACCTCGAGGTCGTGCACGAGGAGACGGACGACACGCTGTACACGATCCGCTACCCGTTCGCGGACGGCGACGGGCACGATGGCGTCTCGATCGCGACGGTTCGCCCGGCCACGATCCTCGCGGACGTGGGCGTCGCGGTGCATCCCGACGACCCGCGCTACCGCGATGCGCTCGGGCGGGAGGTGATCGTCCCGTACCTCGAGCGTCGAGTGCTCGTCATCGCGGACGAGCGGATCGACCGCGAGTTCGGGACGGGCGCGCTCAAGGTCACGCCGGGCCACGATCCGCTCGACTTCGACATCGGGCGCGACCACGGCCTCCCCGAGCCGATGGTCGTCGGCTGGGACGGGCTGATGAGCGAGGCTGCCGGCGATCTCGCCGGTCTGACCCAGGAGGAGGCCGGCGCGCGCGTCATTGCCTGGGCCGAGGAGCGCGACCTCGTCGAGAAGCGCGAGCCGTACCGCCACTCCGTCGGAACGTGCCAGCGCTGTCACTCGCGCATCGAACCGCTCATCTCGCTGCAATGGTGGTGCGCGATGAGCGAGCCGGCGGCGCCTGCAATCGCTGCGTTGCAACAGCGGCGGGTCCGCTATCACCCGGAGTCGCAGCACCGCTTCGCCATCACCTCGCTCGAGGAGGCGCCCGACTGGTGCATCTCCAGGCAGCTGTGGTGGGGCCATCAGCTGCCGATCTGGTACTGCCCTGACGGTCATACGACGGTACAGGTGGACGAGCCGTCCGCGTGCGCGGAATGCGGCTCGGCCGAGCTCACGCGCGAATCGGACGTCCTCGACACCTGGTTCTCCTCCGCGCTGTGGCCGTTCGCGACGCTCGGCTGGCCGGACGAGACGCCGGAGCTCGCGCGCTACTACTCCGGCAACGTCAACTCGACCGCGCGCGAGATCATCCGCCTCTGGGAGAACCGGATGATCTGGACCGGTCTCGAGGCGCTCGGCGACATCCCGTTCACCGACGTGATCATCCACTCGACCGTGCTCGCGGTCGACGGGCGGCGGATGTCGAAGAGCCTCGGAACCGGCATCGACCCGATGAAGCCGATCGAGGAGTACGGGGCGGACGCGACCCGTTACGGGTTGCTGAAGATCTCCTCGACGCAGGACGTGCGCTTCTCCTACGGCGCGATCGAGGAAGGGCGCAAGCTCGCGATCAAGCTCTGGAACGTCGCGCGCCTGATTTTGCAGAACGCGGAGGGCGTGACAGCGGCCCTGGCGCCGCGCGACCTCGAGGAGCGCTGGATCCTCGCCCGGCTCGATGCAGCTCGTGCCGAGCTCGAGGACGCCTGGGCGCGCTTCGACTTCGCCGAGTCGACCGCGACGCTGTACCACCTCACCTTCGACGACTTCTGCGACTGGTACGCGGAAGCGATCAAGCCGCGTCTCTATGACCGCAATGAGGCGGCGGTCGCGACCGCGCTCGCCGCGCTCGAGCGGCTCCTCGCGCTCCTGCACCCCGTGATGCCGCACGTGACCGAGGAGATCTGGTCGCAGCTTCCGGTTCGCGAAGCGCGTCTCATCGTATCGCCGTGGCCCGAGCCCGACGGGCGCTTCGTGGCCGATGCGGTCGCGCTCGACCGCGTGCAGGAGGCCGCACAGATCTTCCGACGAAGCGGCGTGCAGGTGGAGCTGGGCTCGGACGACGAGCGCCGCATCTTCGCGGCCGTCGTGCGTCCGGAGAAGGCACGTGTCGACGACAATCGCGATGCCGAGGTCGAGCGGCTGCGCAAGGAGGTCGCGCGCGCGGAGGGCATGCTCGCGAACGAGCGTTTCGTCGCGAACGCGCCCCCCGAGGTCGTTGCTGCGGAGCGCGAGAAGCTCGAGCGCTACCGCCGCGAGCTTGCGGCCCTGAGAGGCTGACGTGGGGCGCCTGCGGGCGCCCCACGTCAGCCGGTCTGTTGCGTTGACGCCTATTGACCTACGGACGCACCCGGAGCGATCCAGGTAACGCTGCCGCCGAACACGACACCTGCCGGGTTGGCGAAGTACGTGCACGTCGTGTCGCAGTACGGCGAGTACCAAGTCGGGCCGTTTTGTGCTCGCACCGTCACGAGGTTGCGACCGGGCTTGAGCAGAGACGTGATGTCCAACGGTGTCAGGTACGTGTGGGCGCCGGCGAGGCCGGCATCGACGACGCTTCCGACTGTGCCGGCGAGCCGTCCGTTGACCCAGACCTCCGCGTAGTCGTCGACGCCCACGTAGAACGTGCCGTTTGTCGGCTCGCCATGAATGAACAAGGCCTTTGAGAACCAGTACGTCGCCAGCTCTGCTCCCGGGGTGGAGCCGGATACGCCCGGTCCCCAGATCCAGTTCGCGCCCGGGATTGGCGCGAGGTTGGCGTACCAGCCGGAGAACGGAGAGCCGAAAACGGTTGCGCTCGCAGGGCACGGATAGGGAGAAATGGCGTTCATGCACACGACCTGGGCGTTCCCGACCGCCTGAGGCTCCGCTACGGCCCTATGCGGATTTCGATCGAATGTCAGCCAGTCGGGCCCTGATGCGAGCGTGAGCGATCCGCCAGTGCTCGCCGCCTGGCTGAGCCTGGGCGGTGTAAGGAAGGCGACTGCGGCGAGGCACGCTGTGAGCACCAGCATGTGTCGCGGGAGAGCGCGGATGGACACGTCGAACCTCCTTCGTGGGTAGTCGTCAGTGCCTGAAGCTATTCGGGTCTGCTCAAGAAGCGCTCAAGGCCGAGGTCCCCCTATGAATGTTAGGACTCGGGACATCTGAGACAAATCGTTCTCGACACATCTGAGACGTTCTCGAGAGATCTGAGACACCGCGCTCCAAGACGCGCAGCCTGCCTT
>JAIBJO010000125.1 GCA_020029615.1 Actinomycetota bacterium
CTTCCCCTGGGAGACAACGGCGTTGGCCGGTGCCAGCCGGATCGGGCCTTAGGCTCGGGCCTCGTATGGGTCATGTCCCATGGCGTTTCGCTCGGGCCTCCTAACGATGGAGACCTCCCGGCTCGAGACCTTCGCCGACGGTGTATTCGCGATCGCCGCGACGCTCCTGATCATCGATGTCTCCGTGCACGCCCCCGGCGCAGAGCTCGGAGCGGCGCTCAAGCACTCTTGGCCCCAATACGCCGCTTACGCAGTCTCGTTCCTGATAATCGGGATCTGGTGGGTCAACCACCATGCCTCGATGGCGGTGATCGACCGCGTCGACCGGACCCTTCTCTTCGCCACCATCGCGATGCTCGCGTGCATCGCCTTCCTCCCCTTTCCGACGCGACTCGTGGCCGAGCACTTCCGCGACGACGGAGTACGCGCGGCGGCCGTCACCTACGGGCTGACCATGACCACCGCGGCGATCTGCTTCGCATTGTCTTGGTTCTACGCCGCAAGGGGACGTCGCCTGATCGCCCAGACAGCCGACCAGGGCGTCGTCAGCGCCATCTCGCGCTCGGTCATCCCGGGAGTTCCGATCAATGCCGCTGCAACCCTCGTCGCAGTCTGGAGTCCGTACACAGGTCTTGTCCTCTTTGCGGCACTCGCACTCTTCTACGTGGTTGGGAGTTCGCTGTTCGGACGCGACTGAGAGGACCCGAGAGACGGAAGCCCCGCGCCCTCGCGCATGACAGCTGACAGCTCAAGAGGCGTTCCTGAGCGCTCGGGCCGGCCAGCACCCCTCTCAGAGCAACGCTCCCAGCGTGGCTATTCGGTCGCCATCGCAAGGTCATGCTCGGTGGCCATCCGAACGCCGGGCTCGTCATCTGGCCCCGCGGAGTTCTCCAGGAGGGAGAGCGAGAGCACCCCGTTCTCGAGTGACCACCGGTATGTGAGTTCGCTATTGAACTCGGGCTCCGCCAGAGTGAGCTGGTCGTCGTCGGTGGTGAACGTGCCGCTCGATCCCTGTGGATGATCGTTGACCATCCAGGCAACGCTCGCAGGGTGATCTCGGACGCCGGTGCGCTACGCAGCAGTCGGCGGTCCGAACCAGGTGGTCAGCGCGTCGGGGAGCCGCCGGTCGGCTGAGTCTCCCACCCAGGCCACATAGCCGTCGGGCCGAATCAGCACGGCGGCTGGTGCACTGACGGCGCCAAGCACCGGGAGCTCCCATTCGCCAGCGTATTCGGCGTCGAGCAGCTGAACCCGATCTGCCCACGGAGCGATGTCGAAGCCGCCGGGCTCACCGAGGTTGAGGAGCACCGGCCGGGCATCGTGCAGCAGGGTGAACACCCGCAATGGGCCGCTAGCGGTGACCAGGTCGAGATCCGGCATGCGACGCCCGAGCAGCGGGTGCCCCTCGCCGAGGTCGTAGTGGATGTCCAGGCCGGACATCCTCGCGCCGAATCGCGTGCGGGGCTCGTCCATGCTGAGGAGCTCGTAGAAGCTGTCGCCCAAGGTCTTGACCCGCTCGTCTGCGAGGAGAATCAAGATCTGCGCGATGGTGTCGCGCAGCACGCGGGCGGCGACCGCGTGGCGCTCAGCGTGGTAGGTGTCCAGGAGGCTGTCCGGCGACGTCCCCTTGACCACCTGGGCGAGCTTCCAGCCAAGGTTCACCGCATCCTGCACGCCGGTGTTCAAGCCTTGTCCACCCACCGGGTTGTGCACATGGGCTGCGTCTCCGGCCAGCAGAACTCGCCTGTCGCGGTAGGCAGTGGCCTGTCGAGCCATGTCGGTGAACCGCGAGATCGAAGTGGGACTGTGAACCCCGTAATCGGTCCCCCATGCGACGATGAGCGCCTCACTGAGGTCGCGCAGGGTGGCTTCACTGGTGGGTCCGAGGTGCTGTTCGGTCACCATGACCCGCACCGTCCCCTCCTCCAACCTGCCGAAGGCATGGATGCCAGAGGCATTGCGGTGAGTGCCCCATTCCGGCTCCCCGGCGAGCTCGACCTCGGCGATCAGGAAGCTCGTCGTGGGATCCCATCCGGTGAACTCGATGCCCGCCGCCTTGCGGACCACGCTGCGTCCGCCATCGCACCCGACGAGATATTCCGCACGCAGCGCGTGCCCCTCGGACAACTCGATGTCGACGCCCGTCTCGTCCTGCGCGAAGCCCGTCACGTCGCGTCCGCGACAGAACTGCACCGGAAGTTCTCCGACCCAATCGGCCAATATCCGCTCGATGTGGTTCTGCCACAGTCCGAGCCCGTATGGATGCCGGGTGGGAAGGTCGCTGATGTCCAACGGGTTCCAGGCGAAACTCGCGACCTGCGCTGTCTGCCCTTCCGCAAGGAACCGATCGGCGATTCCACGCTGATCGAGTACCTCGATGGTGCGTGATTGCAGACCGCCCGCGCGCGAGCCGGCGAGTTCCTGGCCGGCGCGCCGCTCGACGATGGCGACGTCGACCCCCGCCAGCGCCAACTCGCCCGCCAACATCAGCCCCGTCGGACCTCCTCCGGCGATCACCACCGCATGGTCGGTCATCCCCACGATCCGGATGCGTCGCATCCGCTCCGGCCGGAGCACGACATGGTTCAGTGAAGCACAGGTGTCGCTGGGCTCGGCCCCACCTTCGGGGATGGGTGTCGGCGCTCAAGAGACTCAATCGCGAGGAGACGGCGGATTGTCGCGCCTCGACGCGTCGTCTCACAGTCGTAGGATCGCGTCGCTTGCCGGCAGGCCTCCGTCCGGGGGCACAGGTGAGATGTCCCACTCGACCTCGACGCCGTCGCGGATGCCGCGCATGAACGCGGCGAAGCCTCCATCGCGTGCGTGGATGGCGAGCAAGCGCACCGGCGCGTCGCTGTCGTTGCGGAGCGAGTGAGCCAACCCCGGCGGTGCGACGACGAATCCGCCAGAGGAGACCCTGATCGTCCTCGCCTCGCGCCCGATCTCGAAGGTCAGTTCGCCCTCGAGGACGTAGAACGAATCGGTGTGCTCGTGGTGAACGTGCGGGGCGGCTACCTGTTCGCCCGCTGCGTACCGCGCTTGGGTAATCGTGACTTCCTCGCTCGCAACGACGATGCTGATGTCGCGGTTCTCGTGCCGAAGGATCGGCTCCCCACCGGTGATCGGGACGATCATGTCAGGGTGCTGGGGTGAGGCCGTGGCGCCGCATCACCGCTGCGATCGCAGCGAAGTCCGGCGGACCGCCGGCCGCGGCGTCGAGGACCGCGGCCACTTCGCGGAAGTAGTCGGGGCCGAGGATCCCAGGTGTCACGACCGCGAGCGCCTTGGCATCGACCTCGCCCCTGTTATCGAACTGGTGGACGGTGCCGCGTGGAATGAGCAGCGCCTGTCCGGGTCCGACCTCGATCGCCGTGCTTTCGATCGTCCAGGTCAGCACCCCCTCGAGCCCGTAGATCGTTTCCTCGTAACCGTCGTGGCTATGGCCGGCGGCGACCTTCGTCCCGGTCGGAACGTCGAACTCGAAGACCGAGACCGATCCTCCCGACTCCTCACCCTCGACCAGGAATCGAATCGCCATCCCGCCGACCTTGATCTCGTCGCGCATCGTCGTTGCCATCATCTCCTCCTCTCACCGGTTTGGTAAAGTGACTTGACGATACATGCCGAGGAGCAATAAGTCAAGCGCCTTTACTACGTCAGGGGATGACGGGAAGCCGTTCGGGCCGCCGCTCATCGGCGCCCTCCTGCGCATGCCATGGGACGCGGTGCAGCAACACATGCTCACTCGCCTGCACGGAAGCGGCTTCGCGGACTTCGACGCCGCGTACCTGACCGTGTTCCAGTACCCGGGACCACAGGGGGCTCGGCCGTCCGAGCTAGCCGCACGGTTGCGGGTCAGCAAGCAGGCGCTGAACTACTTGCTCGGCGAGCTCGAACGGCTCGGCTATCTCGAGCGTCGCGCAGATCCCGACGACCTTCGCTCCAAGCGCATCGCCCTCACTCCACGCGGCAGCGCTGCGGTGGGCGTGATCCGAGAGGCCGTCGGCGAGGTCGAGACCGCCTGGGCTCGGCAGCTCGGACCGGGGCGCTTCGACGATCTCCGTAACCTTCTCATCGAGCTCAACGGGGTGACCTAGCTGGACGCACCTTCAAGAGACGGCACGAGAGGGCCGGGGACGCCGCCTGGGACTGCGCGCTCCGTCCGACCACCGCAAAGAGCGCGACTCCGACGAGCGCGACTAGGGTCACGACCGGGCGGGCCGCCGCGTGCGGGTTGACGGTCGCCGGCGGCCATCAGTTCCCTCCCCGTAGTTGCGTGAGATTTCGCTTGCCGCTCCCGTCGGCGTTCATGACCCAGACGTCGTAGCGGCCGTCGCGCTGGCCGACGAAAAGGATCTTCGTACCGTCGGGTGACCACGCAGGCGAGCTGTCTCTTCCCACGCGCGCCGGCCTCACGTCGGGCGTAAGGTTCCTCGCGCCGCTGCCGTCCGCGCTTACCGAGTAGATATCCGAACTTCCGTCGCCGAATCGCGTGAACAGGAGCCGCGTCCCGTCAGGCGACCAGACCGGCCGGCCGTCCGACGCTGGGTTTCTGGTCACACGGCGCAAGCCGCTCCCGTCCGCATTGACGACGTACACCTCGCCGTTGCCATCACGGTCGCTACGGAAGGCGATCTTGCGCCCATCCGGCGACCATGTCGGTGCCTGGCCGCGGCCCAGCAGCCGGCGGTCGCTGCCGTCGGCGCTCACGACGTAGAGGTGGTTGCTCGTGACGGGTCCAGTGCCCTTACGGCTCTGAACGACGACCGCGATCCTGCGCCCGTCAGGCGACCAAGTGAGCGAGCCCTCCTCCTCCGCGTTGCGCGTGAGCCTCCGCTCGGCTTTGCCGTCCCGGTTCGTGATGTAGAGGTCGACCGGACCGTCCTGCTCGCTGCCGAACGCGATCCTGCGCCCGTCGGGCGACCACACGGGACCCGCGGCGCACGGGCAGACACCTTGTCCGCTCCAGATTCGTCTGACCTTCCCGCCCCGCGCCAGACGGCGTAGAGCACTTCCGTCTGCGTTCATCACGTAGATGTGCGAGAAGCGAGTGCACGCGCCGACGTCCGTGCAGGGGTCAGGCACGAAAGCGATCCGCTTCCAGTCGGGCGACCAGATAGGGAAGACGTTGAAGTCCAAACCCCATTGCCGTGTGAGGTTCCTCTTGTCGCTGCCGTCCGCGTTCATGACGTACACGACGAATGGGTCGCCGGCGCGCGTGCCGCCGACGACGTACGCAATCTTGCGACCGTCCGGGGACCATGTCGCATGCCCCGGAACGGCCCAGGGCGTACTAGCGAAGAAGAGCACCCGCACAGTCGCAAAGGCGGACGCGGCGGCAAGGACAACGACGAACCCCGCGATTGCGAGCACCACCGCGCGGCGCACGTTGCTCCGCGACCGAGCCCGAAAACCACGAGCGGCAGCACCGTCGATCACACTTGCGAGCCGGCCGGAGGCGCGTGCCCGCGCGTCTGCGCTCGGCACCGCAACTCCGCGGCGGAAGTCGCGGAAGAGATCAAGCTCCATTCAGATCCACTCCTGTCGTCGCAAGTGGCGAGACGCCCTCCTCGACCTCTGCTAATTCGCGTTGCGCAGTGATGCGCGCTCGATGAAGCCACGTGCGCACCGTTCCGACCGGGACGTCGAGCGCCAGCGCCACCTCCTCGTAGCTGAGGTCCGCCACTGCGTAGAGCAGCAGTGCGTCTCTCTCGCGAGGACGCATGGCCGCGAGAGCGCCCGCAAGGCGCGCATCGAGTCTTGAACCCTCCGCGCGGGTGGCGGCATCGATGTCGTAGGCCGCCCAAACATCGGCCCCGGAGCGGCTGTAGGCGTGAAGTTCACGACGTTCCTTCCGTCGCTGGTGACGAAGCAGGTTCGTTGCGATTCCGTATAGCCACGGCAGCCCGCTTCCGCTTCCGCGGAAGCTCGCTCGATGCGAAAAGGCGACCGCAAACGTCTCGGCAGTCAACTCGTCCGCAACGTCGCGTCCTGCCCGTCGATGCAGATACCGATGGACGGCACGGAAATGGCGATCGAAGATCTCCTCGAACGCCTTCGGTTGGTTGAGGGAGCGCGCGATGCAATCGGCGTCCGAGTAGTCCTCCTCCATCACTCTGACTGTGCCCGAAGTCGCCCGAAGGGTTTCACGTCGGCGAGCATCAAGCGACTGTGAGACTCGGGCAGATCAAGGCGCGTATCCCGACTTGCTGGTCGTTCGTCTGGAGTTCCTCGGCAAGCGTCGAGTGTCAAGACGTCAACGGAATCGGGTCAACCGCAGCCGTCACGTTCGCGTCAGTGCGTTTAGTTCGCTCGTCCGATCGTCGTGCCACTGTTACGAGGCGTTGGAGCTGGCGACCCTGATCGCTGGTCTTGTAACCGCAGCTGCGGTGGCGGGGTCGGTG
>JAIBJO010000036.1 GCA_020029615.1 Actinomycetota bacterium
CTTCGCACCGCACGGAAGCACCGGGTGTGTGGCGCCGAGCGACTGCGGAGTGAGCACCTGCCCACAGGTCGTCCGCTGGGCGTCACCGACCGGACCGCGCGACCCCGCAAACGCCGTGTTCCACCCCGCCGGAGCGGGCGCGCTCGTCAACGCGGCGGCACCCGGGTCGGTCGAGCGCTGTTCGATGACGGCCATCGCGGAGACGGCGGCGACGAGAGCCACGGCGGCGAGCAGCACGAGACGCTGTGGGAAGGACTCGCTCACGATACAAGTGTGGCGCACGGCGCGGTCACGGCGAACGGAGGATCATCTCCGAGACCATGCTCGAAACGACACGGAGGAAGACCTCGTCGGCTAACCACCCCCAGGGGATCCCCGAGACCCCTGTGGTCAGGCTATCGAGGATCCTGCAACGAATGGGTCAAGGATTCGAGCCGAGTCAGCGTCAGTCACGCAAGCCCGTCGTCGTGCGCGAGCTACGGCGGCTCCTCGACGAGCGCGATGCCGAGCTCGTCGAGCTGTGCGCGCGTGACATCGGACGGTGCTCCGCTCATCGGGTCCAGGCCAGCCTGGTTCTTCGGAAATGCGATCACGTCACGCAGGTTCGGCTCCCCGGCCAGCACCATGACGGTCCGATCGATCCCCAACGCGATGCCGCCGTGCGGAGGCGCGCCCATCGCCAGCGCGTCGAGGAGGAAGCCGAACTTCGAGCGTTGCTCCTCGGCGGTCAGCGAGAGCGTGTCGAAGACCCGCGCCTGGAGGTCCGGCTCGTGGATTCGGAACGAGCCCCCACCGAGCTCGTTCCCGTTGACCACGAGGTCGTACGCGTACGCGAGTGCCGCCCGCGGCTCGACATCGAAGTGGTCGCGCCAGTCGTCCGTGGGGCGTGTGAAGGGATGATGCTTTGCGTTCCAGCGCCCCTCGTCCTCGTCCCACTCGAACATCGGGAACTCGTCGATCCAGACGAACGTGAACTCCCCGTCGTCGACCAGGCCCAGCTGACGGGCGAGATGCAGGCGTAGATGTCCGAGCACCCGAGAGGTGCTCTCCCACGTGTCCGCACAGAAGAGGAGCGACTCGCCGGGCTCGAGTCGCAGCACCTCGAGCTCGGCCTCGGAGAGGAACTTCGCGATCGGTGAGCGGACCTCACCCGACTCCGCGTCTCGAACCAGGTACGCAAGGCCCTTCGCACCGCGCTCCTTCACGACATCCTCGAGCGCGGAGAGCTCGGCACGCGAGTACGTGCGCTGGACGCGCAGGCAGCGAACGGCATCCGCCCCGGCGAAGACCTCGAACTCCGACGCACGCGTCGCGTCCGTGAAGTCCTCGATCTCGAGGGCGAACCGCAGATCCGGCTTGTCGGAGCCGAAGCGACGGTCGGCCTCGGCGTAGGTCATGCGCGGAAACGGCGTGAGGATCTCGATGTCGAGGCACTCCTGCCAGATCGCGGCGAACATTCGCTCGACGAGAGACAGGAGCTCCTCACGGTCAGGGAACGACATCTCGACGTCGAGCTGTGTGATCTCCTGCACGCGATCGGCTCGAAGATCCTCGTCCCTGAAGCAGATCGCGATCTGGTAGTAGCGGTCGAACCCTGCGATCATCGTCAGCTGCTTGAGGATCTGCGGGCTCTGGGGCAGGGCGAAGAATCGCCCCTTGTGGAGCCGGCTCGGAACGACGAAGTCCCGAGCTCCTTCGGGTGTCGGTTTGAACAGGATCGGGGTCTGGATGTCGAGGAATCCCGCCGCGTCCATCTCGCGGCGGATGATCCCGACCATCTGCGCACGCAGACGAAGGTTGCGCTGGAGCTTCTCGCGCCTCAGATCGAGCCAGCGGTAGCGCAGCCGCAGCGTCTCGTCGACACCGTCCTCGTCGAGCTGGAACGGGAGGGGCGTCGAGCGAGACACGATCTCGAGCTCGTCGACCTGGAGCTCCACGTCGCCTGTCGGCATCCTGGCATTCACGGTCTCCGGAGAGCGCGCGACGATCTCGCCACGCACCCGCAGCACGAACTCGTTGCGGATCTCCTTCGCGAGCTCCGAAGCCGCCGGTGCTCGCTCCGGGTTGACGACGAGCTGCATCAGCCCCGAGCGGTCGCGGAGGTCGACGAACACGAGCCCGCCGTGGTCGCGTCGGCGCGCCGCCCAACCCGCGAGCGCCACCGTGCGCCCGACGTCCTGCGCGCGCGGCTCGCCGCACATGACATCGCGCCACGTCATACGGTCAGCCTCTCGACCACGTCCTCGAGCGCGACCTCCTCGTCGGGGACGCCGACACGGCGGATCGTCGCATCTCGGGCGCGCACGACGACGATGCTTGACGCTCCCAGCCGCGCGGCCTGCGTCAACTGACCTTTCAGCGACCTGCTCGCGAAGTCGGCGTCGGACGCGACTCCCAGTCCGCGAAGCTCGGCGAGCCAGCCTGCGATCCGCGTGCGCGGAACGTCGCCGTCCACTGCGATGAAGACATCGATCGCCGGCGCCGCAACGTTCACTCCACTCTCTTCCAGCGACAGAACGAGCCGCTCGATTCCTGCACCGAAGCCGACGCCCGGCGTCGGTGGCCCACCGATCTCCTCGACGAGGCCGTCGTAGCGGCCTCCCCCCGAGAGCGAGCCCTGGGCTCCCTTGCCCGGCTCCACGAACTCCCAGGTGGTGCGCGTGTAGTAGTCGAGCCCGCGGACGAGCGTCGGAGCGAGCTGATACTCGACCCCGACCGCGTCGAGGTGCTCTCGAACCGCCCCGAAGTGCTCCCTGCACGCGTCACAGAGCGCGTCGCCGATGACGGGGGCTTCGCCGAGCGCTTGCTGAACCTCCGCAGGCTTCGCGTCGAGATTGTCGAACACCCGCAGCGGGTTCGTCGCCGCCTTTTCGCGCGTGGCGGAATCGAGGAGCTCGGCGTTCTCTTCGAGCCACGCACCGAGCCGCTCGACGTAGGCAGGACGGCATGCGCGGCATCCGATGGAGTTCAGCTGAAGCTCGTGCCCGGACGAGCCCACCCGTGCAAGCAGCACGTCGTAGAGCTGGATCACCTCGGCGTCGAGTGCGGGATCGGCCGACCCTATCGCTTCGACGGAGAGCTGCCAGAACTCGCGATAGCGGCCCCGCTGTGGCGTCGAGTACCGGTAGAACGGCCCGACGGTGTAGAGCTTCACGGGCTGGCTTTCACGGTGCATGCCGTTCTCGACGTACGCGCGGCAGATCGGCGCAGTGGCCTCGGGCCGAAGCGTGAGCGAGCGCCCGCTGCGATCCTCGAACGTGTACATCTCCTTCTGGACGACGTCGGATCCCGCGCCGGAAGTCCGCTCGAACAGCGCCGTCTCCTCGAAGACCGGTGTCGAGATCGGCCGGTACCCGTACAGCGCGCAGAGCTGCTCGGCCGCTCGTACGACGTGCTGCCAGAGCGGCTGCTCGGAGGGCAGGACGTCTCGCGTGCCACGCGGCCTCGCGATCTTGCTCGTATCCGTCATCCCGCCAGCTCCGTGCGGAGCTCCGCCAAGAACGGATTGCGCGCGAGCTCGTTGCCGAGCGTCGTCGCGGGCCCGTGCCCGGAGTACACCACTGTCTCGGGCGGGAACGCGTCGACGAGCGCACGAATCGAGCCGAGCAGCGTCTCCCAGTCGGCCCCGGGAAGGTCGGTCCGGCCGACCGACCCCGCGAACAGGACGTCGCCGGAGAAGAGGCAGCCGTCGGCGTAGTACGCGAGGTGCGCGGGCGAATGCCCCGGCACCGAGAGCACGTCGAAGCGGATCCCCGCGACATCGACCGCCTCGCCCCCGTCAAGGAGCACCTCCGGGGTGTGAGCTCGCAGCGTGATCGTCGGAGGCGTGAACCGGCCCGGACTGGCGAGCAACTCGCGCTCGCCGGCCGCCATGTACACCGGAGCGCCGGCGTCGTCGGCGAGATCGGCCACCCCGAGGAGGTGATCCCAGTGCCCGTGCGTCACGAGAATGGCGGTGCAGCGAGCGCCGAGCGTCGCCAACCGAAGCCGGAGCTCCGGCACGTCGCCGCTCGGATCGACGACGACGGCCTCGGAGACCTCCGGGCCCGCACGGACGATGTAGCAGTTGGTCCCGAGCGGTCCGAGCGAAAGCTGTTCGACGCGGAGCGCCGTCATGTGATCGCCGTCAGCTCCCGTGTCGGCCGTCGGCCCGTTCGCGTCGCGCCAGCCGTCGCTTGTGGCTCCGATAGAACACGCCGTCGAGGAGATAGCTGAACGGCACGAAGATCGCGACGATCAGCGCGGTCTGGACGAGCTGCTCGGTCAGCGTGAGGCCGCTCGAGAGCAGCATCACGGTCACGAGCATGATCGGTGCGAAGACGACGCCCCGCTTGAGCGTCCTCGGCCACGACGGAGCCTGAGGCTCCTTCCGGCCACTCGGGGCTGCCTTTCGGGAGGACGAGGCGTCCTTGGCGGATCCGAGCTCGTTCGGGTCGAGCTCGTTCCCTTCGGCGTCCGCCCAGACGTACTCGTGACGGTGCTCCTTCGCGCGCCTGCGGCGCTGTTTCCGCGTCGGCATCCAGCGATTATGCCCGCGTCGTCGAGACGATCCGGCCGCCTTCAACGACGGTGTGCACGACGTCGCCGCCCAGGTGGTACGCGAGATGCCGCCAGTCGTCGTCGGCGACGAGCACCATGTCGGCGTCGAACCCGGCGGCGAGCCGCCCCTTTCGATCCGCGAGGGCGAGAACATGCGCCGCATTCACGGTGCACGCCGCGAGCGCCTCCTCCGGCGCCATTCGAAGCTGAGTCGCGGCGAGCGAGCAGACGAGCGGCAGGCTCTCGCAGAAGGCGCTGCCCGGGTTGAAGTCCGTGGCGATCGCGATCGCGGCGCCGGCGTCCACGAGCGCTCGCGCCGGTGGCATCGGGCGATCGAGGAAGAGAGCACTTGCCGGAAGCAAAACGCCGACGACCGAGCTGAACGCGAGCGCCGCGATCCCGACCGGGCCCGTGCTCTCGAGGTGATCGACCGAGCGCGCCCCGAGCTCGATCGCAAGCGGGATAGCGCCCGACTCGGTGAACTGGTCGCCGTGCAGACGTAGCTCGAGACCGGCCGCCCGGCAAGCAGACAGCACCCGGCGAGCCTGCTCGACGTCGAAGGCACCACGCTCGAGGAAGACATCCGCCGCCACCGCGAGCGATGCTGCATCAGGAAGGACGTCCTCGATCAGGAAGTCGACGTACGCGTCGGCGCCTACGTCCACGAACTCGGGAGGAACTGCGTGCGCGCCGAGCCAGGTCGGCACGCCGCCCGCGTTTCTCACCACGCGTAGCTGCGTCAGCTCCGTGTCGTGGTCGAGCCCGTAGCCCGACTTTGCCTCGAACGTCGTCGTGCCGGCGCGGAGCATCCAGCTACGATGCCGCGCCAACGCCGCCGCGAGACCCGCCTCGCCCGCCTCGCGTGTCGCGCGGACCGTCGAAAGGATCCCGCCGCCCTTTGCGTGGAGCTCCTCGTACGTCGCCCCGGCCGCGCGCAGCGAGAACTCCTCGACACGATCGCCGGCGAAACAGGCGTGCGTATGGCAGTCGACGAGACCGGGAACAGCCGACAGCCCGCGTCCGTCCACCTCGACGAGATCGCCCGTAAGGCCGGTGAGCCGCTGCATCGACCCGATGTCCGTTATGCGACCGTCGGCGCAGAGGATGAACCCGTCCTCGACGACGTCGATCTCCCGTAAGCCCGCTCCTCGTAGGGGAGCCGTGCGGCCGGCCGGTGTCGCGATCTGCGAGAGGTCGCGGATCAGCAGTCGGGCCGGCTGCTCCGCGTCGGCGCTCACCGGTCGGGGGTGATCGACGGCAGATCGACACCGAGCTCGCGCGCGGCCGTCAGCGCCTCCTCGTACCCCGCGTCGGCGTGACGCATGACGCCGGTGCCCGGATCCGTGGTGAGGACACGGTCGAGCCTCTCGGCCGCGGCATCGGTGCCGTCGGCCACGACGACCATGCCGGCGTGGATCGAGTTGCCGATTCCGACTCCTCCGCCGTGGTGAACGCTCACCCAGGTGGCGCCTGCCGCGACGTTCAGCAGCGCGTTCAGGATCGGCCAGTCGGCGATGGCGTCTGAGCCGTCGCGCATCGCCTCGGTCTCGCGGTAGGGAGATGCGACGGAGCCCGAGTCGAGGTGATCGCGCCCGATCACGACGGGAGCGGACACCGCATTCGAGCGGACGAGCTCGTTGATCGCGAGCCCTGCCCGTGCGCGATCGCCGTATCCCAGCCAGCAGATCCGCGCCGGAAGCCCCTGGAATGCGACGCGACCGGGAGCCAGCTCGAGCCAGCGTCGGAGCAAGACATCGTCCGGGAAGAGCCCCCCGAGCTCACGGTCGATCACCTCGATGTCCGCCGGATCGCCCGACAGGACAGCCCACCGAAACGGTCCGATGCCTCGACAGAAGAGTGGCCGAATATACGCCGGGACGAAGCCCGGATATGAGAATGCCTCGGTTACACCAGCCTGATAGGCCTCCCCTCTGAGGTTGTTGCCATAGTCGAAAACGTAGCAACCCATCCGGACGAACTCGAGCATCGCAGTCACGTGCACGGCGATCGACTCCGACGCAAGGCGCAGGTATCGCTGCTGATCCCGCGCGCGCAGCGCCTCCGCCTCCTCGAACGGCACCTCGGCCGGGACGTAGCCCGTGAGCGGATCGTGGGCGGCGGTCTGGTCGGTGACGAAGTCGAATGCCTCTCGTCTGCGGACGAGCTCCGGGAAGACGTCGGCCGCGTTACCGAGCAAGCCGACGGACAGTGCCCGACCTTCGCCGGCGGCACGTCGCACCCGACCGACGGCGTCGTCCAGCGAGTCCGCGGCCTCGTCGAGATAACGCGTCTCGAGGCGCCGTTCGATCCGGCTCGGATCGACCTCGACGCACAGGATCGCGGCCCCTGCCATGGTGGCCGCGAGCGGTTGGGCTCCACCCATCCCGCCGAGGCCTGCCGTGAGGATCGTCCGGCCGGCCAGATCGGGAGAGCCGAAGTGCTTCTCCCCGGCCGCAGCGAACGTCTGGTATGTGCCTTGCAGGATCCCTTGCGTCCCGATGTAGATCCAGCTCCCGGCGGTCATCTGCCCGAACATCGTCAACCCCGCGGCCTCAAGCCGGCGGAACTCGTCCCAGGTCGCCCACCGAGGCACGAGCAGCGAGTTCGCGATGAGCACGCGCGGCGCCCACTCGTTCGTACGGAAGACTCCGACCGGCTTGCCGCTCTGGACGAGCAGCGTCTCGTCCGCCCCGAGCCGGAGCAGCGTCCGCACGATCTCCTTGAGGTCGGCGTGGCTGCGCGCCGCCCGCCCGCTGCCGCCGTAGACCACGAGGCGCTCGGGGTGCTCGGCAACCTCCGGGTCGAGGTTGTTGAGGAGCATGCGCAGGGGGGCTTCGGTTTGCCAGCTGCCGGCGTTCAGCGACGCACCCCGGGGAGCACGGATCGCGCTGAGATCACCGCACAGCGCCTCGACTGTCGCGTCCGCGACGGGCACCGCGTTCATGCGAGCACGCCGATCTCGCTCTCCGCCGCGGTGAGAACGGCCCCTGAGCGAATCGCCGACGCGACCCGCTCGATGTCCGCGCTCAGAGAGCGGTCCTCGACGAGTCGGTCGGACAGGGAGCGCACGACGTCGTGTACCGCCTGCACGCCCTCCCCGGGTCGCAGCGGTGCCAGAAACTCGATCGCCTGCGCCCCCGCGAGCAGCTCGATCGCGAGCGTCCGTTCGGCGTTGTCCAACACGCGCAGCGCCTTGAGCCCGGCGGCATTGCCCATCGACACGTGGTCCTCCTGGCCCGCGCTCGTCGGGATCGAGTCGACGCTGGCGGGGTGCGCGTAGACCTTGTTCTCGGACACGAGCGCCGCTGCGACGTACTGGAGGATCATGAACCCGGAGTTGAGGCCGCCCTCCTCGACGAGGAAGGGCGGCAGTCCGTCGGAAAGGGTGGGATTGACGAGTCGCTCGATTCTGCGCTCGGAGATGCTGGCGAGCTCGGCAACGCTCATCGCCAACGAGTCGAGTGCGAACGCGAGCGGCTGCCCGTGGAAGTTCCCGGCCGACACGATCTCGCCCTCGTCGAGCAGGACGAGCGGGTTGTCCGTCGCCGAATTGAGCTCGACGCCCACCGTCGACTCGACGTAGTCGAGGAGGTCGCGGCACGCGCCATGCACCTGCGGGGCGCAGCGAAGCGCGTACGCGTCCTGGACCTTGTCGCACCAGCGATGAGAGTCGATGATCGCCGACCCCTCGAGCAGCCGCCAGACGTTGGCTGCCGCATCACCCTGACCTTTCAGCGGCCTGGCACGGTGAACCGCCGGAGTGAAGCTCGTCCGCGATCCCTGCAGCGCCTCCAGGGAGAGTGCGCATGCGAGATCGGCGGTGGCGGCGAGGCGACGGGCGCGTACGATCCCGAGCGCCGCCATCGAGGCCATGAACTGCGTCCCGTTGACGAGCGAGAGCCCCTCCTTGCTCGCAAGCCGGATCGGCGCGAGCCCGACGCTGTGCAGCGCATCACTTCCCGCGAGGCGCTCGCCGCCGACGACCGCTTCGCCCTCGCCGACGAGGGGCAGGGCGAGGTGGGCGAGCGGGGCGAGGTCGCCGCTGGCGCCGACCGACCCGCGCGCCGGGACCACCGGTACGACGCCGCGGTTGAGACACTCCACGAGCAGCTCGACCGTCTCGACGTGGGCGCCGGAGAAGCCCTTCGCGAGCGTGTTCGCGCGCAGGAGCATCGCACCGCGCACCACCTCGTCGGGGTACGGTTCGCCAACACCGCAAGCGTGACTGCGCAGCAGGCGCAGCTGGAGCTCCTCCGTCATCTCCTCGGGGATCCGCGTGGACACGAAGCGCCCGAATCCCGTGTTCACGCCGTACGTGTGCTCGCCCTGGATCGAGTCGACGAGCTCGCGGGCAGAGCGCATCCGCTCTTTCGCGCTCTCGGCAATCTCGGCAGAAGCACCGTCCACGGCCGCGCCCCAGACGTCGCCCAGCGTGAGATCCTGCCCGGTGAGGACGATCGTCCGCGTCACGGCTCGAGTCTAGAGCCGAGCGCGCGCTCGAGCACCCGGGACTCGTCGACGCCTGGCACCTCGACACCGGCAGCCCGAGCGGCGGCGAGAACGCTCTCGGGAACGAGCCCGACGAGCTCGCCTCCCGCGACCGCGACACCTCGACCCGCCGCCTCCGTCCGTACGCGCTCGAGGACCTCGTGGAGCGGAGCGCGCCCGAGGTCGACGATGTTCATGCTGACCTGTACCCGCCCAGAGCCCGGGAGGCGAAGGCCGATCGCCTGCACGCCCGCCATCCCGCCACCGGACTCGCGCACGGCCGCCGCAACCGCGCGCGCGACCTGGACGTCATCGGTCGTGAGATCCGCGTTGTACGCGACCAGTGGCTGCCGCGCTCCGACGAGCAGGGCGCCCGACCTCGAGCCGACCCGAGCTGGCCCGGCGTCCGGCCTCAGCTCGCCCGACGCGACGCGACGCTGCAGCGCTTCGAGCCCTCCCCTCCTGAAGAAGACGGGTCGGCGACCTTCGCCGATCTCCCCGTAGTGGAACACCGGCAGCCCGAGGTCGACTCCGACCCTTCTCGCGAGCGAGCACGCCGTTGCCCTGGCAAGCTCCATGTCGTCGTCTGGGAAGGGCACGACGGGCACGACGTCGACGACTCCGACCCTCGGGTGGACGCCGGCGTGAGCGCGGAGGTCGACGAGCTCGACGGCGGCCGCGATCCCCGCGAACAGTGCGTCCGAGATCGCGTCGGAAGCAGCCACGAGCGTGTACACGGAACGATGGTGATCCGAGTCGGCGTGGACGTCGAGGACGCGCGAGCGCTGGGCGAACGCACTCTCGATCGCCTCGACGACGGCGAGGTTCCGTCCCTCCGAGACGTTGGGCACAGCCTCGAGCACGATCCGTACCCTACGAGGCCGTGCCCGAGCCCGAGCCCCGGCCCCGTCCAAGCGCTGCCCGCACCACGTTCGTCAGGCTGCTCCGCTTCCTGAGCCCGTACCGCGCGTCCCTGATCGTCTCGTCACTGCTCGCGGTCGCCTCGCAGGTAGCTGGAATCCTCGTGCCGGTCCTCGCTGGAGTCGTGATCAACGAACTCGCGGAGGGCGCGGACACGAGAGTCCTGGCACTCGAGATCGCCGCGATCATCGGGCTCGGTCTCGTCCGCGGCGCGCTCATGTACGGCCGGCGCGTGATCTCCGGGCGGCAGGCCCTCGCAGTGGAGTACGACCTCCGAGACGCCCTCTATTCGCACTTCCTTCGCCTCTCCTTCGGCTTTTACGACCGCAGCCAGACCGGTCAGTTGATGTCGCGAGCCACGATCGACCTCCAGTCAGTGCGGTTCTTCCTCGGCTACGGCCTGATCTTCTTTGCCCAGCATGTCCTGACGGTGGTCGCCGTCACGATCGTTCTCTTCGTGTACAGCTGGCAGCTCGCCCTCGTCGCGCTGACGATCACGCCGGTGATCGTCCTCACTGCGTATCGCTACAGCCACGTATCCCACCCTGTGCTGCGAGACGTCCAGCAGAAGCTCGCGGACGTCGCAACCGTCTCGGAGGAGTCAATCACGGGCGTGCACGTCGTCAAGTCGTTCTCGCAGGAGGAGCGACGCGCCGAGACCTTCGCCGGCGCCGCAGATGCCGTCTTCCGCCAGACGCTCGCCGCGAACCGGCAGCGCGCGCTGTATGTCCCGCTGCTGACGTTCCTCCCTCTCGTCGCGCAGGCGCTCGTGTTGCTGGCGGCCGGTCGCATGGTCATCTCCGGATCGCTTTCGATCGGAGCCTTCTTCACGTTCAACCTCCTCCTCGCGATGCTCGTAATGCCGCTGCGGATGCTCGGCATGTGGATCGGCCAGGCACAGCGGGCGGTGGGCGCGGGCGAGCGGATCTTCGAGATCCTCGACGAGCCGGAGGAGGTCGCGGACCGCCCGGCTGCGGGGTCATTGCCACCCGGCCCCGGTCACGTGGTCTTCGAGAACGTGACCTTCGGCTACGACCCGGCGCGACCGGTGCTCCAGGCGATCGATCTCGAGATCCCCGCCGGGCGCACCGTGGCACTGATCGGGCGCACCGGCTCGGGCAAGACCACCCTCGCGGCTCTCGTCCCCCGCTTCTACGACACGTCCTCCGGGCGCGTCCTCGTCGACGGCGTCGACGTGCGGGACGTCTCGCGCCGCTCGCTGCGCCGCGAGATCGGGATGATCTCCCAGGACCCGTTCCTGTTCTCGACGTCCGTCCGCGACAACATCGCACTCGGAATGCCGGACGCCCCGCACGAGGCAGTCGAGGCGGCTGCGCGGGCAGCCCAGGCGCACGAGTTCATCCTCGAGCTTCCCCAGGGGTACGACACCGTGGTCGGCGAGCGCGGGATCACGCTCTCGGGCGGCCAACGGCAGCGCCTCGCCATCGCTCGCGCTCTGCTCATCGACCCCCGCATACTGATCCTCGACGACGCGACTGCATCAGTCGACGCGTCGACCGAGGCACGGATCCGGCTCGGTCTCCGCGAGGTGATGAAGGGCCGGACGACGATCGTCATCGCACACCGTCTCTCGACGATCTCACTCGCCGACGAGATCGCGGTGCTCGACCGCGGGAGGATCACAGCGCGTGGCACGCAGGCAGAGCTCCTCGACGAGAGCCCCGTCTTCAGAGAGATCCACGACCACGGCCTCCTTCAGCAGGTGGTCGCGGGATGAGCCGCCGCGCACAACGAGAGCCGGCTACGCAGTCTGCGGACGAGCTCGACTTGGCGCTCTCTTGTTGCGGTCCCGTGTCCCACTCGCTCGCACTTCCTCGTTATGCTCGCAGTGGGTGGTGGGCCGGGGTGCCCCATGAGGGGGCGCGTCGAACGTGAAGGTCTGGCAGGCCGGCAGCCACCTCACGGATCAGCGCGATGCGCGGGTCGACGACTGGTCGTGGCGGCGGACACGGCACCGCCTCGCGATGCTCCTGCGGCTCGCTCGCCCGTACAGCCGTCGTACCGCGCTCGCGATCATCACGCTCGTCGGCTACACGCTGGTCGCGCTCCTGCCGCCCTATCTCGTCAAGCTCGCCGTCGACGACGGGATCGCGACCGGCGACCTCGAGACGCTCAGCGTCATCGTCGCGGCGTTCCTCGCAGCCGGCCTCACAGCGTTCGCCCTCTCGTCGGCACAGACCTACTTCACGGGTTGGGTCGGCGAGCGCGCCCTCGCCGACCTGCGCATCCAGCTCTTCGACCACCTCCAGCGGCTTTCACTCGGCTACTACGAACGAAACCGCACCGGAGCGATCATCAGCCGGATCACGAACGACGTCGAGGCGCTCGACCAGCTCGTGACCGACGGGATCTCCAGCCTCGTCCAGAACTCGCTCGTCCTCGTCGGGACCGCGGTCGTCCTGTTCCTGCTCGACTGGCGTCTCGCGCTCGCAACGCTGATCGTCCTTCCGCTCATGGCGGTCGTGACGGCATGGTTTCGCTCGCGGTCGAATCGAGCCTATCGTCGAGTCCGAGAGAGGCTCGGCCTGGTGACGGCGACGCTCGCGGAGGACATCTCCGGGATGCGCGTCGTCCAGTCGTTCTCGCGCGAGCCGACGAGCCAGGCCACGTTCCGCGGCGTCAACGAGCGCTACCGCGAGGCCAACTACGAGACGGTTCTGCTCAGCGGCGTCTACTTCCCGGTCGTGGACGTCCTCGCGTCGGTGGCCACTGCGATCGTGCTCGGCCTCGGCGGCGCGCTCGTCCTCGACGGCTCGCTCACGATCGGCACGCTGCTCGCGTTCACGCTCTATCTCTCCAACTTCTTCGACCCCGTCCAACAGCTCTCACAGCTCTACAACACCTTTCTCTCGGCGACGGCCGCACTCGACCGCATCGCGACCGTTCTGGACGAGGAGCCCGAGGTCGTGGACTCCCCCGGGGCGAGCAACCTTCCCGAGATCCACGGTCGCGTCCATTTCGAACGCGTGCGCTTCGGATACGGCAGCCTCCCCGACGTCCTCCACGACTTCGAGCTCGACGTGCCGCCCGGCACCACCGTGGCGCTCGTCGGCCACACCGGAGCCGGGAAGTCCACCATCGCCAAGCTGCTCACCCGCTTCTACGATCCCCGCTCGGGCCGGATCACGATCGACGGCCACGACCTGCGCGACGTGACGCAGTCGTCCCTCAGGAGACAGCTGGGCATCGTTCCCCAGGAGGGATTTCTCTTCTCCGGGACGATCGCTGACAACATCGCGTTCGGTCGCCCTGCCGCGCCTCGGTCGGCGATCGAGGCGGCCGCAGAGGCCGTGGGGGCAGACCGCTTCATCGCCGACCTCCCGGAGGGGTACGACACCCAGGTTGGCGAGCGCGGCTTCAAGCTCTCGCTCGGGCAGCGCCAGCTCGTGGCGTTTGCACGCGCGCTGCTCGCCGATCCCCGAGTTCTCATCCTCGACGAGGCGACGTCGTCGGTCGACATCGGGACCGAGCGACGCATCGAAAGCGGGCTGCGACGCCTCCTCTCGGGCCGGACCGCCTTCGTCATCGCCCACCGGCTGTCGACGATCCGCGGCGCGGACGTCATCGTCGTCCTCGATCACGGCCGGATCGTCGAGCAGGGCTCTCACGACGACTTGATGGAGGCACGCGGCCCCTATACCCGCCTGTACGGCGACTGGGCCGCCGAGGTCGCTTGACGGCAGCCGCACCACGCGCGATCTAAGCTCACCGCATGGCACCGGAGCCCGAGACCGAAGAAGCCGCCGAGATCGCGATTCCCGACGCGGTGCCCGACGCGCGGATGACGCCTGCCGAGGCGGTCGCCGCGATGCACCTCCGCGTACCGACGCGCGGGAACCGCAAGCTCCGCCGCCTGCTCGAGCACGTCGAGGCGGACAAGCAGCTGAAGGCGTGGTGGCACGCGGCCAACGTGAACGCCGTCGTCCGGCTCGAGATCAACGACCACTCGTGGGTGCACATCCAGATCGTCACCAACATCGCCCTCAAGCTCTGTCGCCTGCTCGTCAAGCACGGCGTCATGACCTCGCTCGTGCACGACTACCGGTTGGAGCCCGACGACTCCGAGGTCGTCGTGGTGCTCGCGGCGCTCCTGCACGACGTCGGCATGTCGATCCACCGCCGCGATCACGAGGACTGGAGTCTGCTGCTCGCGGAGCCGAAGATGCGGGAACTGCTGGCCGACATCTACGACGAGCCCGAGCGCACGATCGTGGTCTCCGAGGTGCTGCAAGCGATCACGAGCCACCGGGCCGACGGCGAGCCGCTGTCGCTCGAGGCCGGCATCCTGCGGGTCGCTGACGCGCTCGACATGGCGAAGGGCCGCTCGCGGATACCGTTTCAGCGCGGCTCCGTCACCATCCACTCGCTGTCGGCGGCGGCGATCGACGAGGTGAAGATCACGGATGGCCAGACGCGTCCCGTGATGGTCGAGATCGTGATGAACAACTCGTCCGGTATCTACCAGGTCGACGGACTGCTCAAAGCCAAGCTCCGGGGATCCGGCCTCGAGCCGTACGTCGAGGTCGTCGCCCGGATCGACACCGACGCCGAGAAACGTCTCGTGCCCGTGTACCGGCTCGAGATCGGCGGGACCGGAGGCACCGCGCGCGACCGCTAGAATCGGCGCGCCGTTGCGGGGTCGTCTAACGGCAGGACGCCTGGCTCTGGACCAGGAAGTTGGGGTTCGAATCCCTGCCCCGCAGCCTCGCGAGACGCGCCTGAGTCGCCCCGTTTCTGTTCTCGCGTCAAGTCCTGCGTGCGGCTCCGGTGTCAGGGTGGACGACACCGTAGTAGCCTCGTGGGTAGAGGGGGCCCAGGCAGTACTACTAGGCTGGATCGGTAGCGATGCGCTCGACAAGCTACGACGAAATCTGCGCTGATCATCACTGGCGGGTGCCGGCGCGGTACAACATCGCCGCCGACGTCTGCGACAAGCATGCGCGTGAGAAGCCGGCGATGGTTTGGGAGAGCTTCGATGGGTCGACCCGTGAGCTCGCGTGGGGCGAGCTGCAGGACCTGGCGAACCAGGCGGCGCACACGCTCGCCGCATGCGGCGTCACGAAGGGCGACCGGGTCGCCGTCGTCCTGCCACCGACGCCGGAGGCCGCTGCGACGTTCTTCGGAGTCTGGAAGCTCGGGGCGATCCTGCTTTCGATGTCCGTGCTGTATGGCGACGATGGGATCGAGCACCGGCTCTCCGACTCGGGTGCGAAGCTGCTCGTCACTGACCCCGGCAATGCACCGCGATTCGACCGACCGTGGGCGCCGAACACGCTTGTGCTCGAGCCCGACACTCTGGCAGCCGCGCCGACAGACTTCGTTTGCGCCGATACTGCGGCCGACGACCCTGCGCAGCTCTACTACACGTCCGGGACAACGGGGCTCGCAAAGGGGATCGTCCACGCGCACCGCTACATCCTCGGCCACGAGGAGTTCCGGTACTGCCACGAGCTACAGGACGGCGAGCGCTTCCATGGCATGGGCGAGTGGGCCTGGGCCGCAGGGATCGCGCCGCTGCTCGGCCCGTGGCGGCTCGGCGCACTCCAGTGCGTCTATCGGCGCGACGGCGGCTTCGACCCTCACAAGCAGCTCGACTTCCTGAGCCGGCACTCAGTGACGAATGTGTTCACCACGCCGACCGCGATGCGCTCGATGATGGCAGTCGAGGACGCGGGGACACGCTATCCACAACTGTTTCGCCGCGTGTGCTCGGCGGGAGAGCCGCTGAATCCGGAGGCGATTCGCTGGTTTCGCGAGCAGTACGGCGTGACCGTGCTCGACTACTACGGCCTGACGGAGTCGTATCCACTCGTCGCCAATTACCCGTTTCTCGAGGTGCGCGAGGGCTCTATGGGCAAGCCGATGCCTGGCTGGGACGTGCAGCTGCTCGACGAGGATGAGCAGCCAGTACGAGAGGGGGAGCGAGGCGAGATCTGTCTACGCGCCCGGTCGAACCCGCACTATCCGCTTGGTTATTGGCGCAACACTGACGCGAGCGAGGAGACCTTCGGCGGCGAGTGGTTCCACACAAAGGACGCCGCTGTCCAGGACGAGGACGGCTACATCTGGTATGTCGGGCGCGCCGACGACGTGATCATCGCCGCGGGTTACCGGATCGGCCCCTTTGAGGTCGAATCAGCGTGTCTCGAGCACGCGGCGGTCCGCGAGGCGGCCGTCGTCGCCTCGCCCGACGACCTCCGGGGCAACGTCGTAAAGGCATTCATCGTCCTCGCAGACGGATACGAGCCGTCGGAGGAGCTGGCCGACGAGGTCAAGGGCCACGTTCGCGAACGCCTCTCCGCGTATGCCTACCCGCGTCGTGTCGAATTCGTACGCGAGCTGCCGAAAACGCTGACCGGAAAGATTCGCCGAGTCGAGCTTCGCCAACTCGAGCTCGAGCGCGCGGGCACGGACACAGGATCCTGAAACACCGCTAGCGCAGTGCCTCGGGGTCTCGACCGGCTGTGGAGCGGGTCGGACGTCAGCCTCCGACCAGTCGACAGGCCACAATCCCTGCCCCGCAGCCATGATCCGAAGACGGCGAACTGCGCTCGGCGCTGTTCTGTCGTTGTCTCGTCCGGTTACGATCGTAACATCTTCTCTTACCGATTTGTAAGCGTTTGCTGCTTCGATCGTGCCGGTTTGTGTAGTCTTGTTCGACCGAGCGACACGAGCGGCCTGTGGGAGCCGCGCCGCTGTCCCCGTTCAGGAGGAAACCGTTCTGAGAGCTCTACTTGTTGCCCTGCTCGCATTCGTCCTCGTCACGCAGGCCGCTGCGGCAGCGACCCAGGACGCACCGGCCACCGCCCCTCGCAACGCAAAGCAGGAGCGCGAGGCCGAGACTCTGGACGAGCGATTGGCGCAAAAGCTTGCCGCCGCGCGGAGGTATCGCGGGACGATCGCCTTCTTCGAGAACCGCCGTTCGCTCCTGAGCTCCGACGAGCACCGCGAGAACGCCGCGCTTGCCGTGCGGAACGCCGAACGCCGGCTCGCCGAGCTCTCAGGGACGATTCGAGTCCTTCGACGGGCAATCGCCGCGCACGAGACTCGCCGCCGGGAAGCCGCGTCACCGAAGGCCGCGATCTGCAACGTCTTCGGCCGCTACTGCCGCGAAGCAGTCGCCGTCGCGTGGTGCGAGTCCCGCCTGACGCCCACCGCGCAGAACGGCGAGTACCTCGGGCTCTTCCAGATGGGCTCGTACGAACGGCAACTGTTCGGCCACGGCCCAACGGCCAGGGCTCAGGCAGAGGCTGCACACACGTACTTCGTGCGCTCGGGCCGCGACTGGAGCCCCTGGAGCTGCAAGCCGGGATACGTGATGTGAGCCGCGCGGCGGCGCCCGGTGAAGGCCGTCCAGAGCTCGTCGTTTTCGTCGCAAAGTGCGGCAGGTCCCGACGGTGGCGGGTTCCTTTCCGCGGGCCCTTCTGGTAGGCCTCCGTCTACGTGTGGGGACAGCGGAAGCGCGACCGCCTTCGGCCCCTCGATGAGGCCGCCGCATACGCGCGCTGCCACGGCGAGCGAGACGAGAACGTGCGCCTCGTCAAGCTTCCTCCCCGCCGCGCACGCTACGAGACGGTGCTGTCGAGCGGCGAGAGCATCAGGCGCGACTTCGAGGCCCGTCTCGACACGCGCGAGCCGGAGGCCGTCTAGCGCACGATCAGGATGTCCTCGAGCGCCTTGCGCTCGAGGTCGGGCACGACGCAGTCGGCCGCCGGATACCCGACCGGCACGAGGACGTACGGTCGCTCGTTGTCCGGCCGCTCGAGAATCTCGCGGAGGAACCCCATCGGGCTCGGGGTGTGCGTCAGCGTCGCGAGCCCCGACGCGTGGAGACTTGCGAGAAGGAGCCCGACGGCGATCCCGACCGACTCCCTGACGTAGTAGTGCTTGACCTTCGAGCCGTCGCTGCGGACACCATATGCCTGCTCGAAGACGACGACGACGTACGGCGCATCCTCGATGTGGGGCTTCCGCCAGTCCGTCCCGAGCGTGCGGAGCGCCTCGAGCCACTCGTCGGGCATCGCATCAGGGTGAGGAACGCTCGCGACCGCTCGAGTTGCTCGCGCTCCTCAAGGCGCTCGAAGTCGAGCGCGACGAATCTCGGCTCCGGCATCGCCGTAGCTTACGACCGCCGATTCGCTACCCTAGGCGTCCGCCACGGCCCATTCGTCTAGTGGCCTAGGACACCGCCCTCTCACGGCGGCGGCACGGGTTCGAATCCCGTATGGGCCTTCCTCCGTCGTTCTACAGGTCGCCGTTGTCAAGAGAGGCACGGCACGGTGACCCTTCGCTGGACTTGCCGTCGTCGGGCCTTTTCCGTCTGCGTGGCCGAAGTGACCCACGCCTTCCCGCGAACTCGAGCGGCGAAGCGGTCGAAACTCGCGGGTATTGTCGTAGCTATTCGTCTTTGCGGCTGTGACCGAAGCCGCGTTTCGCGACGACCCACGAGCCGATGGTCGCGAATATCGCGATCGCAACGCCCGATGGAATCGTCGCGCTGTTTCCGTCATTGCTGTGGAAGACCAAGTCGGGCCCCCACACCGACGCAACCGCGACCGCGAGCCACATCACGAAGATCGACAGCCCGGCCCACATTTCGCGAATGCGGAGCTGCGTGAGGAAGCTCTGTCTCTCAGGTACCGGTGGGTGCGAAATCGTCGACATGTACCCGCACCTCCTTCCTGCCACGAGGTTGGCGCGGCGCGTTCGCGTCTGCATCAGCGAATTCCCGGATACCGTCGCCTTGTTTCCAAGCCCCGTGCCACGCGAACATACGTTCTTGACCGAGGATGCTCACGCCCACGCCCACGCCCACGTCCGCGCCCGCCGAGCGATCGAGCGCCGAGCGGCGAACCGACAGCCCATGTGGAGCCAGGACGAGTCCGGGCGAGTCCACACACCGTTTGAGCCGCTCGTACTCGCGGCGACGCTCGCGCTGATCCCTGTGCTG
>JAIBJO010000126.1 GCA_020029615.1 Actinomycetota bacterium
GCGGGTCGGCATGCGCGCCAGCTTCTTCCCCAGGGTCACGAGCGCAGCTTCCTGAGCGCCCTGTGCCAGAACGGCGTCCGGCCTGAACTCGCGGATTTCACGCGCGACGCGCAACGGCAGCAGGGCGTAGAACAGGGGACCGTCGAGCAGGCGCGGCCTGACGCCGCCCACGAGCCGGAATCGAGGGTCTTCATAGCGACCGCCTAAGGCGGTCGCCAGCACTCGGACGTCGAGCTCCGTCGACAGGGCGGCGAACTTTCGCTCGAGCGACGGCGAGAGCGGAAGCGAGTAACGCGTGCGGCCGACCATGAGGAGCCGCCGCTTCATCGTCTCGTCGCCCGCATGAGCTCCTCTTCGATGCGCGTGAAGACCGCCTCCTCGGTGTACGCGGCCACAGACCGCGGCGCAGCCTCTGTCAGTCGCCGTCGAAGCTCGCCGTCGGCGAAGAACCGATTGATCGCCTCCGCGAGTGCATCTGCATCGTTCGGCGGCACGAGAAGTCCGTTCTCACCGTCACGAACGATCTCCGGAACACCGCCCACGGCAGTCGCGATCACCGGGCACCCGACCGCGAGCGCCTCGACGACCGTGTGCGGAAAGTTCTCCCAGGCAGACGAAAGAAGTGCTACGTCGGCCGCGCGAAAGAGCCTCAGGACGTCACCGCGCGAAGTGCCGCCGAGAAAGCGAGCCCTTGGCCCCAGCTCGAGCTTGCGTGCTCGCGCTTCGAGTCGCGCGCGCTCGGGCCCATCGCCGGCGAGGACGAACGTGACTCCGTCGCAGTGCGCGATGGCATCGAGGGCGACGTCGAGCGCCTTGGGAGCAGCGAGACGCCCGGCGAAGGCAACGATGCACCCGTCCATGCCAAGCTCGCCCCGTAGCTCGTCCCTGGAGCGAAGAGCCGGGAGGTTCGGAGCGGGATTCGGGAGCACCGAGACTCGGTCCGGGTCGAGTCCCCAACCGAGCGCGATTCGTCGAAGGTAGGCGCTCGGAACGAAAACGTGGCACGCCCTGCGAAACATGCGATCGCGCGTCCACCGAAGCAGGGCGATACGCAGGCCGCCGTCCACCCGCTGGAACTCCTCGATCGTTCCTGCGTAGCGCCCGCTCCGACGTTGACGTTCGAAGACCTCGTCCGTGGTGAGCTTGACGACGAGCGGGCGATGGACGAGAGCGGCTCCGAGAGCCGCCCGACGGAGCATGCTCGTCGCGTAGACGACGTCGCACGTCGCTGCGCGACGCGCGATAACGAGAGTGGCCAGTGCGTGGCGGACACCTGGCGGGAACCGGCGAGACACCCACGTTACTCGGTAACTCGCAGGCTTCGGTGCAACGTCCGCAGTCGTCACGACTTCGACCTCGATTCCACGTGAGACGAGGAAGTCGGCGAGCGCGGGTGCGTGACTGGCCGGGCCGCCGGCGTCGGGTGGCCAGATCCCGCTGACGACGGCGACCCTCACGGCTGGAGCGCTTCCGCCCCACGCGTTCGCTCCGCGACTGCGACCTCGGCTCGAAGCCTCGAGAGAACGACGATCCAGGCTGCCGCAAAGACGGCCGTGGACACGAGTACGGCGACAGCGGCGCCCGTCGCCCCCCACTCGGCTCCGAGGACTGCGACGAGCGGGATCGCGACAAGCGTCTCCAGGCCGTGGGTGAGAATCCGCAAGCGCGGCCTGCCGATCGTCACAGGGAGCGATTTCGTCCAGCCGATCGTGAAGTAGATGGCCGCAGCCAGTAGGACGATGCGAGCAGCAGCGACCGCGTCGTCGTACTCGGGCCCAAACACGACCTCGACCAACCAGGGCATGGCGAGGTAGAAGACGGGCACCGCGACGATCATCACCGACGCTGCCCACTTGGAGTAGCTGCGGATGCCGGCGAGCACACCGGACCGCTTCCCCTTCTCCCAGTCGCGGGTTTGCTCGGTCAGAAGAACGAGACGGGCGGGTGAGCTTGCGGCTGCAAGACCGGTCTGCGGTGTCTGAGCGATCCGAAAGAGGCCTACTTGGGTCGGCCCGGCGACGATGCCGAGCACGAGCGGGACGAGCGTCGAGCGCGCGGAGATGACACCCGTCGCCACGCTCGACTGGAAGACGAACGAGCGAATTCCCGGAATGTCCTCGCCGAGCGGTCGCGCGGGAGCCGAAGGGAAGCGCTCGAGCGCTATGCGGCCCACGACCGAGATGACGGCTGTGGCGGCAGCCTGTGCGGCGACGATCGCGATCAACGTCTCGGTGACCCCCAGCGGCGCGGCGATGACGATGGCGATCAACCGGAGACCCGCCGATCCCGCCTGGTAGACGGCTCGAAGGTCGTACCGGCTGTGGAGGAGGAGCGCTGTCGCGCCGACGTTCTCGGTCGACTGGACGAGTGGCAGGAGTGCGGCGGCGAGCAGAGCCTGCTCGACGCCGTCGGCACCGAAGATCTCGTCGGCAAACGGTGCGAGCCCGAAGACGATGACGGTCGCGATGGCCCCGCCGAGGATCTTCAGCAGGAGCATCTGCCTGAAGAGCCGCCGCAACCGCCCCCAATCCCCGGCTGCGACGTAGCGGAAGCCGTATTTCGTGAGCGACTCCTCGACCGTCAGGTCGAGAAGTATCTGGAAGAAGCCGACGGTGGCCAACGCCGTGGCGAAGACTCCGAAGTTCTCGAGGCCCAGGGCGCGCGCCGCGACGATCGTGCCGAGAATGCCGCACGCGGTGGCGGCATAGATCCACGCAGCCGTGGCCGATCGGCGCCGGAAGACCCTGGAGGACATGAGATTCCAGTCTAGGCAGCGCACCTCTCGGAGCGATCTCCACGGGAGGCCCGCTTCTATAGTGGCGCGGTGCCGATCCCGTGGCTCGAGAGCTCGCCGACGGCGTCCAACGTTCGCTACGTCGTCGACCGCGAGGCTGTCGGGGCTCTCGTCCTTGCGATCACCATCCCCCTCCTCTTCGTCCACGAGCGGTTCCAGCCCACGTACGTACTCGAGCTGGGAACGACTTCCGTGGACGTCCGTCTTTCGGACGCGGCAATCATCGCCGTCGTCGTCGTAGCTCTCGCGACCGCCGTGCGGATCGGGATCTCGAGGCTGCGACCGGGACGGTTCCTGTGGATCTCGGGCCTGGCTCTGCTGCTCTGGCTCGCATTCGGGACGTTACGGCCGGCCTCGCTCGACGACGCGCGCTTCGACGATCATCTCGTCAGCTTCCTCAAGCTCTGCGAGTACGCACTGGTGGCGGTCGCTGTGCCGTTACTCGTGCGGCGGACCTCGGATCTGAACATCGTCGTCGGGAGTACGGTCGTCTGGGCGGGAGTGGCCTCAAGCGTCGCTCTCATCCAGTTCTTCGGGATCGACATCTTCGAGGCGTCGCGGGCGGGCTGGCGCTACCCGTCGTTTCTCGGGCGCCACGACCTCGCCGCCCTGTCGGTGCTTGCGGCGAGCCTGGGCGCAGCTGGAATCGTGGTGGGCAGACGACGCGTCCCGGTGCCCCGGTTGGCACTCATCGGGACCGTGGCCGGAGTGCTGGGGCTCGTGCTGGCAGGATCGGTGACGGCCGCCGCGGGCCTTGCCGTCGGAGCCGCGACGCTCGCGCTTGCAAGCCGCCGCAGGTATGCACCTTCGGCTCGTCAGTTGCTCGCACTGGTCGCGATGGTCGGCGTGGTGGCGGTCGGCGTGACGGCAGTCCGCAGCGCGGCGCTCAACGACTTCCTCCAGTTCGTCGGCATCCGCGACGAGGACGAGGCGCAGGGAGTCGAGAGCTACTCACAGCGGACAGTGCTCGCGTATATCGGGCTGCGTATCTTCCAGGACAATCCGATACTCGGTGTCGGTTGGCAACGCTCCTCGCGCCCGGAGGTCTTCGAGCCATACGTTCCCGATGCACGCGAGCGCTTTCCCGACGTCGTCGATCTCGCATTTCCGGCGGAAGGTCGCGAGTGGGGCATCCAGAACCTCTACATCCAGATGCTCGCTGACGCCGGTGTGATCGGGATCTTCCTACTGCTCGCGGTCGGTGCCGCAGGCCTCGTCCTCGCCTGGAGAACAGCCGCGTATGCTCCCAACCCCTGGGCTGGCGGCACCGGCCTCCTGGTGCTGTGTGCGCTCATGGCTCTCGCCGGAGTGTGGGCTTCGCTTGGAGTCGTCGCCGGGATCCCACTACAGGCAGCGACCTGCCTCCTGCTCGGTCTCGCCGCGGCGGGCGCGGCGACCGTCGAGGAGGAGACGGGTGGCTGATCCTCGGCTCGATCCGCCGAAGTCGATGCCGACATACGCAGTGCGCGCGCCCCTCGTGCGCTGGCTCGGTGAGCAGGCAGCGGACGCCTACGACGCCCTCGGCCGCTACCGAGTGCTAGACGTCGGCTGTGGCGCCAAGCCGTACGAACCGCTCTTCACACCCCATGCGGCCTCGTACATCGGGGTCGATTCGGTCGACAACGCGCGCGCGGAGCTCAAGGGATCGGTCGAGGCGCTCCCCGTCGACGACGGCGCCTTCGACGTCGTCCTCTGCAGCCAGGTTCTCGAGCACTGCGACGACCCGTCGAAGGCCGTGTCGGAGCTGTGTCGCGTCACCGCTCCGGGAGGCCGCGTCCTCACGTCGACGCACGGAGTCATGGCGTATCACCCATCGCCCACGGATTACTGGCGCTGGACGCATGCCGGGCTCGAGAAGCTCTTCCGCGACAACGGCGAGTGGGCGTCCGTTAGGGTGACGCCCGCATCCGGCACGACCGCCTGTCTCGGCATGCTGCTCTCGATGTACCTGGATCTCATGTTCCGCCGCATCGGCCTCGGTGTCGCCGCCCGGCCCCTGGTCGCCGCGATCAACACCGCTGCCGGGGCTATCGACGGGCGCTCGACGCTGCTGCACGAGCCAGGCCCTGGAACGCTCTTCGCCAACTTCCATGTCGTCGCCGAGGTAGCGCGGTGAAGGTACTGGTGACAGGCGGAGCGGGGTTCATCGGCTCGAACCTCGTCCGCGCGCTCCTTGCACGAGGCGACGACGTGCGCGTGCTCGACAACTTCTCGACCGGGAGTCGGGCGAATCTCGCCGGCCTCGAGAGCGACGTCGAGCTCGTCGAGGGCGACCTCCGCTCGTACGAGCGTGTCCATGCGGCAGTGCGCGGCGCCGAGGTCGTGTTCCACGAGGGCGCGCTTCCCTCGGTGCCCCGATCGGTGCAGGATCCTCTGACGACGACCGCCGTCAACGTCGAAGGAACGCTGAACGTGCTGCTTGCAGCACGCGACGAGGGCGTGCGCCGGATCGTCAATGCCTCGTCCTCCTCGGTCTACGGCAACGCTGGCGAGCTACCAAAGGTCGAGTCGCAATCGCCAGACCCGATCTCGCCGTACGCGGTGGCGAAGCTCGCGGCCGAGCGCTTCTGCACCAGTTTCAGCCGCGTCTACGCGATGGAGAGCATCTCCCTGAGGTACTTCAACGTGTTCGGGCCGCGCCAGGATCCGGCGTCGCAGTACGCAGCCGTAATACCCCGTTTCATTCGCGCGATCGCGGCGGGAGACGCCGTCACGATCTACGGCGACGGCGAGCAGTCCCGTGACTTCACGTACGTCGACAACGTGGTGCGCGCGAACCTTCTCGCCGCGGACGCGGCGCACGCTCGCGGCGAGATCCTCAACGTCGCCACGGGCGGATCGATCACGGTCAACGCCCTGGCGGACGCCGTCGGGGCGATGGTCGGCCGGCCGGTCGAGAGGATCTTCGAGCCCGCGCGCGAGGCCGATGTTCGGGCATCGTGGGCAGCTCTGGACGAAGCGCGGCGCGTCCTCGGTTACGAGCCACGGGTGCCCTTCGAGGAAGGGTTGCGCCGGACGGCGGACCACCTGCTCGACGGAAAGGACTGACGGGGATGGGACACAGCTTCAGCTCGATCGAAGAGCTCGGAGAGGGCTACGGATTCCGGAAAGTGCGACGCGCGCTCGGCGTCACCGCGTTCGGAGCGAACGTGATCGTCTATCCGCCGGAGTATCAGGGCTTCCACCACTACCACGACGAGCAGGACGAGCTCTACTTCGTACACGCCGGCTCAGCGCGCTTCGAGGTCGACGGCGAGGAGCGCCTCCTCGGTCCCGGCGGCTTCTGCCACGTCGAGGCCACCACGCCACGCCGCGTGTCGAACGCGAGCGAGACCGACGATCTCGTCCTCTTCGTCGTCGGCGGCAAGGACGGCTACGTCGAACGGGACGGCCACATGGTCGACGACTCCGACATCGCGCGGCGCGCCGAGTTCGGGCGGTCGGAGCCTACGGCCTGACCGCACTGAAGACGAGGTCGCGGGCGAGCAGGCGCGGGTGTAGCCGCCGGTAGCGGCCGTCGAC
>JAIBJO010000127.1 GCA_020029615.1 Actinomycetota bacterium
AGCTGCCCGTGGAGCTGTTCCCGCCCGGCGGCGTCCTCCGCCAGAAGGACACAAGAGCGCATCGGCCAGGTCTCGTCGAACAGCGCGTGGAGCGCCGCCCGGAGCTGCTCGCCGCGAAACGGCTCGTTCTGGAAGAGGGAGAGCTCCCATCGGTCGAGTGCCTCCGCGAGGCCCGGATCGCCATCGGCGTCGCCGAGCGCGGCGAGCACTTCGACGGCGATCGGCGCCCGAAAGGTGTCGAGCCGAGACGGCTCACCCGGTGGCTGCGTCGCGGCGATCGGAAGCACCGCCTGTATCCCGAACGGTCGTCCGTCGAGCATCTCGAACAGGACGGGGCCGGCCGCGAGCGCGGCCGAGGTCGTCAACCGCAGCGCGCTGACCGCGTCTGCGATCTCTGCAGCGGCGTCGATCGGCCTGTCGTCGGCGACGAGGTCCTGACGGAGCTCGAGCACGCAGGTTCGATCAGGCTCGCGCCCGAAGCTCTTGGGAAGGAGGCCTCGCGACTCGGGCCAGTGGGTCGAGAGCTCGCCGGCGGCAAACGGCCGCACGACGATCCCGGGCGCGAGCTCGGCCGCCTTCGAGACCGTGAGCCCGGCAAGGGGGGCGATCGCGACGTAGCGACGATGCTCTCCGAAGAGCGACGACTCGAGCAGCGCGTACGCGCGCTCGAAGGACTCGTCGTCCCAGTCGAAGCCGCCACAAGCCTCCGCCGTCGAGATCAGCAAGCCCAGCAGGACGGTGCGGAAGAGCGCCTCCTCTTCGGTGGCACGAGGGCCGGCGTGCGCCTGCGAGAAGATCGCCGCGGCCGGTTCGCGCCGAAGCTCCTCGACCGCGAGTCGCGCGTCCTCCCGGCCTCGCAGCGTCGACTCGCGCTGCTCGATGAACACACGCACGAGCGGACGGAGCTCGTACAGGGCGGGGCCGCCGCGCTGAACGTGCTCCTCGAACGCGAACGGGAGCTCTGTTCCCTCTTCGAGCTCGCGCCCGAGCACGACGAACGATCCGAGGACGAATCCGCGAAGGAGCGGGTACAGGTGGGGAGCGCGCACGGGCACCTCTCCGGGTACGCGACCCACGCTGCCTCTCCTGCGTCGCCTAGATGGGGCGCAACACGGCCCGCCGGGGGCCGGCGAGGAACCCGGCCTCGACGAGCAGCGTCATCGCCTCGGTCTCCGCGACGGGGACGCCGTCGAAGCGCTCGACGGCGAGTCGCTTCGCTCCACCGGCCCGCACGTGGGTGACGAGCGCCGCGAGTGCAGGTCGCAGCCACTCCGGGTCGGGGTCGCGCAGCGGCACGAGAGACCTCCCACCCCGCTCGACGAAGAGAGCAGCCTCGCCGTCGAGCAGGATGACCCACGCGCCAGCAACACGCGCCGCCCGGGCACCCTCGCGTCGAGGCCACGGCAGCGCCGCCCCATACGGCTGAGCCGGATCCGCCGCGGCGAGGACGAGCGCGGCAGGCTCGTCCTCCGCCCGTGCGGACCGCAGCTCACGCAGGCGCTCGACGGCTCCGGGCAGCGCAAACTGCGCTCCGCCGAGGCCCTCGACGAAGTACCCGCGACGGCATACGCCCAGCGTCTCGAGGCCGCGCAGCTCCGAGTACACCGCCCCGTAGCCACCGCGTATCCCCTCGGCTCGCACGCCGTCGCGGGTGACGATCCCCTGCCTCTCGAGCAGGAGCTCGGCGAGCGCACGCCGGTCCTGTCCTCGTGGCTCAGATCCACTTGGCACGAAGAGACCGGCCGCGAGCGACCATCTGCCCTGCGTCGGTGACGGGGCGGACGCACGCGAGCGAGCGAACCGCCGGGCGCGCCGATCCGGTCGAGGCACGTCGTAGCGCCGCGGAGCGCGCAGCGGCGCCCACGAGTCGTTCGTGACCTCTCCAGCCCACACGAGGTCCCAGAGAGCAACCAGCGCCTCCGCGCCGTCGAGCTCGGCGGTCTCGACGAGCTCGGCCCAGAACGACGCCCCGTGGACGAGCGCGGCGCGCAGAGCCGTGTGGGCCGGCGACTCGGGCGAGGGCTCGGCCGCGGGCATGCCGAGCACCGCTGCGTCGTCGCGAAAGTACACGGCCACCCGATCGAGCCCGGCTCCCACCCACACCACCTCGCCCGACGCACAGAGTGCATCGAGCTCGGCCGCCCGGTAACCGTTGACGCGACGCGGCAGGACGTCGCTCTCCCAGAGCGAGACGGGAAGTGACACGCCCTGCAGCGGCACGAGCGCCTCCCGCAGCGTCTGTCGCCTCCCGATTCCGTGCCACGACGGGAGGAACCGCCCGAACGCAGCCTGGTCGGCGGGCTCGACCTCGCGTCGCAACACCGCCAGAGTCGCGCGCCGGATCCGCCTCAGAACCTCGGGATCGCACCACTCGCGCTCCAAGCCTCCCGGGCGGAGCTCCCCTCGCACGAGCTCGCCGTCTCGCTCGAGCGACTCGAGCTCGGCGGCCACGACTGTCGGCTCCAGACCGAAGCGGCTCGTCAGCTCGGCGGTCGTGAATGGGCCGTGCGTCCTCGCATAGCGGCGGACCACGACGCGAAGCGCCTCTTCGACGGGCTCGAGGAACGCCCTGGGAACGCCGGACGGCGGCACTGACCCGAAGGCGTCGCGGACGAGCCCGGCATCCTCGACGGCGGCGAACAGCTCGACGTCCCCGAGGCGAGCCCGGATCGCGCGGCGCTCGCGAAGGAGCGTCTCCGCAAATCCGCGGTCGTACTCGCCGTCGACCAGGGGCCCGGCTCGCCTGAGGAGGTCGGCCAGGTCGTCGGCGTTCCTGGGAGTGCGCCGAAGCGAGCGCTCCACCTCCTCGATCGCGCCCGCGTCGAGGAGCTCACGGAGCTCCTCGATCCCCATCAGCTCACGCAGGAGGTCGCGGTCGAGGGAGAGGGCCTGCGCGCGGCGCTCCTCGGGAGGCGTGTCGTCCTCGTACATGTACGTGGCCACGTACTCGAAGAGAAGAGACGCAGCGAAGGGCGACGCCGACGGCGTCTCGACCTCGACCAGATCGAGCTGCCTGGTCTGGAGGCCCTTCAGGATCGCACGCAGCGCGGGAAGGTCGAAGACGTCCTGAAGACACTCGCGATAGGTCTCGAGCACGATCGGGAACTGTGGATGACGCCTCGCCACCTCGAGCAGGCTCTGCGCCTTCAGGCGCTGCTGCCAGAGCGGCGTGCGCTGTCCGGGCCTGCGGCGAGGGATGAGCAGCGCACGCGCGGCGTTTTCCCGAAATCGCGCGCCGAAGAGCGCGCTCTGTGAGAGCTCGACGAGGAGAAGCTCCTCGACCTCGTCCGGATCGAGCAGCAGATCGGCGACCGGAGGCAGCACGTCGGCATCGGGGAAGTGAAGCGCGATCCCGTCGTCCGACCACAGTGACTGGACGTCGACGTCGAGCGACTCGCGCAGCCTCGTGCGCAGCGCCATCGCCCAGGGAGCGTGCACACGCCCGCCGAACGGCGTCAGGACGCAGACTCTCCAGTCGCCGATCTCGTCGCGGAAGCGCTCGATGACGATCGACCGGTCCGAGGGGACGACCCCGGTCGCGCCTTCCTGCTCGCGCAAGAAGGTCAGGAGGTTCGCTGCAGCCCGGCGGTCGAGGTGATACTCGCGCTCGAGCTCTCCAGCCGCCATCTCATCGCCCATGGCGACGAGATGGCGGCTTGCCTTGCCGATGCGCTCGCCGAGCTCGGCAGGGCGACCGACGCCCTCCCCCTTCCAGAACGGCGCCACACCCGGAACGCCTGGAGCGGGAGAGACGAGCACCCGATCGCGGGTGATCTCCTCGATCCGCCAGGTCGATGCGCCGAGCAGGAACGTCTGCCCCACCCGCGCCTCGTACACCATCTCCTCGTCGAGCTCCCCGACACGGCCGCCCCCGTCGACGAGGAACACGCCGAAGAGCCCACGATCCGGGATCGTGCCCGCGTTCGTCACCGCGAGGCGCCTCGCGCCGCTTCGTCCGCGCACGACACCTGCCGTCCGATCCCACACGATCCGGGGACGGAGCTCGGCGAACTCGTCGGACGGGTAGCGCCCGGCGAGCATGTCCAGGACGTTCTCGAGCTGCGCGCGCGACAGGTCCGAGAACGGGTACGCCCGCATGACGAGCTCGTGCAGCTCGTCGACGGAGATCTCCTCGTCGGCACACACCGCGACGATCTGCTGGGCGAGCACGTCGAGCGGGTTCCGCGGGATGCGGGTCTCCTCGATAGCCCCTTCGCGCATGGCCTTCGCAACCACCGCCGACTCGAGGAGGTCGGCCCTGAACTTCGGGAAGATCCGGCCTTTCGAGACCGAGTGGAGCTCGTGCCCGGCGCGTCCGACACGCTGCAGGCCTCGCGCGACGGACTTCGGGCTCTCGACCTGGACGACGAGGTCGACGGCACCCATGTCGATGCCGAGCTCAAGCGACGACGTCGCGACGAGACATGGGATCTGCCCGGCTTTGAGGAGCTCCTCGATGACGACCCGCTGCTCGCGAGCGAGTGAGCCGTGGTGCGCACGAGCGAGCTCCTCACCGGCCAGCTCGTTCAGGCGCAGAGCCAGTCGCTCGGCCAGGCGGCGGCTGTTGACGAACACGATCGTCGAGCGATGCGCGCGCACGAGGTCGAGGACGGCCGGGTAGATCGACGGCCAGATCGATCGGCTCGACTGCTCGACACCGGAGCCCATCTCGACGCCGTCCGCGAGCGGCGGCACGGAAAGGTGGGCCGTCGATCCCAACTCGCGCATGTCCTCGACCGGCACGACCACCTCGAGGTCGAGCTCCTTGCTGGCCCCGGCGTCGACGAGATCGATCTCGCGCCCGCCGGCGACGAAGCGGCCGATCTCTGCGAGCGGCCTCTGCGTCGCCGACAGGCCGATGCGCTGCATCGGTTTGTCCAGAAGTCGTTCGAGACGCTCCAGCGAGAGTGCCAGGTGCGCGCCTCGCTTCGTGCCCGCGACGGCGTGGACCTCGTCGAGGATCAGGGTCTCGACGCTACGCAGCGTCTCCCGAGCCTGCGACGTCAGGAGCAGAAACAGCGATTCTGGGGTCGTGATGAGGATGTCCGGCGGCGTCCGCAGCATTCGCCGGCGTTCCTCGGGCGACGTGTCCCCCGTGCGAACGCCGACGGAGAGCTTCGAGCCGAGCCCCGCGAGCGGGCTGCGGAGATTGCGCTCGATGTCGTAGTTGAGCGCCTTGAGAGGCGAGACGTACAGCAGGCGCGTTCCGGCGTCCGGCGCCTCGTCGAGCCGGTCGATCCCGATGAGGAACGCGGCAAGCGTCTTGCCCGAGCCCGTCGGCGCCTGGATGAGGACGTGCCCGCCTGTCGCGATCGCCGGCCAGCCGAGTGCCTGCGCCGGAGTCGGAGCGGCGAAAGCGCGCTCGAACCACGTCCTCGTTCCCTCCGAGAAGACGTCGAGCGCGGACATGCAGTCAGGGTATAGGGGCAGGCACGGTCTACACTCAGGCCGTGCCCGCTGCCCTCTACTTCACCGACTCGGACGCGGCCAACGAGCTGATCGCACGCGATCCGCTGGCGCTCCTCATCGGCTTCGCGCTCGATCAGCAGGTCACGGTGCCCACCGCGTTCGCAGGCCCGTACAAGCTGAAGCAGCGGATCGGCGAGCTCGACGCGCGAGCGATCGCGTCGATGGATCCCGCCTCCCTCGAGGAAGCCTTCCGCGAGCGGCCGGCGATCCATCGCTTCCCGGGCTCGATGGCGAGGCGCGTGCAGGAGCTCTGCGCCGTCGTCGTCGACGAGTACGGAGGGCACGCCGAGCGCGTCTGGACCGAGGCCGAGAGCGCTGCCGACCTCGAGCGCCGGATCGGCGCGCTGCCCGGATTCGGCGCGATGAAGATCACCGGGCTCGGCTCCGTGCTCGCGCTGCGCTTCGGCGTCGAGGCGGCGCAGGAGCTCGTCCCGGACCACCCGTGCCTCGGTGCCATCGACTCGCCAGACGCGCTTGCCGAGTACCAGGCCGCCAAGCGGGCCTACAAGGCCGCCCGTCGTGAACAGCTACGAAGCGCCTGATCACCGCCTCCGGAACGCCACCGCGACGACTCCGACGAACCCGAGGGCTGCTTTTCGCTGGGAGTGGCGAACGTTCGGAGAGCGCTTCGTCGGCGCCGAACGGCGGTTCGCCGAGCTCGCTCCCGAGCGCGTGCAGGAGAGCGTGGATCTCTATCTCGTCGCTCGGGGCGCTGACAACACGGTCAAGGTGCGTGGCGGCCTGATGGACGTGAAGCACCTCGAGCGGGTGGACGAGAGCGGGCTCGAACAGTGGGTCCCGGTGCTGCAGGCCGCCTTTCCAC
>JAIBJO010000128.1 GCA_020029615.1 Actinomycetota bacterium
TCGGCGTCACTCGAACGAGGACGATCCCCCGTTCGAGAGGGGTACCTCGTTCGAGGGATTGCATCCCCCGAATGCGTCACTACAACGAGATGTGGGGAGAGGGGAAGGGAGCCGCGCGCTCGCCCTCGGGCGGGCGCGCGGCATGATCTCGACCCCCACCGGTCGGGGCAGCCGCCCCCCTCCCCACGTTCGATGCTTCACGGGTCCCACGCCTCGCCGCGGGTGTCCCACCCTATGAGGACGTGACCCGCCAGCCGCGTGGCGACCGCTTGGACGACGCCTCGCTCGGCGCTCCCGTCGATCCACAGCTCTCCGACCTTCGTGCCCTGGAACTCGATCGTCGCGCTCGTCCGGTGAGCCTCGTCGGGCGCACCCGCCGTGGGACCGAGCACGAGCCCGCCTTCGTCGACGAAAGCAATCCCTGCCCATGTGATGTCCGAATTCGCCACGAGCAGCGCGACAGTCTCGCGCAGCACGTCGTCGGGCTCGCCGCCACATGCGAGGATGCCGTCGAGCGCCTCGAGGACGTCCGTGCTCACGCTTCGAGGTCGATCCCTTCGAATGCCCGAATCCGGTCTCGCAGCTCGTCGGGGACACGTATCGGTCGCCGAGACTCGAGGTCGACGAGAACCAGCGTCTGGGTCGCCGTCACCATCTCGAGGTCGTCCGGCAGGCGGTACGCCGCGCACTCGTACGTGACGCTCGAGGTGCCGATGCGGCGAATGCGCACGAAGAGCTCGAGGAGGTCGTCGAAGCGGGCGGGCGCGACGTACTCGACGTCGAGAGCACGCATCACGAACTCCGCCCCGTCGCAGCGAAACCTCGCGACGTGGCGGTGGTACTCCGTGCGAGCGTGGTCGAAGTAGGGGAGATAGCGCCCGTAGTAGACGACGCCCTGAGCGTCGGTATCCGAGAACCAGACACGGGCCAGGGCGGAATACTTGAACGGTGGCCGTCGGTCCGTCACCCGGCCGAGCTCCAGCGCTTCGCCCACGAAACGATCCTACGCGCGGATGAGCGCGAGAACTTCGTCGCGCTTCTCGACCATCAGCTCTTCGGAGAGGGCTTCCAGGTTGAGGCGCAAGAGCGGCTCGGTGTTCGAGGGCCGGACGTTGAAATGCCAGTCGTCGAAGTCGATCGAGACGCCGTCGAGGTGCGAGATCCGCCCGCCTTCGGCCGCGTAGCGCTCCTTGAGCTCCTGGAGCTTCAGTGGGACGTCGGCGACGGGCGTGTTGATCTCGCCCGTGAGGAAGTACCGGCTCCGGTAGTCGGCGAGGATCTCCGAGAGGCGTCGGCCCCTCCGCGAGAGGAGCTCGAGCATCATCAGGAACGGCACCACGCCGGTGTCGGCCTGCGAGAAGTCCTTGAAGTAGTAGTGCGCCGAGACTTCGCCGGCGAAAGCGGCGTCCTCCTTGCGCATCCGCTGCTTGATGAACGCATGGCCGACGCGGTTGACGAGCGCGATACCGCCGGCACGTTCGATCGTCGCCGGCACGGCCCTGCTCGCGCGCACGTCGTAGATCACCTTCGCTCCCGGCGATCGCTCGAGTACGGCCTCTGCGAGAAGCGCCGTGACGAAGTCCCCCGGGACGAACTCTCCACCGTCGTCCACGAAGAAGCAGCGGTCGGCGTCGCCATCGTACGCGACCCCGAGATCGGCGCTCTCCGCTCGAACCTTGGCGACGACGAACTCCCGGTTCTCGGGGAGAAGCGGGTTCGGCTCGTGGTTCGGGAAGCTGCCGTCGGGCTCGAAGTGACAGCGGACGACGTCGAGGTGTGGCAGGTGCTCGAGCACGGGCGGGAGCATGACGCCTGCCATTCCGTTGGCCGCGTCCACGACGACGCGAAGCGGGCGGATCTTCGCGACGTCCACGAAGGAGAGGACCTTGCTCACGAATCCGCTCCAGACGTCCTCGGCCCGCACGTCACCGCGTCGTCCGACGTCGGCGAACCCTGCCTCGGCGAGTGCGCGGATCTCGGCGAGCCCGCTGTCGCCTCCGACGGGAAGTGCGCCGCGCCGGACGATCTTCATGCCCGTGTACTCCTTCGGGTTGTGCGAGGCGGTGACGCAAATGCCGCCTTCCAGCTGTAGCTCGGTGACCGCGTGGTAGACCATCTCCGTGCCGACGAGACCCAGGTCGCTCACGTCCGCGCCGCCGTCGGCCGCTCCCTCGATCACGGCTCGCGCCATGTCCGGCGAGGACAGTCGCATGTCACGTCCGACCGCGATCGCTCTCGGTTCGAAGTGCTCGACGTACGCACGCCCGATGCGGTAGGCGCCGTCCTCGTCGAGCTGAGATGGATAGAGGCCGCGCACGTCGTACGCCTTGAAGACGGAAGGGTCGAGCATCGAAGGAGAGATGCTAGAGGCGTTTCGCTCCATGACCTGGGATGGCAGGCACTCGCGCCGTCGTTTCTACACTTCGAGGATGGAGCGAAAGCTCGCAACCGTGCTGTTCGTGGACATCGTCGACTCGACGGGCCTGGTGACCGGTGCCGACCCCGAGGTCGTGCGGCGTCGCGTTAACCAGTTCTTCGAGACCGTCGCCGGATGTGTTTCGCAGCACGGAGGGATCGTGGAGAAGTTCGCCGGGGATGCGGTGCTCGCAGCATTCGGGGTCCCGCAGACGCACGAGGACGATGCGGAGCGCGCTGTCCGTGCCGCTGTCGCCATGCGGCAGGCGGTTCTCGACCTCGGGCTGCAGGCCCGCATCGGGATCGAGGCCGGCGAGCTCGTCGTCGAGGACGCGGAGTCGACGTTCGCCACTGGCGAAGCGGTCAACCTCGCCGCGCGGCTCCAGCAAGCCGCGATGCCCGGCGAGATCCTCGTCGGCCCGACGGCATATCGGTTGGCCGCGGGGAGCCTCGTGGTCGAGGACGCCGGGCCGCTCGAGCTCAAGGGAATGGACGTTCCGCTACGTGCCTGGCGAGTCGTCGACCTTCTCGTCGGCCCTCGGCGCCCTCTCGGTCCCCGTGCTCCCCTAGTCGGCCGCGACGACGAGCTCGAGCTTCTCGAGAACACCTTCTCGAGAAGCCTCCGCGATCGACGTGCTCACCTGTTCACGATCTACGGTGAGGCGGGCGTCGGCAAGAGCCGCCTTACGCGTGAGTTCCTCGACAGCGTCGAGCGGGCGAGCTGCCTGATGGGGCGAGCGCTGCCATACGGCGAGGGCATCACGTACTGGCCCCTCGCGGAGATGGTCAAGGCGGCTGCAGGCATCTCCGACGACGATCCGCTCGAGGAGGCGTTCGAGAAGCTCCGCGAGTGCTGCGCTGAGGATTCGATCGCGGACGTGCTCGGGCTGGCGGCCGGTCTCATGGAGGCGCTGGACGGCGAGCGCAGCCCGCAGGAGATCGCCTGGGCGTCGCGCGAGGTGATGGAGCGCATCGCCGAGGTGCAGCCGCTGATTCTCCTGTTCGAGGACATCCACTGGGCCGAGCCGCCGCTACTCGATCTGATCGAGCATCTCGCGGACTTCGTGCGAGCACCGCTCCTGATCGTGTGTCTCGCGCGGCCGGAGTTGCTCGAGAACCGGCCGGGTTGGGGGGGCGGTCGCGTGAGGTCCACCGCGATCGAGCTCGAGCGACTGTCGGAGGAGGAGAGCGAGCTGCTCGTCGAGAAGCTCCTCGCGCAGCTTGCAGGGGCGTCGGGCGAGGTGCCGTCCACGTTCCCTCGTGAGGCTCTCGAGCGCACCGAAGGCAATCCGCTCTTCGTCGAGGAGACGATCCGCATGCTGGTCGAGAGTGGAGCCGGCGACGGCTTGCCGGATCGCATTCCCGACACCTTGCAGGCGCTCATCGCGGCACGGATCGATCACCTGCCGCCGGATCGGAAAACGCTCCTTCAGCGCGCGTCGGTCATCGGACGGGTGTTCTGGAGAGGCGCGCTCGAGCATCTCTCGCCGGACGTCGACGGGATCGACGTGCTGCTCGACGATCTCCTGCAACGCGAGTTCCTCCTTCGTGAGCCGCGCTCGTCGATATCGACTGAGACCGCCTACAGGTTCAAGCACCTCCTCATCCGCGAGGTTGCGTACACGGGAATGGCGAAGCTCGCACGAGCCCAGTACCACGCGCGCTTTGCGGAGTGGCTCGCGGAGCGCACCGGTGACGAGCTGGTGGGGATCCGTGCATACCACCTCGACCAGTCGGTCGAGTACCTGATCGAGCTCGAAGGCGCCGCGCCCCCCGACCTGACAGAGGTCACGGCTTCGGTGCTCGTCAAGGCCGCGAAACGTGCCATTGCTCGCGAGGCGTATGCGAGCGCCCGCAAGCTCGGTCTCCGCGCGCTCGAGCTCCGTCCGACGCTCTCGGCCCGCTACATCGCGGCGCGCGCGGCCTGGCGGCTTCAGGACTGGGCCGCTGTGGAGCTGGAGATGGCGAAGGTTCGAGACGAGGCACACGAGCAGGGCGAGCGCGTCCTGCACGCGCTCGCGCTGACCGCGCTCGGTGAGGCGTCGATCAAGCGTGAAGGCGACGTCGCCGAGGCACGAGTTCTCGTCGATCAGGCACTCGAGATCCTTGCGAGCGAGGATGACCCCACTGCCCATTTCGACGTGCTCGCAACGCGCGCGGCGGTCGCTTCGTGGCAGGGCGCGGAGAGCGACGCCGCCAGCTTCATGGAGCGGGCGTACGTGATCGCCCTCGACGCCGGTCGCAAGGATCTGCAGACGATCGCAGCTCAGGCGCTCGCGCGCACGCACATTCTGCGGCTGGAGCTCGACGAGGCCGAGCTGCTGCTGATCCGGGCGCTGGAGCTCGCCGGGGAAAGCGGCAGCACTCGCGGCAGGGTGAGCACGACCTTGACGTACGGCTGGCTCCTCGCGGTCAAGGGAGAGCTCGACGAAGCGGAGTCCGTTTTCGAGGAGGTCCGGACTAGTGCGGCAGAGCTCGGCGTCGAGCCGGCGAGCACCTCGGCACTGCTCCACCTCGGCTCGATCGCGCGGCTCAAAGGCGACCACAAGCGGGCGGAAAAGCTGCTTCGCGAGGCGCTCCGCATGACGGCCGCACGTGGCGACCGTGGCTTGCTTCCCGACTACCAGGCGGTACTCGCCGCCACGCTCGCCGATCTGGGCAAGGTCGACGAGGCGGAGCGGCTCGCGCTCGAGGCCCGCCAAAACGCCAGCCCGGAGGACACCGCGTGCAAGATCATCGCCGAGACGGCGCTCGCCGCCGTTCGAGCGGTTCAGGGACGCGACAGCGAGGCGGAGGACCTCTTCCACTCGGCTCTCGAGCTCACCCGAGAGGGAGGCTTCGTGGTGTTCGAGGTCGAGCCGCTCGAGCGGCTGACGAGCTTCCTCCGCGATCGCGGCCGTGCGGACGAGGCCGCGCCCTACGAGGCTCGGCTTGCGGTGCTCTCGCCTCCGACCAGGACGGCGCGGATCGCCTGACTCGAGCGTTCGTCAGGCGACTCGGAGATGACGGTCGCCGGTCGCTCGAAGCGCTCGAGCGCGTCGCGAAGGGGCTCGGCGCGGAGCGTCCCCTCGCCGTAGGGCAGGTGCTTCGTCTCGTTGCGGTTCGCGAACGCGATGTCGGAGAAGTGGATGTGAAACGGCACGTCACGCTCGAGGACCGTATCGACCAGTGCGAGCGCCTCGATGAACCGCTCGGGCTCCAGGAACAGCCCGTCGCTCGTGGCGTGCATGTGGGCGAAGTCGAGGACGGGGCGAACCCAGCGCATGCGGGCCGAGATCTCGACGACGTCGTCGATCGAGCCGAGGTCTCGGACGCGACCCATCACCTCGATCCCGAACGGCACCGCCCGGTCCTTGCCCTCCAGCCGCTCGCGCAGCGTTCCGAGCTGAGCGACGACGGCGTCGATAGCGTCCTCCCGAGAGCGCCCGAGAAGGAAACCGGGATGGAAGACGACGAGCTCGGCGCCGCTCGCACGTGCGATGCCCGCGCTGCGGTCGAGGGCCCCGACCGCAGACGTGAACTTGCGTCCGCTCGCCTCGAGATGGCCCATGAATCCGAACAGAGGCGCGTGCACCGAGAGGGCTATGTCGTGGGCACGAGCGAGCTCCCCGAGCTCGGCTGCAAAGGGGTAGTCCATCCAGAACCCGCTCTCGAAGTCGATCTCGCACGCTGTGTACGCGCAGTCGAGAAGCGCAGCTATCGCAGCCTCGGGCGACTCGCGAGACGGTAACCGAGCCGGGCCGATACGGATCCGAGACGACACGTTCGGCCATCGTAGTACCGCGAATGTGATTGCCTTCAGGCCGTGAAAGCGACGATGCTCCTCGCCGACTACGCGGTCGTCTCGGACGG
>JAIBJO010000037.1 GCA_020029615.1 Actinomycetota bacterium
GCACGCACGGATGGGGGCCTGCACACGGCGCATCGCCGCCGTCTCGGTCGGCATCCAGGCTTCAAGCCTGAACGCCGACCGATTCGCCACCGCTGCTTGGTGCATGCCCTCCCCGCACGCACCCCAAACCCACATCAACCCTCTAGGTTTCGCCCATGACGTCTCGTCGCCGCATCCTCGTTCTGGGTGAGGGCTTCTCGCACGACCCGCACTACGGGAAGACGATGCGCGGGATCATCCGCTACGGACCGGACCCGGTGGTCGCGATCCTCGATTCGAAGCGCGCAGGCGAAGAGCACGAAGGCATCCCGATCGTCGCCACGGTCGCCGATGCCCTCGTGTACGAGCCGACCGTCGCCGTGGTCGGGGTGGCCACCCAGGGCGGCAGGTTCCCGTCGGCGTGGCGCGAGCTCTTGAAGGCGAGCATCGCGGCGGGGCTCGACGTCGAGAGCGGCCTCCACGAGTTCATCTCGGACGATCCGGAGCTGGCCGAGCTCGCCAGGCGGCGCGACGTCGAGCTGCGCGACCTGCGCAAGCCGCCCGAGGGCCTGAACGTCCCGACCGGGGCGAACCTCGAAGTCGACGCCAAGATCGTGCTGACCGTCGGCTCCGACTGCGCGATCGGGAAGAAGACGGTCGCGGTCGAGCTCGACCTCGAGGCCCGGCGGCGCGGCCTCGAGTCCGTCTTCGTTCCGACCGGGCAGACGGGGATCGCCATCGCGGGGTGGGGGATCGCCGTCGATGCCGTCGTCTCCGACTTCCTGGCGGGCGCCGCCGAGCAACTCGTCGTCGAGGGAGCAAGGCGTGGAGGAAGCCTCCTCTTCGTCGAAGGTCAAGGCTCGCTGGTCCACCCGATGTACTCGGGAGTGACGCTGGGACTGGTACACGGGTCGGCGCCGCACGCGTTCGTTCTCTGTCATCGCGCGGGCTCGACCGAGATCGAGGGGTGCCCCGGGCATCCGATTCCGCCGCTCGGTGAGCTCGTCGAGCTGCACGAGCGGATCGCGCTTCCCGCGCGCCGCGCGAAGGTCGCCGGCATCGCGCTGAACACGGCGGAGATCGCGAGGGACGACGACGCACGCGACGTGATCGACGCTGTAGCAGCCGAGACGGGGCTGCCGACGGACGACCCGGTGCGCTTCGGTGCCGGGCTCCTCCTTGACGCGCTGCTCGCGCGACTCTAGGCTGCGACCGGCGTGCGGGCAGTGGGGAGCCCGCGAAGGTCTTCCATGCGACTCCTCGCTGCGGCAACGGCTCTCACCGTGGCGCTCCTGACCGGAGCGTCGGTCGGCGTGGCCGCGGACGTCGGGGCCAACGACGACTTCGCGAAGCACTCAGGCGACGGCGGTGTGGCCATGTACGCGGAGATGACGAGCCTCGGCCTTCGGCAGACGGTGATCGGCGTGCGCTTCAAGCCCAGCGAGCTCATGGTGATCCCCGACAAGCCGCTGCTGGATCGCGTGATCCCGAACGCCGTCGCCTCGGGGCTGCGAGTGGTACTTGCCGTCTACCCGTACCCGCCGAAGGAGATCGAAGCCGGGCTCGGCTCCCCGGGCTCGTTCGCCTCGTACGTCGGCGTCCTGGCCTCGATCTATCCACAGGTGAGGCAGTTCGTGATCGGCAACGAGCCGAATCAGCCCGCATTCTGGCGCCCGCAGTTCGACCCGTCGGGCGCGAATGCCTCGGCTGCGGCCTTCGGGCCGTACCTCGCCGCGGCCTACGACACGCTCAAGGCGGTCGACCCGGAGATCTCCGTGGTGGGTGTCGGCCTCTCGCCTCGCGGAAACGACCGCCCGCAGGCGAAGAACAACGTCTCGACCTCGCCGGTGAGGTTCCTGCGCGCGCTCGGCGCCTGGTACAGAACGAGCGGTCGCACACGGCCGCTGATGGACGCGTTCAGCTTCCATCCGTACCCGAACCGTGCAACCGACTCCCTCGAGCGCGGGTACGCCTGGCCGAACGCCGGCTTCGCGAACCTCGATCGCATCAAGCAGGCGCTCTGGGACGCGTTCCACGGAACCGCGCAGCCGACGACCACGGAAGAGCTGCGACTCCACCTCGACGAGGTCGGATGGCAAGTCGACACCTCGGGGCGGCCCGGATATCAGGGGCTCGAGAACGTTCCCGTGACCGACGAGCTGACACAGGCCGCGATCTACGACCGGCTGATCCGCCGGGCCGCTTGCGACCCCGACATATCCGAGGTCAACTTCTTCGGATACCGAGACGACGGCCTGAGGACCGGGTTCCAGGCGGCGCTGCAGCGTGCAGACGGCACCATCCGGCCGGCAGCCGCCCTCGTGGAGGCGGCGATCGCCGCGACGCAGGCTGGCTGCGCCGGAGACGAGGTGCTGTGGGAGCCCGAGAGCGAGGTCGTGGGCGCCGAGCTCGCCGTGGGCTCGGACGCGGCGGAGGTGACGGCGCGCATCGCCGTCGGCGAGGATGCCCGCGCGAAGGTGTGCGTGCGGTTGCTGCCGCAGTTCCCGGGGCTGGCCGCACGAGCCCGCTGCAAGACGGCCGCAATCAGAGGGCTTCGCCCCTCGAGCGTGGCTGTCTCGGTGCCCGCCGGGATTCGGACTCGCGCGGAGGTCGCGGTCCAGCTCGAGGCGGAGTCGAACCGGACCCGGCGAACGCTCCTGGTTCGTCAGGCTCTTCTCAAGCGCTGACCTTGACAGCGAACAGGTGTTCGCCTATGGTACGAACACGTGTTCGGTCGCATCGTCATCGTGGTCCTCACCGCAGTGGTGCTGTGGGCGATCCTCGCTCGAGATACCGGTGCCGGGCCGACACCGCGCTACCACACCGTCAAGCAGGGGGAGACGCTGTGGTCGATAGCCGCCGCGAGCTACGGAGGCGACCCTCGAGCAGGAGTCTGGAAGCTGCAGACGCGAAACGGGCTCGACGGTGCGAGCATCGTGCCGGGGCAGCGAATCCTGGTGCCGTAGCTGCTCACGAATCACGAGCCGCTCGAGGTTGATAGAAACCGGCGCGTGGCCTCCGATCGCATCCTCGAGCTGCTCCGGCGTCCGGTGGATCTCGGCGAGTACGCCGAGATTCGCGAGCTCTGGAAGACACATTCGCTGGCCGAGGACAACCGAGACCTTCCCGGCCTCATCTCGACCCTCACCGAGGACTGCGTCTACGAAGTCATGGGCACGGGGGCCCGGTGGGAGGGGCACGACGGTGCGGCCCGCTTCTACACCGAGCTCCTAACGGCGTTTCCGGACATCCGCTTCGACCTCGAGTACATCGTGATCGGGCCGCAAGGAGTGTGCGAGGAAGCGCGGGTGACGGCGACGCATCGGGCGAGATGGCTCGAGCACGAGCCGACGGGCGAGCGACTCGAGTGGAGGAACGCGATCTTCTTCCCTTGGGACCCGACCGCGAGGAAGTTCAAGGGCGAGATGGTCTACACCGACCTCGTCCTCGATCGTCCTTCGTAGCCGGCTGCGACGGCTGGCCCCGGTGCTCCCGTGAGCGGGGCGTCCGCCGTGCGGTGGCGTGCGGGATCTCAGGCTCGAGCTCACCGGCAGCCAGGCGAAGTCGAGCGCACGACTACAATCGGCCGCCGTGGAGCTCGACGTCGTCTTCCTCGGGACGTCCGGCTCGATGCCGACTGCCAAGCGCGCCCTGTCGGCGACGCTCGTGCGACGCGGAGGCGACCGGCTCCTCTTCGACTGCGCAGAGGGGACTCAGCGCCAGCTCCTGCGCTCCTCCGTGGGCCTCGTCGAGCTCGAGGAGATCTTCCTCACGCACTTCCACGCCGATCACTACCTGGGGCTTCCCGGGATGCTCAAGACGTACTCCTTGCGCGGGCGCGAGCTGCCCCTGCGCGTCTACGGCCCGCGGGGGTTGGACGACCTGCTCTCAGCGCTCCGGCGCATCTTCGGCCGGCTCTCCTACGCCCTCGAGTCGACGGAGCTCGAGCCGGGCTCGGTCCTCGAGCGGACCGACTACCGCATCGAGGCGTTCCCGGTCGAGCACGGCGTCACAGCGATCGGATACGCAGTCGTGGAGGACGAGCGCCCCGGCCGGTTCGACGTGGAGACAGCAGCAGCGCTCGGTGTTCCGGACGGCCCTGAGCGTGGCCGCCTGCAGCGCGGAGAGACCGTGACGCTCACGGACGGTCGCCTTGTCACACCAGCGCAGGTGCTGGGTCCCGCCCGCTCCGGGCGCAAGCTCGTCTTGACGGGGGACACGGCGCCTGCTGCGTCGGTCGTCGACGCGGCCATGGGCGCGGACGTGCTTGTACACGAGGCGACGTTCCTCGCCGACGAGCGCGAGCGAGCGCGCGAGACGTCCCACTCGACGGCGGGTGAGGCGGCGCTCGCAGCGCGCGAGGCGGGCGTGCGCTTGCTCGCGCTCACGCACGTATCGACGCGATACTTCGGCCACCAGGTCGTCGAGGAAGCGCGGGAGCTGTTTCCGGCGACCGAGGTGCCGCGAGACTTCGACGTCATCGAGATCCCGTACCCCGAACGAGGCTCGCCGGAGCTCGTGCGGGCGGGCGCTCGCGCGACCCGAGCTGCGATAGGGTCCGCCGAGACATGACCCGGCTCGTGCAAGTGACGCTTGCGGGCGATGTGGCGGAGGGTGAGGAGATCCAGGAGCTCCTCGCGGTTGCAGGGATCGAGTCTCAGCTCGAGCCGTCCGACGACCACGACCCGGAGGCTCTCGACGACCCACCGCTCAAGGTGCTCGTCGCCGAGTCCGACGTCGACGAGGCCCGGGACGCCATCGAGGCGCTCACCGAGCCCGACGACCTCGACGAGTAGGCGGCGGGCGCCGTCACGCGTTGCGGCTAGACTGACGGAGTCCTTTAACCCGGTCCGGTGAGGCCGGAAAGGAGCGAGATGACGACGCACGTCCCCTATCGCGCCGGCGTGAAGCAGTTGCTCGACTCCGACGCGATCGCACGATGCCTCTCTCGCATTGCTCACGAGCTCATCGAGCGTCACGGCGGTCCGGAGGGCCCCGGCCTCGACCGCGTCGCGCTCGTCGGCATCCAGACGCGCGGCGTACCGCTCGCGGCGAGGCTCCGACGGCTCGTCGAGGAGCGAAGCGGGGCCGAGCTGCCCGTCGGCGCGCTCGACATCACCTTTCACCGCGACGACGTGCACCTTCGCGACGGGGGCCTTCCGCCCGACCGCCAGCCGATCGTCCGGGCGACGAACATCCCGTTCGCGATCGAAGGCGTGACGGTCGTCCTCGTCGACGACGTCCTCTATACGGGTCGTACCATCCGCGCGGCGATCGACGCTCTCCTCGAGTTCGGCCGACCGGCCCGGGTCCAGCTCGCGGTTCTCGTGGACCGCGGCCACCGCGAGCTGCCCATTCGCCCCGACTACGTCGGCAAGAACCTCCCGACGGGGCGCGGCGAGCGCGTGCAGGTCGAGCTCGTCGAGATCGACGAGCAAGACGGGGTGCTCCTCGTCGCGCCCGACGAGGAGGGCAGCCGTGTCTGACCTCCGACCGCCGGCGCCGCCTCGCAGGCACCTGCTCTCGATCCGTGGCCTCGAGCGGGACGACGTCGAGCGGGTCCTCGAAACGGCCCGTGCGCTCGCCGGCTCTCTCGACCGCGAGGTCAAGAAGCTCCCAACGCTGCGTGGACGAACGGTGGTCAACCTCTTCTACGAGTCGTCGACACGGACGCTGACGAGCTTCGAGCTCGCCGCGAAGCGACTCTCGGCCGACACCATGTCCGTCCGCTCCGCCGGCTCGTCGGTGGACAAGGGCGAGTCGCTGAAGGACACGGCGTTGACGCTCTCCGCCTACGACCCCGACGTCATCGTCGTGCGACATCCGTCGATCGGAGCCCCCGAGCTGGTGGCCAGGAACACGGCTGCGCACGTGGTGAACGCGGGCGACGGCAAGCACCAGCATCCGACGCAGGCGCTGCTCGACCTCCACACCATGCGCGAGGCTTTGGGGCGGCTCGAAGGGCTGCACGTCGCGATCGTCGGCGACGTGCGCCACTCGCGCGTGGCGCGCTCGCTCGTCCAGGCGCTCGACCTCGTCGGAGCGCGTGCGCTCGTCGTCGGGCCCCCGACGCTCCTCCCCCGTGGGATAGAGGCTCTCGGCTGCGCGGTGTCGACCGACATCCGCGCGATCGCCGACGCGGATGTCGTGTACGTGCTTCGCATGCAAGCCGAGCGCATGGGGTCCGGTGAGGCCTACGTGCCGTCGCTCCGCGAATACGCCTCCTCGTACGGGATCGGCCCGGAGCGCGTCCGCCGCGGTCAGGTCGTCATGCACCCCGGCCCCATGAATCGCGGGGTCGAGATCGACCCGCGGGTCGCCGACTCGGGCGCCGCGCTCGTCACCGACCAGGTGCGGGCGGGACTCGTCGTCCGGATGGCGGTGCTCTACGACCTCCTGACCGTCGCCGCCGTCCGGGAGCCCGTGCACGCGGAGCTGGCATGACGCTCTTCTGTGCGAACGGCCGGAGCGACAGCCTCGTGGTCCAGGGGCGAGTCGTCGCTCCGGGGCAGGGAATCGACGAGGCGTTGCGCGTCACGGTGACGGACGGCGTCATCAGCGCGATCGAGCCCGGAGGCGCCGTCGGGCTCGTCGTCGCACCTGCGTTCATCGACCCGCACGTGCACCTGCGCACACCGGGGCGCGAGGACGAGGAGACGATTCGCTCGGGGACCGAGGCAGCGGCTGCGGGTGGCTACTGCGCGATCCTCGGCATGCCGAACACGGAGCCCGTCGTCGACTCTTCGGCGGTTCTCGGCGCACTCGTCGAGCGCGCGCGAGGCGAAGCCGTCGTGCCTACCGGGTTCATGGCTGCGATCAGCAAGGGGCAGCGTGGGGAGGAGCTGACCGAGATGATCGAGCTCGCGGCGACCGGCGCCGCTGCCTTCACCGACGACGGGCGCCCTGTGGAGTCGGCCGGCTTCATGCGCCGTGCGCTCCAGTACAGTGGGCTGACGGGGCTCCCGCTCGCGCTGCACTGCGAGGAGCCGACGCTCTCCCGCGGAGGGCACGCCCACGAGGGCGTGGTGTCCACGGAGCTGGGACTGGACGCGTACCCGCCGACGGCGGAGAGCGTCATGGTGGAGCGCGACCTGGCGCTCGCAGGTGCGGAGCAACGGTCGATCCACCTCATGCATCTCTCCGCACGCCAGTCGGTCGCGGCGCTCGAGCACGCGCTGTCCCGGGGATCCGCGGCGTCGGGTGAGGTGACACCACACCATCTCGTACTCACGGACGAGGCGGTCCGGTCGCTCGATCCAAACGTCAAGATGAATCCTCCCCTGCGGTCGCAGGACGATCGCGCGGCTCTCAGAGACGCGCTCAGGCGTGGGTCGATTTCCTGCATCGCGACGGACCATGCTCCGCATGCCCGCCACGAGAAGGACGTCCCCTTCGAGGAGGCCCCCTTCGGGGTCACGGGGCTCGAGACGGCGTTCGCCGCGCTCTATACACATCTCGTGGTGCCCGGCGAGCTCTCTCTGGAGACGCTGCTCGAGCGGATGTCGGCCGGCCCTGCACGCGTGTTCGGGCTCGACGCGCCACGGGTAGAGGTCGGAGCCCGGGCGAACCTCGTCGTCCTCGACCTCGAGGCCGAGTGGACGGTGACCGAAGAGGGCTTCCGTTCACTCTCGGCCAACTCGTGGCTCCTCGGCGAGACCCTTCGCGGCCGCGTCGTCACGACGATCGCCGACGGACGGGTGGTGTTCGGCGCATGACCCCTGGGTACCTCCTCCTCGAGGACGGGGCCGTTTACCGCGGGCGCTCGGTCGGCGCGGAGGGCGTCGCCTTTGGCGAGGCCGTCTTCACCACCGCGATGACGGGCTACCAGGAGACCATCACCGACCCGAGCTACGCCGAGCAGCTCGTGTGCTTCACGGCGCCCATGGTGGGCAACTACGGTGTTGCCGAGGAGCGCGGAGAGTCGTCGCAGCCGCACGCCAAGGCCGCGCTGATGCGTCAGCTCGGCGGGCAAGAGTGGGCGGGCTGGCTGTGCGAGCACGATCTCGTCGGGCTCGAGGAGATCGATACGCGTGCGCTCGTCCTGCGCCTGCGCGACGGCGGCGCCATGCGTGCCGTCGCGGTTGCCGACGAAGAGGAGCTCCCCGTCCCGGACGCGCTCGAGCAGGTTCGCGCTCAGCCGCTGATGGAAGGCCACGCGCTCGTCGCCCAGGTGTCCGTCGCCGAGCCGTATGTCTTCAGCGATACGGGCTCGAGGCGGGTCGCGGTCGTCGACTACGGCACGAAGCGTTCGATCCTGCGACGTCTCACGGACGCAGGTGCCGCGGTGACGGTCGACGCGTTCCTATCCTCGGCATCTGCCTCGGCCATCAGCTCCTCGGGCTCGCCACGGGCCACGAGACCTTCAAGCTCCCTTTCGGGCACCGTGGCGCCAACCACCCCGTCGTCGAGCGTCGGACCGGGCGCGTGCTCGTCACGAGCCAGAACCACGGCTTTGCCGTCGCCCCGACGGAAGGCACCGAGGCGACGTACGTCTCCCTGTACGACGGGACCGTCGAGGGCTTCGACTTCCCGGAGCTCGACGCGCGCTCCGTGCAGTTCCATCCGGAGGCGGGGCCGGGGCCGCACGACGCCTGGCCGATCCTCGAAGGCTGGGTCCGGGAGCTCAGCCACGGGGGAGACCACTGATGCCAGCACGGCGCGATCTCGAGTCGATCTGCGTGATCGGCTCGGGGCCCATCGTCATCGGTCAAGCCTGCGAGTTCGACTACGCCGGCTGCCAGGCCCTGAAGGTGCTCCGAGAGGAGGGCTATCGGACGATCGTCGTCAACTCGAACCCCGCGACGATCATGACCGACCCCGGGTTCGCCGACCGGACGTACATCGAGCCGCTCGACCTCGAGAGCGTCGCGTCGGTGCTCTCGCGCGAGCGCCCCGACGCCTTGCTACCGACGCTCGGCGGGCAGACCGCCCTCAACCTCGCCGTGTCCCTCGCCGACGCCGGTGTGCTCGACGAGCTGGGTGTCGAGCTGATCGGCGCGCCGGTCGACGTGATCCGGCGAGCCGAGGATCGGGAAGAGTTCCGCCATGCCGTGCGCAGGTGCGGCCTCGAGGTCCCGGCCTCGCGCATCGTCACGGCTCTGGGCGAGCTCGGCGGCGTCTCGCTCCCCGCGGTGATCCGGCCCGCGTTCACCCTCGGCGGTCACGGTGGAGGGTTCGCAGAAGATCGCGCTACGCTCGAGTACCACGTCGAACGCGGCCTGTGGGAGTCTCCGATCGGGCAGGTGCTCGTCGAGGAGTCCGTGCGTGGCTGGGACGAGTTCGAGCTCGAGCTCATGCGCGACCGTGCGGACAACGTCGTCGTCGTGTGCTCGATCGAGAACCTGGACCCGATGGGCGTGCACACCGGCGACTCGGTCACCGTGGCGCCCCAGATGACGCTCTCGGACGAGGCCTACCAGGAGCTCCGAGACGCGGCAGCCGCTGTCATCCGCGCAGTCGGCGTGGAGACCGGCGGCTCGAACATCCAGTTCGCGCGCGACCGCACGACGGGGGCGCTCCGCGTGATCGAGATGAACCCGCGCGTCTCGCGCTCCTCCGCGCTCGCGTCCAAGGCGACCGGCTACCCGATCGCGAAGGTCGCAGCCAAGCTCGCCGTCGGGTACACGCTCGACGAGATCCCCAACGACCTGACGCAGACGACGCCCGCGAGCTTCGAGCCGACACTCGACTACGTAGTAGTCAAGTTCCCGCGCTTCGCGTTCGAAAAGTTCCCCGGAGCCGACCAGATGCTAGGGACGCAGATGAAGTCCGTCGGCGAGGCCATGGGAATCGGGCGCACCTTCACCGAGGCGTTCCTCAAGGCCTATGGCTCGCGGGAGCTCGAGGAAGGCTCGCCCACTCCGTGGGCGAGCCTGGAGGAAGAGCATCTGCCCGAAGGCTTGCACCCCTGGTTCCGGGCACAGATTGGTAACGCGCAGCGTGAGCTGCGCGCTGGTGACCTTCTGCGCGCGAAGCGAGCGGGGTGGGGCGACGATACGATCGGCGAGGTCCTCGGCCTCAGCGGCGCTGAGGTGCGCCGGCTCCGCCACGAGCAGGGAGTGCGGCCCGCGTTTCGCCGCGTCGACTCGTGCGCCGGCGAGGTCGAAGCCGCCTCGAACTACTTCTACTCCACGTGGGGCGAGGAGGAGGAGGCGCTTCCTGCCGGCGACAAGCCCCGCGTCGTGATCCTCGGATCGGGCCCGAACCGCATCGGCCAGGGGATCGAGTTCGACTACTGCTGCGTCCACGCCGCGCAGACCTTCCGAAAGCTGGGATACGAGGCGGTGATGGTCAACTGCAACCCGGAGACCGTCTCCACCGACTACGACACGTCGGATCGCCTCTACTTCGAGCCGCTCACCCCCGAGGAGGTGCTCGCGGTCTGCGACCGCGAGCAGCCGGTGGGTGTCGTCACCCAGTTCGGTGGTCAGACGCCACTACGTCTCGCCCACCACATCGAGGCGGCCGGATATCGGATCCTGGGGACGCCGCACGAGGCGATCGACCTCGCCGAGGATCGCGAGCGATTCGGCTCTCTCGCGCGCGATCTCGGCGTCCGCTGCCCACCGTGGGCCACCGTCTCGAGCCTCGAGGAGGCGCTCGCAGCGGCACCGGACATCGGCTACCCGGTCCTCGTTCGCCCGTCCTACGTGCTCGGTGGCCGCGCGATGCGCATCTGCTACGACGCCGATCAGCTCGAGGCGGCGATGGCAAGAGTGCGCGGGCCGGTGCTCCTCGACCGCTTCGTCGAGCACGCGATCGAGCTCGACGTCGACGCACTGTGCGACGGCAACGAGGTCTACATCGCCGCGGTCATGCAGCACGTCGAGGAGGCAGGCGTTCACTCGGGTGACTCTGCCTGCGTCCTGCCGGCGCCGTCGCTCACGCTCACCGCGGCACTCGAGGTCGAGCGCGTCGTCAAGCTGCTGGGGCCTGCGCTCGGCGTCGTCGGCCTCCTCAACGTGCAGCTTGCGATCGCAGACTCGACCGTGTACGTGCTCGAAGTCAACCCGCGCGCGTCGCGGACGGTCCCGTTCGCGAGCAAGGCGATAGGAGTCAACCTCGTCGACGGTGCGTGCCGGATCGCGGCGGGGGCGACGGTGGCGGAGCTCGACCTTCCGGTGCCGAGGCCGGCGCAAGTGAGCGTGAAGGCTGCCGTCCTGCCGTTCTCGCGCTTCCCGGGAGCCGACCCCGTGCTCGGCCCCGAGATGCGCTCCACCGGCGAGGTGATGGCGAGCGCGGCCGACCTGCCCACTGCGCTCGCCAAGGCGGAGCGGGCTGCAGGGCGGCCTCTGCCGACGTCCGGAACCGCGTTCCTCTCGGTGCGGGACGACGACAAGGCTGCCGCAGTGGCAGTCGCCGCCGCGCTGGCGGGGCTCGGCTTCGAGCTCGTGGCGACCGAGGGCACGGCGCGTACTCTGCGGGCCGCCGGGCTGCAGATCGAGGAAGTCGCGAAGGTCGCCGACGCGGGCGACGGTGAGGCAACCGTCGTCGACCTCGTGCGGCGTGGTCGCTGCGACCTCGTCATCAACACGCCCCAGGGAAGCGGCGCCCGTGCGGACGGTTACCTCATTCGCGAGGCGGCACTCGCGGCACGTGTGCCCTGCGTCACGACCATCTCGGGCGCCGCGGCGGCGGTCCACGCGATCGCCAACGCGCGCGCGGAGTCGGCTCTGTCCCTGCAGGAGCGGATCGGAATCGAGGCGTAGTTGCGATGCCTTGTGACACTGTGTCACTAGGCGGTCGGGAGGCTCGCCGTGAACGGCTCGACGTTCTCGGAGCGGAGCAGATCGGGCCGTACACGCTGCTACGCCTCGAGCGAGGCGAGCTCGAGCCCGGTGTGCCGGGGCAGTTCTTCATGCTCGAGGCTCCTGGACGACCTCTTCCGCGCCCGATGAGCCTCTGCCAGGCGCCACCCGGCGGGCTCACGTTCCTGCTCGAGCCGGTGGGGCCCGGAACGCGATCGCTCTGCTCATTGCGGCCGGGGGACGCGATTCACGTCCTCGGACCGCTCGGGAACGGCTTCGACCTCGATGTCCAGAGTCCACTGCTCGTCGGAGGCGGAGTGGGCATCGCCCCGCTGCCCTACCTCGCAGAGGCGCTCGGCGACCCACCGGCACTCCTGGGATTTCGCAGCGACCGTCACGCCGAAGTCGCGTGCCTGCTGCCGGATGCCGAGGTCGTCGTCGAGCCGCGCCTGGTGACCGACCTGCTCCCGGACGACCCGGGTGACGTCCTCGCCTGCGGGCCCGAGCCCATGCTCGAGGCGGTTCGCCGCCGCGCTTCGGGCGCGCAGCTCGCGTGGGAGGCTCCGATGGCCTGCGGGTACGGCGCGTGCTACGGCTGTGTGGTCGAGGTCGGAGGGCGGTACCGGAGGCTCTGCATCGACGGCCCCGTGCTGCGGGACGTCGCGTGAGGATCCCACTTCTGAACGCGAGCGGGTGTCTCGATGCGCTGACCGCGCCCACCGTCGCGTCGCAGCTCGACGCCTTCGTCACGAAGACCGTGACGCCCCTGCCTCGTGAGGGGAATCCGCCTCCGCGCATCGCCGAGTCGGACGCGGGGATGCTGAACTCGATCGGCCTCCAAAACCCTGGGATCGACGCGTTCGTGCACGACACTCTCCCGAGGATCGCCGAGCTGGCTGTGCCGATCTGGGTCTCGGTGGGCGGGTTCGCCGCCTCCGACTACTCCGAGGTCTGCGAGCGACTCGACGACGAGCCGTCGGTAGATGTCGTCGAACTCAATCTTTCGTGCCCGAACGTCGAGGAGGCAGCCGAGAGCGTCACCGAGCTCGTCGCGGCCGCAAGAGCGGTGACGACCAAGCCGTTGTACGCGAAGCTCTCACCCGCGACCTGGGACGTGGCCGAGAGCGCACGCGCGGTCGAGGCGGCCGGCGCCGACGGCCTGTCGCTCGTCAACACCATCCGCGGCCTCACGCTCGACGCCGGGACTCGGCGGCCTAGCCTGGGTCGTGGGGTGGGTGGGTACTCCGGACCGGCCCTGCGGCCGATCGCGCTGGCGTGTGTGCACGCCTGCGCGGAGGCAGTCGCCGTACCGATCGTGGGCATGGGTGGCGTGACGTCCGCTGACCACGTGCTCGACCTCGTGGCGGTGGGTGCGAGCGGTGTCGCGCTCGGCACGATCCTGTTCTCGGACCCCTGGGCGCCGCGTCGCATCCGGGCCGAGCTGGACGGCTCGACGACGGCGACCGGCGTGCCTTCCGAGCGGCGGATTCACGACTTCGTGCCCGAAACGACGCCCCGCCGCAGATCGTCTGCAAAGTAGACAACGCAAAAAGCCCTGCAAATGGCCTAAAACGTTCCCGCTTGACCAGACAGGGAGTCTTGGTAGACTCGTCCGGCTCATGGTCGCGACGAAGACGCACGCACAGGCGCCGGCGCGCTCCCTCGACCAGAGGATGGAGGCGCTTCAGCGGGCCAACGACGTCCGGGTGCGGCGTGCGCAGCTCAAGCGAGATCTCAAAGCCGGACGCGAGAGCATCGAGGACATCTTGCTCGACCCACCCGAGTACGTCTCGACGGCGAAGGTCTTCGACATGCTCATGGCGGTCCCGAAGTTCGGGCGCGTCAAGGCCGCACGTCTCCTGAACCAGTGCAGGATCAGCCAGTCGAAGACCGTCGGCGGCCTCTCCGAGCGCCAGCGGACCGAGCTCGTCGAGCTCTTCAACCACCGCTCCTAGACGGGCGGTGCCTTCGCGGCCCGTCTTCGTCATCACAGGGCCTTCGGGCGCGGGCAAGGGGACGCTGATCAAGGGTCTGCTCGAGCGCGTGTCGGGACTCGAGATAGCCGTCTCCGCCACGACTCGTGCGCAGCGGCCGGGAGAGATCGACGGGCACGACTACTGGTTCCTGTCGGACGAGGAGTTCACGCGCCGCGTCCAGGTGGGCGCGTTCCTGGAGTACGTCCCGTACGTCTCCGGGCGTCGTTACGGGACGCTTCGCTCGGAGATCGACCGAATCTCCGACGACGACCAGGTCTGCGTGCTCGAGCTCGAGCTCGAGGGAGCGCTTGCGGTGCAGGCGGACGTCCTCGGGAGTGTCACGATCTTCATCGCGGCGGATGTGACCGAGCTCGAGCGGCGACTCAGAGCGCGTGCAACGGAGAGCACGGGCGAGATCGGCGAGCGGATCGAGCTCGCGCGGCAGCAGCTCGAGCAGGCACATCGCTTCCGCTACATGGTTCGAAACGACGACCTCGAGCGGGCTACGGGCGTGCTTGCTGCGATCGTGACGTGTGAGCTCGCTCGCGTAGGTACCATGAGCCGTCCATGATCCACCCACGCATAGACGATCTCCTGAGCAGGGTCGACGGCTCCCGCTACGGGCTCGTGATCGTCGCGGCCAAGCGCGCGCGACAGATCAACAACTACCACCATCAGCTCGGCGAAGGCATGGGCTTCGACGAAGCGCCTCCACCATTGATCGAGTCCCGCTCGAAGAACTACCTCACGATGGCGATGGAAGAAATCGCCCGCGGGAAGATCACGTACCACGTTCCCGCCTGAGCGGGTAGCTCGTGGCACGCGTCCTGCTCGGAGTGACCGGGGGGATAGCGGCCTACAAGGCGTGCACCCTCGTCCGGCTGCTCGTGCGAGCCGGTTACGAGGTCTATCCGCTCGTGACGGCAGGCGCCGAGCGGTTCGTATCGGCGGAGACCTTCTTCGCGCTCGCTCGGCAGCCGCGAGGTGACGTGCCGTATCCGCATCTGCGCCGCGCCGATCTTCTCGCGGTCGCGCCGCTCACCGCAAACACGCTCGCGCGCCTTGCGCACGGGCTCGCCGACGACGTTCTGACCGAGGCCGCGCTCGCCCACACCGGGCCGATGCTCGTCGCGCCTGCGATGAACACGCGCATGTGGGAGCATCCCGCCACCCGGGAGAACGTAGCGGCTCTTCGCGCCCGCGGTGTGGTGTTCGTCGGCCCGATGGAGGGTCAGCTCGCCGAAGGCGAGGAAGGGACCGGCCGCATGGCGGAGCCGGAAGACATCATGTCCCGCGTCGACGAGCTCCTCATCGCCCTCGCTCGCCCCTCGGAAGCGCTGCGCGGCAAGCGCGTCCTGGTCTCGGCCGGAGGAACGCGCGAGCCGCTCGACTCGGTTCGGTACGTCGGCAATCGCTCCTCGGGTCGTATGGGTGTCGCCCTGGCCGAGGAAGCGCGTAGCCGGGGCGCCGACGTGACTCTTCTCGCAGCGAACCTCGCCGTCCCTGCGCCCCCCGGGGTCACCGTCGTCGAGACGCCGACGGCCGGAGATCTCGAACGGGAGGCGCTCGCGCGTGGCGACGCAGACGTGATCGTCATGGCTGCGGCGGTGGCCGACTACCGGCCGCCGGCGCCTGCAGCGACCAAGCGGCCGAAGGACGGCGCGCCCTGGACGGTCGAGCTCACGCCCACGAACGACGTCCTGGCGGCTCTCGGAGCCGCTCGCGGGCCCGACCAGGTGATCGTGGGCTTCGCGGCCGACGGCGCAGGCTCGGGGCTCGAGCGCGCACGTGAGAAGCGGCGGGCCAAGAACGCGGATCTCTTCGTCTTCAACGACGTCAGTCGCTCCGACATCGGATTCGACGCCCCCGACAACGAGGTCGTCCTCATCTCGGACGACGGCGAGCGCGAGGTGGCGAAGGCGTCCAAGCGCGCGATCGCCGCTGCAGTTCTCGACGAGGTGGAGCGGGTGCTCTCGAAGAGATGACCGACGCCACGCGCGCGGACGGGGCAGTCACGCCCGTCGCCACGACGGGCGTCGTGGCACGCGTCGTCGCCAACCTCGAGCGAGCGGTGAAGGCGCCTCGAGCCACGCTCGGCCGGTTCGCGGAGGAGTGCTCCTTCGCGTCCGACTCGGACGAAGCCGTGGCCGCACTCCGTCGGGGCGACCTGACGCGCCGCGAGCGGCCGCCGCGGCGTGAGCACACCAGCGGCGCGGATCTCGCCGGCGACGACGTCTCGCTGAGGTCTCTCCGAGGCGGTGGTACGCCCTGACCGAGACCTATGACCTCTTTCAGCTCGGCCGCAAGCACTTGCGAAGCGGGATGCCGGCCCAGGCTACCGTGCCTCTGGAGAAGGCGAAGAAGCGCGAGCCGCAGTCTCGCTCCATCCGGGAGGCCCTGGGGATCGCCTACTTCCGGATCGGCCGCTGGGAGGAGGCCGAGGGCGAGTTCCGCGCACTCGTCGAGCTTGCGCCCGCCGACGAGTTCGCCCACTACGCGTTGGGACGCGCGCTCGTGAACCAGGGGAGACGCAAGGAGGCGACTCCGCACATCAAGATCGCCAGATCGCTTCGCCCGCGGGCAAGCACCGACGGCGACTCCCTCGACTGAGCCAGGGCTCTCGGGAGATCGCTAGCCGGCGGCGCCGAGGATGCGCCGGACTTCGGCCACCGTAGTGACGCCCTCGAGACAGAGGCGAACGCCCTCCTCGCGCAGCGTCTGCATTCCTGCAGCCACGGCGGCACGCTGGAGCTCGTTGGCGGAAGCTCCGTCGAGGACGAGCGAACGAACCTCGTCCGTCATGGTCAGGATCTCGAACAGCCCGGCGCGGCCACGGAAACCAGTTTCGCCGCAGGCTTCGCAGCCACGTCCTCGAGCGAGGAGGCGAGGGCCGCCGCCCTCGACCGGCAGTCCGAGATCGGCTAGCTCGGAGTCCGAGGCGTAGTAGGTCTCACGGCAGTCGTCGCAAACGCGACGCACCAGACGTTGACCGATTACACACGTAACGGCGGCACCGACGATGCTCGAATCGAGGCCCAGGTCCAGCAACCGACGCGCGGCAACGGCGGCACTCGGAGCGCGCATTCCGACAAGCACGCGACGACCCTCGAACGCAGCCTGAAATGCGAGGTCCGCGGTCTCCAGGTCGCGAGCCTCGCCGACCAGCACCACGTCGGGATCGCCGGCCAGACGCAGTCGCAGGCCGTCGGCGAGCGTCGCGCGGCTCGAGGCATCGACCTCGACCTGATCGACCCCGTCGACCACGCGTGCGATCGGGTCCTCGATCGACGCAACGACGCATTCGGGTGCCGTGAGCGCCTCGAGCGCCGCGTACAGCGTCGTCGTCGTGCCGCTTCCGACGGGGCCGCATACGACGACGGCGCCGGCAGGGGTCTCGAGCGCCGAGCGAACGGTGTCCTCGGCCGGACTCGTCAAGCCGAGCTCGGCCAGCGTGCGTGCGGGCCCTGCCAGCTCGTGCGGGAACAGGACGACCCTGTTGCCCTGCTTCGTCGGGACGACGCTCACGCGCATGGTGGCGGACGCTTCGACACGCTCGACGAGCGCGTCCACGTCCTCGCGCGCAGCTACTCCGAGTTCACGAACGAGCCCGTCGATCCGCGCGCGAACGGTGTACCACTCGCCCTGCGGGGAGAAGTGGACAGCCGAAGCGCCTACGGTGACGACCTCCTCGATGGCCGAGTCGAGATCGTCGGTGTCTGCGGTCGACTGGTCTGGGTCGAGCGCGCCGAGCACTTCGGGCTCGGACGGAGTCGGCGTTTCGTGACTCGGTTCGACCTCGGCCAGCGCGAACGGCGGGTCGAGCGACGTCGCTTCGTCGGCACTCTCCACCTCGGTCTGGGACGGCTCGTCGGCGTGCTCGAGCACGACGAGCGCGAGTGGGACCTCGGGCTCCGAGTCGACCGTCGGCTCGGCCAGCTCGTGGCTCTCGCTCACCTCGGCGAGCAGAGCGGCGGTCAGGTCGTCCGCAGCCGCGTCGCCGGTTTCAGGCTCCTCAGCCGCGTCGCCGGTTTCAGGCTCCTCAGCCGCGTCTCCGGTCTCGGGCTCCTCGACGAGCTGGTCGAGCCCGGGCTCGACGGCTTCGGTGGGATCGTCGGCGTTCTCGCTCGTCCATCTCATGAACCACGGGGTACGTTCGTGGCTGGTGGCGGGCTCGTCCGCCGTGGAGGAGACCGCAATCTCGACGGGGTGATCTTCGAAGGCGAACGGCTCTGGCTCCTCGATGCTTTCGGGCAGCAGCTCCGTCTCGACGACGACCTGCTCAATCGCCTCGATCGAGTGCGTGGAATCGCCTACGTCGAGAGCTGGTGCGGCCGGCTCGTGCTCGATCGTCTCGTCGTCGGGCTGGACGGGGACGAGAGCAGCCGTGGTGTGGGTTGCTTCGAGGAGTGCGTCGATCGCATCCGGCGCGGCTACGACGAACGTCAGCTGGACACCGAGTGCGTTGTGGAGCTCGTCCGAGTAATACACGTTGGTCGGGTCGGCGATCGCCACCTCGAGCGCCCCGTCGGGGCTCTTCGAGATGGGCACGGCCGGAAACTCGCGCGCGATCTCCCGCGGAAGGAGCGCCGCGACGGCCGGCTCGACCCAGAGCTTCTCGAGCTCGACGTAGGGAAGCTCGTACTGCTCGGCGATGAGCCGTGCCACGACACCGGAAGTCACGACTCCCCGGTCGACGAGGATCTCGCCGAGCCGCCAGCTCGTCGAGAGGCTCTGCTGCGTCAGTGCTCGATCCAGCTCCTCCGCGCTCACGATTCCTTCTCGCAGCAGCAGAGCGCCGAGCGGAGGCCCGTGATGCGTTGGCGCCCCTGGCTCGGGTGTCGACGTGTCCGTCTGCCCGTCGGCGCGAAGCTCGACGACGACGCCTCGCGCGTCGTTGTCGTCATCCGCCGTCTCGGCAGGCGCCGGTCGCGCCTGACGACGGGTGTGCACGTGCTCGATCGCGGCCTCGATGGCCTCGGGGCCGACGACGGCGAAGTGCGGAGTCGATCCGACGGCGCGGCGAAGCTCGTCCGAGAAGAGGACGGTCGCCGGCTCGGCGATCGCGATCAGGCAGGAGCCGTCCGGACGGCTACGCACCGGCACCGCCGAGAGTCGTCGTGTGGTGGCTTCGCTGAGGAGGCGCGCCACTCGAAGGTCGATGTCGGACGGCTCGAGATCCAGGAAAGGAAGCTCGTACTGCTCGGCGACCAGTCTCGCGACCTGAGTCGGGGTGACCACGCCGCGCGCGACCAGGATCTCGCCGAGTTGATGACCCGACACGCGCGAGTGGCGAGCGTCTCGCTGCTCGTCGAGGATCGCTTCGAGCTCTTCCTTCGCGACAAGGCCGTCGCGCACGAGCAGGACCCCGAGTGCGGGCCAGGGATGCGGTGCGGCTTCCATCGCGACTTCTATCGGCCGATTGGCTCCTGTCCTTTACCGCGGCGAGAATCACCGGATGCGTGCGGTCGTCCAGCGGGTACGCGAAGCGTCGGTCGAGGTCGACGGTGAGGTGGTCGCCGCGACCGCGGAAGGCGTCGTCGTCCTCATCGGCGTGGGGTCGGCGACACCGTGAGCGAGGCCGTGCGTCTGGCCGGCAAGGTCGCGCGGCTTCGGATCTTCGAGAACGACGCGGGGCGTCTCGACCGCTCCTTGATCGACGTCGGAGGCGAGGCGCTCGTCGTCAGCCAGTTCACGCTCATCGCCGACACGAGCAAGGGAAACCGGCCGAGCTTTGCCTACGCGGCGGCGCCCGAGCATGCCCGGCCTCTCTTCGAGGAGTTCTGCGCGTCCCTGGAGGGCGAAGGAGCTCGCGTCGCCCGCGGTGTCTTCGGCGCGAGGATGGAGCTCGCGCTCGTGAACGACGGCCCGGTGACCATCGTTCTCGATGCGTAGACGTCCGACTCGCCACCAGCAGCGGCTCGCCCTTGGCCGGTGGCGGCCTACAACGTCACCCGCCGGCTCCGAACATCGACTCTGAGCCGGTCTCAAGATGTCACGTTGCGGGCCGCCGCGCAGCGTCAACGCGGACGCTTGACGGTTCGCTCGACGGCGGTCCGTTCAAGAGGGAATCGGAGGCGACAGTCCGAATGCGGAGTGCTGGGCGTCCCCGACCGGCGATTCGCAGGCCGAGCGCGTGCACGCGCAGTGCGGTATGAGCGCCCGACACTGCTATCCTGAACGCACCACATTTCACCGGTTCGGAGAAATGGGCGCCTGGCGCCCATTTTTTATGAGGGAGCGATGACGGCGACCCACCAACGAGAACGGGCTCTGCAGAGCGAGATCGCGCCGGCGGTCGAGCAGCGCGTACCCGGAGCCGAGGTCCTGGCGGTCGAGCTGCAGTCACCGAGTCGCTTCTGCGTCTACGTCGATCACCCGAACGGAGTCGACCATGCGCTCTGCGCGGAGGTGACCCGCGTCCTCGACGCCTACCGGGCCGACTACACCATCGACGTGTCCTCTCCCGGCCCGGAGCGCCCGCTGCGAAAGCCGGCGCACTTCGCGTCGGCGGTCGGGCGTCGCGTCTCCGTGCGTACCGAGGTCGCGATCGACGGGAAGACGCGAGTGCGCGGTGTCGTCTCTGGCACCGACGAGAGCACCGTCAGCATCGAGGCCGACGACGGCACGACGCTGCGAATCCCGCTCGACGCGATCGTGCGGGGCAATCTGATCGACGAGGGGTTGACGACATGAGCCAAGAGATCCTCGAAGGCATCCAGACCATCGAGAAGGAGAAGGGCATCGACGAAGGCGTCCTCATCACCGCCCTCGAAGACGCGCTGAGAGCCGCCTACAAGAAGACACCGGGAGCGACCCGCCATGCCGAGGTCAAGCTCGACGGTGACGGCGAGTTTCGCGTCTACGGGATCGAGATTCCCGAGGACATCGAGGTACGTCTGCTCGAAGAGGCTCGCGAGGCGCGCATCGCCGAGCTCGAGCTGATCGAGGAGGAGACGGGTGAGCGGCAGCACACACTCGTCGCCGACGACGATCTCGAGCTCGACTGGTCGCAGGTAGCCCCGGATCAGATCGTGCGGACAGACGTCACGCCGGACAACTTCGGTCGAATCGCGGCGCAAACCGCGAAACAGGTCATCCAGCAGCGGATCCGCGAGGCCGAGCGGGCGATCATGTACGAGGAGTACGTCGATCGCCAGGGCGAGGTCGTCACGGGGATCGTGCAGCAGGCCGGCGACCGCAACAACGTGCTCGTCGACCTCGGCCGCGTCGAGGCGCTCCTGCCGCGCTCGGAGCAAGTCGACGGCGAGCGCTACGAGCAGGGAAGCCGCATCAAGGCCGTCATCGCCGAGGTGCGATCGGGGACGAAGGGCCCGCAGGTGATCCTCTCCCGCCGCGACCCAGAGCTGATTCGTGCGCTCTTCGAGCTCGAGGTGCCCGAGATCGCCGACGGTCTCGTCGAGATCCGCGGTGTCGCGCGCGAGCCCGGCTACCGGTCGAAGATCGCGGTCGAGTCGCACATGCAGGGCGTCGACCCGGTCGGTGCCTGCGTCGGCCCACGCGGTTCACGGGTGCGCATGGTGGTCTCGGAGCTCCGCGGGGAAAAGATCGACATCATCCCGTGGAACACCGAGCCGGCTCGGTTCGTTGCGAAGGCGCTTTCGCCCGCGCGTGTGCGGGAGGTCTACATCGACGACGAGACGCGAGAGGCGACCGTCATCGTCCCGAACGACCAGCTTGCGCTCGCGATCGGCAAGGAAGGGCTCAACGCGCGCCTCGCCACCCGCCTGACGAGCTGGAAGATCGACATCCAGTCGGAGGCCGAGTTCGCGCAAGCAGAGGCCGATGCCGCCTACGCAGGCTCCGAGGACGGCGAGGATTTCTCGGGTCGCTGCGCGGCAGTTCTCTCGAACGGGAAGCGCTGCCCGAACGCGTCGCTGCCGGGTTCGCGGTACTGCGGCGTGCCGGCGCACCAGGCCCTGACCGCGGTCGAAGGGACTGCGGTAGAGGTGGCCGAGGACCTGGACGCCGCCGCCGTGCCGGCGGTCGTCGAGGAAGAGCACGCGGGGCGCGATATGGGCGTCGATGACGCCGACGATCCGGAGCGAGTCGTCGAGGAGGTCGCGAGCGAGGCCCTCGCCGGGGACCTCGAAGCCGGCGCCGAGCTCGAGGAAGCCCTCGCTGAAGAGGAGGCGCGGAGCGACGGGTAGCTCCCGCTGCGACGCTCGGATGACGACGACGACCCCACTACACTGACCACCGATGGCCGACGGACGCAATAGACCGAATCGACCTGTTCGCCCTCGCGGAGGTGGCCCAGGCGGCCGCAAGCGACGTGTGGTCATCGAGGGCGGGGGAGCGCGCAGCCAGGGGCGCCAGGCGCGCGATCGCTCGAGCGCACCCGCCCAGCCTCGCCAGGCGCCTGCGCCGCCTCCGAGCGGGCCGGTGACGGTCGAGTCGGGTGTCACCGTCAAGGACCTCTCGCAGGCTCTCGGCGTGCCGATGCCCGAGCTGATCAAGATCCTCATGTCGCTCGGCCAGATGCGGACTGCGACACAGTCGCTCTCCGACGAGGAAGTGGAAGTCATCGGATCGGAGCTCGACCGCGAGATCACGATCAAGCACGCTGCCGAGGAGGAGCTCGAGCCCGCCGAGTACGACGACAGCGACGAGGACCTGGTCCCACGTCCTCCGGTGGTCACGATCATGGGCCACGTCGACCACGGCAAGACCACGTTGCTCGACGCGATCCGCGAGACGTCCGTCGTCGATACCGAGGCGGGCGGGATCACCCAGCACATCGGCGCATACCAGGCAGAGGTCGACGGCCGGAGGATCACGTTCCTCGACACGCCGGGGCACGAGGCGTTCACGGCGATGCGCGCGCGCGGCGCGAAGGTCACCGACGTCGCGGTGCTCGTCGTCGCCGCCGACGACGGAGTGATGCCGCAGACCAAGGAGTCCATCTCCCACGCACGCGCGGCCGAGGTGCCCATCGTCGTCGCCGTCAACAAGATGGACATGCCGGACGCCAACGTCGACCGCGTGAAGAGCGAGCTCGCCGCCGAAGGGCTCCAGCCCGAGGACTGGGGGGGCACCACACAGTTCTCGGCGGTGTCGGCGAAGCAGAAGGAGAACCTCGGCGACCTCCTGGAGAAGATCCTGCTCGTCGCGGACGCCGAGCTCGACCTCAGGGCCAACCCCGGCGCCGAAGCGTCGGGCGTCGTCATCGAGTCCCGGCTCGACGTGGGCCGCGGCCCGGTGGCGACGGTGCTGGTCCACCGGGGGACCCTCCGCGTCGGGGACGCTGCAGTCGCGGGCGACGCCTCGGGCAAGGTTCGCGCGTTGTACGACTACCGCGGCGAGAAGGTGAAGGAGGCACGGCCCGGAGACCCCGTCGAGATCCTCGGCTTCGACCATCCGCCGACCGCCGGCGAGTTCGTCCGTGTCGTCGAACACGAGCGCCAGGCCAAGCACCTCGCGAACGTGCGCGCAGAGCGGCTCCGCCGCGAGCAGCACGCCCAGCGGCCCAGGCGGCGCGTCTCGCTCGAGACGTTCCACGACGACCTGCAGGCAGGCGAGGTCCAGGACCTCAACATCGTCCTGAAGGGCGACGTCCAGGGCTCCGTCGAGGCGCTGCTCGGCGAGCTGCAGAAGATCCAGCACACCGAGGTGCGTGTGAACGTGATCCACACTGGAGTCGGTGGGATCACGGAGAACGACGTGAACTTGGCGTCGGCCTCCGACGCGCTCGTCGTCGGCTTCAACGTCCGTCCGAGCGGCGAGGCCCGCCAGCTCGCCGAGCGGGAGGGCGTCGACATTCGGACCTATCGCGTCATCTACCAGCTCACCGAGGACATCCAGCAAGCGCTGGTAGGGCTCCTCTCGCCGGTGCAGACGGAGGAGACCCTCGGAGAAGCCGAGGTGCGCGCGCTCTTCAGGGTCTCGCGGCTCGGTACCATCGCTGGCTGCATGGTCACGAGCGGTGTCGTCCGCCGCGGCGCCCAGGTGCGCGTTGTGCGCGACGGCACCGTCGTCTACGAGACGTTGATCGCCCAGCTCAAGCGCTTCAAGGACGATGCGCGCGAGGTGAGCGAGGGGTTCGAGTGCGGCATCCTGCTCGACGGCTTCAACGACGTGAAGGAAGGCGACGTGCTCGAGGCCTACGAGACGCGCCAGGTGGAGCGCACCGAGCTCGACGAGGCACCCGGTAGCGCGCCGCCGCCGGCCGACGACGAGTAGCGCGCTCGCGCCCGTGGCGACCGGCTACGTGGGCATCCTCACGGTCGAGCTGCACTTCCCCGAGAACGGGTCGCTCAAGGGCAAGCGGAAGTACGTGAAGTCGACGAAGGCTCACCTGCACGAGCGGTTCCGCGCGTCAGTCGCCGAGGTCGACCACCACGACCTCTGGCAGCGCTCGACGCTGACCGTCGCGTGCGCCGCACGGGAGCACGGCGAGCTACGGGACCTGCTCGACGCCGTCGTCCGCTATCTCGGCTCGCAAGACTTCGAGCTCATGCGGGCGGATCGGGAGGTGATCGTCCCTGGCGAGCGCTGAGAGGAGGCGGCGTGTCAACGAGTCCATCAGACAGGTGCTGTCAGACGCCCTTCCGACGCTGAAGGACCCCCGAATCGGCTTCGTGACGGTAACGGGGGTTCGTGCGACCACGGACCTCGCCGAGGCGACGGTGTACGTCAGCGTGCTCGGAACGGAGCGAGAGCAGCAGCGGACGCTCGACGGGCTCCGCGCGGCGCACGGAGTCCTGCAGGCACGGGTCGCTCGTGAGCTCCGCACCAGACGGACTCCGGTCCTCTCCTTCGAATACGATCCCGCGATCGAGCGAGGCGTTCGCCTGACGAAGATGATCGACGAGCTCGCCCCCGGGTATCCCGATGCAGAGCACGGCTGACATGCAGGCGGTAGTCGCCGCCCTCCGAGACAACGATCGCTTCGTCGTGACGTCGCACGAGGCGCCCGACGGCGACGCGCTCGGATCTCTCCTCGCCGTCGGGCTCGCGCTCCGACAGCTCGGAAAGAACGTCGTGATGTTCCTCGGTGGCTCCGCGCCGCTTCCGGGCGAGTACCGCTTCCTCGAACTGGAGACGATCGGCGTACAGCGGACACGCCCCACGGACCTCGCGGACCGGGTGCTCGTCGCTGTCGACTGCGCGAGCGCGAGCCGCGTGGGGGCCGAGCCCGGGCTCGTTGCGGCCGCGCCGTTCACGATCAACATCGACCACCATCACGACAATCCCCGCTTCGGGAACGTCAACCTGATCGTCGCCGATGCGTCGTCCACGGGAGAGGTGCTCGCGGACGTGTTTCACGAGCTCCAGGTCGACATCACTCCCGAGATCGCCGAGGCGCTCTATATCGCGCTCGTCACCGACACCGGGCGGTTCCAGTACGCGAACACCACACCGAAGGCGCTCCGACTGGCAGCCGATCTCGTCGAGGCCGGCGCCGACGTGCACCGCGTCTTCCAGGGCGTGTACGAGAACGTCCAGTTCGCGAAGCTCAAGTTGCTGGCGCGGGCCCTGGATCGCGCGCGTGTGCTCGAAGGAGGCGAGATCCTGGTATCGCACCTCCTGCGCGAGGACTTCGAGGCGGTAGGCGCGACGGAGCCGTACTCCGAAGGGATCATCGACGTCCTGCGCTCGGCGGAAGGCGCGCTCGTCTCCGCGCTCATTCGCGAGCCGCCGCGCGACGGCGCGCCGGCGAGGAAGGTTTCGCTTCGCTCGTCGGTGGACGAGGTCGACGTCAGCGCGATCGCGCGCAAGTCTGGTGGGGGCGGGCACCGCGAGGCTGCCGGCTTCTCCAGCGACCTCTCGGTCGCCGAGATCACGGACTTCATCGTCCGGGAGGTCGTGGCTCAGGTCGGTGCCGCTGCCGAGCGGTGAGTCGTGCCGCCTCGTGCGCTGACGCCGAGTGGGATCATCCTCGTGGACAAGCCCGCGGGGCCGACGTCGTTCGCCATCGTCGCCTCGGTACGGCGGCGAACTGGCGCGCGCACCGGGCACGCCGGGACGCTCGACCCGTTCGCGACGGGTCTCCTCCTGCTCCTGTCCGGCGCGTCGACCCGCCTGCAGCCACGGTTCGTCGGGCTCACGAAGCGGTATCTGACGGAGATCGACCTCTGGGTGCAAACCTCGACGGGGGATCCGGACGGTGAGCACCTGGAACAACACGACCCGCCGAGCCTGGTCGATCTCGAGGCGCGGCTCACGGAGCTACGCGGGCCTGTCGATCTTCGGATCCCCACCGCTTCCGCCGTCAAGATCCACGGCGAGCGCGCCTACAAGCTTCATCGTCGAGGCGTGGCGGTGGAGATGCCTGTGAGAACCACGCACGTGTACGAGTTGCAGCTCGTGAGGTACCGGGCTGGTATCGCCGAGCTCGACCTCACCGTGTCGTCGGGCACCTATGTCCGGGCGATCGCCGACGTGCTCGGCGGCCACTGCACGTCGCTGCGCCGAACCGAGATCGGGCCGTTCACCGTGACGGAGGCTGACGCGGACGTGATCATCGCCGCCGACGAAGCTCTCGCGAGGCTCGCGTGAGAGTCGTCCACGACCCGTCGGAGCTCACACCCGTGGCGCGGACAGTGGCCGTCGGAAGCTTCGACGGCGTCCATCGTGGTCACCGCTCGGTGCTGCGCACGGTGGTCGAGACGGGCCTCGAGCCGATCGTCGTCACCTTCGACCCACACCCGCGCATCGCGCTCGGTAACAAGGTCGAGCTCCTGACGACGCTCGAGCGGCGTCTCGAGCTGCTCGCCGAGGCGGGCATCGAGACTGCGCTCGTCGCGACGTTCGATTCGGAGTTCCAGCGACTTTCTCCCGAAGCGTTCGCCGAGCGCTTCCTACGTGCCGTCGGCGTCGAATGCGTCGTTGCCGGCGAGGACTTCCGTTTCGGCGTCCGCCGGTCCGGGGATCTCTCTCTGCTCGAGCGACTGGGGTTCGACGTCGTCGTGCCGGCCGAGGTAGACGGCGTGTCGTCGACCGCGATTCGCGCCGCGCTCGCCGAAGGCGACGTCGTCGGGACTCTCGGATACCCGACCGCGAACCTGCGGCTAGGGTCCGATCTTGCGTGCCCGCGGTACGGGATCTACGCCGGCTCGGCACGCGGTCATCGGGCCGCCGTGTCCATCGGGACGAATCCGCACTACGGCGGGAGCGAGCGGCGGATCGAGCCGTACCTGCTCGACTACGGCGGCGACCTCTACGACCAGAGACTGGTGGTCGAGCTCTGGCAGCGCCTCCGCGACGAGTCCGTCTTCGAGTCGGAGGAGGCGCTGGTGCAACAGATCGCCCGCGACGTCGAGGCGACGCGGGCAGCACGGAGGCCGGTGGACGCCGACTAACGTAGAGCCGTGGTCGGTCCGGACGGGCATCCGCTGATCCAGGCCCGTGGCCTGGTCAAGCGCTTCGGCGACTTCGTCGCCGTGGACGGGATCGACTTCGAGCTCCAGCGTGGCGAGGCTTTCGGGTTCCTCGGGCCGAACGGTGCTGGGAAGACGTCGACCATGCGCATGATCGGCTGTGTCTCACCCGTAACGGACGGGACCCTCCGCATCCTGGGGCTCGATCCTGCGCGCGACGGCGTGAAGATCCGCGCCCGTCTCGGCGTCGTCCCACAACAGGACACGCTCGACATGGAGCTCAGCGTCCGAGAGAACATCGTGATCTACGGCCGTTACTTCGGCCTTCCGCGGAGAGAGCTCGGCGCCCGGGCCGACGAGCTCCTCGAGTTCGTCGAGCTCGCCGAGCGCGCGAACGACAAGGTCGAGCCACTCTCTGGCGGCATGAAGCGTCGACTGACGATCGCCCGCTCGCTCGTCAACGACCCGGAGATCATGCTGCTCGACGAGCCGACGACAGGCCTCGATCCGCAAGCTCGTCATGTCGTCTGGGATCGCCTCTACCGCTTGAAACGGCAGGGCGTCACGCTTCTCCTCACGACGCACTACATGGACGAGGCGGAGCAGCTGTGCGACCGGCTCGTCGTCATGGATCGAGGCAAGATCGTCGCCGAGGGCTCGCCGCCCGACCTCATCGAGCGCTACTCGACACGAGAGGTCGTGGAGCTCCGATTCGAGGACGGCAGCCGGCCCGACGACCTCAGCTACTGGACGGACGGTCTCGTGAGCCGCGTCGAGGCGCTTCCCGACCGAGTGCTGCTCTACACACAGGACGGCGATGCCGCCTCGCACGGCCTGCACGAGCGCGGCCTCGTCCCCGAGAGCGTTCTCGTTCGGCGCAGCACGCTCGAGGACGTGTTCCTGCACCTCACCGGGCGGAGCCTTGTCGAATGACGTCTCTGGGACTTGCAGTGCGACCGCTCGAGTTCTTCTTCACGCGGTACAAGCGGGTCTGGCGCGGAAACGCTGTGACCAGCGTGGCGACGCCGGTGTTCTACCTCCTCGCGCTCGGCGTAGGGCTCGGTGTGTTTGTCGACCGTTCGACGGACCTGCCTGACGGAGTCTCCTACCTCGAGTTCGTCGCGCCCGGGCTGATGGCGGCCACGGCCATGCAGGTCGCCACACTCGAGGCGAGCTGGCCGGTGCTGTCCGCGATCAAGTGGGACCGGCAGTACCACGCGATGCTCGCGTCTCCACTACGGGTGGGCGACGTGGTGATCGGCCAGCAGGCCTTCTTCGCCTTCCGACTCGTGACGACGGCGGTCGTGTACTTCCTCGTCATCGTCCTCTTCGGCGCGGTGAGCTCACCGCTAGGGGTTCTTGCGATCCCGGTCATGGTGCTCGTCGGGCTGGCGTTCTCGGCCCCGATGGCGGCCTGGGCGGCACACACGGAGACGGAGGTGTCGTTCATCGCGATCTTTCGGTTCCTGATTCTCCCGATGTTCCTTTTCTCAGGGACGTTCTTCCCGATCTGGTCGTCTGACATGACCGAGCTCGTCGCACGCATGCGGCAGTCGGCCCCTGCACGGCCGGCGCTCGGCGGCCTGCTCATCGTCGAGCGGAACGCCATGGTCTACCGCCGAGCCTGGCTGGTCCTCGTCTCCGGCTTCTTCGAACCGCTCTTCTACCTCTTCTTCTTCGTCTATCCGCTGCAGGAGTTCATCGGGGACGTCATTTTCATCAGGGCGATGCTCTACTCGGCTGCGTACCTGCTCGTCATCGTCGCGCTGGGGCTCGTCGAGTCGCCCTGGGCGCTCCTCGCTCTCCCGGCGTGCTTCGTCATCGGCTTCGGGTTCGCCGGAGCGGGGATCGCGGCGGTCACCTGGATGCGGACCTGGAAGGACTTCGACCTGGTCCAGCTGATCATGCTGCCGATGTTCATGTTCTCCGCGACCTTCTATCCCATCTCCGTGTACCCGGCCGTGCTGGAGTGGGTCGTTCGTTGCCTGCCGCTGTACCACGGGATCGAGCTCGTCCGCTCCCTCACGACGGGCACCGTGGGAGCGTTCCAGCTCGTCAACGTCGCGTACCTGCTGGGGATGGGGGCCTTCGGCCTCTTCCTCTCGTCGCGTCGCATCGACAGGCTGCTGCTGAAGTAGGGGGCGAGGCTCGCCTCGCCCTCATCCGGCAAGTGTCAGGGGCGAGGCAAGCCTCCCCCCTACAGCGAGATCGCGGCTCCGCTTCGGCGCGGATCGCCCGCGGCTCCCGCTCGACCGACACAGCTGACCCCGCCGAAGTAGTGGTGGAGGCGATCCCAGCGCCGCACAGTGCGCCCGTGCTCTTCGAGATGCGAGAGCCCCCGCTCGTCCACGCCGGGCTCGGCGTCGACGAGCTCGACGGTCGGGTGGACGCGCGGCAGTCCCACTGCCGACTCGGCGTCGCGCCCTTCGTCGACGATGGCCGCGAGCACGGTGACCAACGCCGTTCGCAGCCTCGTTGCTCCAGCAGAGCCGATGGCGAGCTCGAGGCCGTTCGCGTCGAACACGAGCGTCGGCGCCATGCGGCTCTCCAGGTGATCCCCCGGCCGCGGCTCGCCGTGTGCGATGTCGGGCTCGCCGAGGAGGTTGTTCAGCTGCGTGTCGAACCCGGGAAGCCAGGCGCCGGCGCCGACGCCCAGCGAGTGGGTCAGGACGCACGCGCGGCCATCCGTGTCGACAGCGACCATGTTGGTCGTGTGCTCACTGCCTTCGGGGCCTGGATCGAAGGCGTCGACGAGCGCGAGGACGCGATCGCACGGCGAGAGGCCTGCAAGTCTTGGGACGCGTGGGAGGGCCTCCGGGACGCCCGAGAGTCCTCCGCGCGTCGCCACGCGACGACCCTGGTAGTCGACGAGCACCGCATCGCGCCAGAGCGGGCGGTAGTCGGCGAGGTCGGCCACACTGAACGCGACTCCGTCGACCCGGAGCAATGCCTCTGCGAGCGATCCCCGGTAGACGCTCGTAGCGCCTTCTTCTGCCAGCGCCTCGAGCGTCTGCACGAGTCCGGGCTGGTGGAGGAGGTCGCCCTTGCCGAGCATGCGGCCGTCCCGCGTGAAGAGGTCCCGGCCACGCTCGAGCGAGTACAGCTCGCCCAGCATCTCGAGTGATCGCGCGTGCATCTCCGGCAGTGGGACACCGGCCGGCACGGCGCACGACGCGGCTCCGATCGAGTAGTCGACGACCTCGTCGCCGAACGCAAGCGGCAGCTCGGTGATCTCACCGCGGCTCGAAGGCACGGCAGCGAACCCGTCGAGGTTCACGACGTGTGAGCCGTCGAAGGCGATCGCGTGGCAGCCGGCCAGGAGCCCGCTCAGCACCGTCTCGGCGACGCAGGATGCGAGCGCCATGGCGACGACTGCGTCCGCAGCGGTTCCGCCGCTCGCGAGGATCTCTGCGCCGACGTCCGCGGTTGCCGGATGGCCTGCTGCTACTCCCGGCCGCATCGCGCCACGTTACAACCTGTCACGCGGCGCTAACTGCAGGAGATCGGCCCAGGTGGGACGCCGGGCTCCGGGTCGGTGCGGAACGTGAAGTCGCGAAGCGGCCAGAAGACGACGAACACTTTCGCGAAGATCGCGTTTCGCAAGACCGGTCCGAAGTTACGGCTGTCCACCGCCGCGCTGCGGTTGTCTCCGAGCACGAAGTACTGCTCGCCTCCGATGTCCACGGCCGGAAACGGCCGGGTCTCGATGTCGTCGAGTTTGATGCCGTTGACGTACACGGCGCCGCCGCGTCCCACGATCTGGTCTCCGGGACCGGCAGCGACGCGCAGGGTGAGGACGAGGTCGTCTGCGTCGCGGTCCGGCGCGACGGCGCCGTCTGGCCCGCGCGCCGCGTGGATGGCGACGATCTCCCCTCGTTCCGGATCGCGGAGCTTGTAGGTGAAGCCCTGGCTGTAGGAGCGCCCCATGCAGGCGGGAATCGTTGGCGCCATGCTCGCGCTTCCCTTCGAGTCGAGCGGCACGAGCAACTCGCCGAAGTCGAGGATGACGGCGGCGATTGCAACGATCACCACGATCGCCAACGCGCGCGTGATCCATCGCACCATGACGCTGCTACCCTTCCCGAGACCGCAGTCGCGGCCCCGGCGTGTTGCTTCCTTCACGCGGAGCGGGGACTGCGGAGTCGTCTACGAGGAGGAGATGCATGAGCCTCACCAAGGAAGTCAAGCTGGAAGTCATCGGAAAGCACGGCCGCGGGCCTGCTGACACAGGTTCGGCAGAGGTCCAGATTGCCCTTCTCACGCGAAGGATCAACGATCTGACCGAGCACCTGCGCTCTCATCCGAAGGACCACTATTCGAGACGCGGCCTGCTGAAGCTCGTCGGGCAACGTCGCCGCTTTCTCGACTACCTGCAACGAAAGGACATCGAGGGCTACCGTGCCCTCATCAAGGAGCTCGGCCTCCGCCGATAGAGCTCTCGAAGAGGGAAGGTGGAAGTTTGAGCGAGCCCCGCAGCCACGAGGTTCACTCAAACCTCCACCTTCCGACCACCACGGAAAGGTGAAGGGAAAGCCACATGAGTACCACTAGTCAATCCGGCACCGGACGACTCGCCACGGTGTCAGTCGACGTGGGCGGTCAGGAGATCGTCTTCGAGACCGGCAAGCTCGCCAAGCAGGCAGACGGCGCCGTCGTCTGTCGCTCGGGCGACACCATGATCCTCGCAACCGCGGTCGGCCGGGCCGATGCGCGGCCGGACGCGGACTTCTTCCCGCTCACGGTCGACGTCGAGGAGCGGATGTACGCCGCCGGGAAGATCCCGGGCGGCTTTTTCAAGCGCGAAGGCCGCGCGACGGAGCGCGCGACGCTCACCGCGCGCATGATCGACCGTCCCATCCGGCCGCTCTGGCCCAAGGGGTTCCGCAACGAGGTGCATCTCGTGTGCACGACGCTCTCCGCGGATCTGGTGACTCCCCACGACATCCTCTGCATCAACGGCACGTCGGCCGCGCTCCAGGTCTCGCCGCTGCCGTTCCTGGGCCCGATCGGTGCCGTGCGGATCGGTCGGATCGACGGCGAGCTCGTCGTGAACCCGACGCTCGAGCAGCTGGACGACTCCACGCTGGATCTCGTCGTCGTCGGCACGAGCGAGGGGCTGACCATGGTCGAGGCCGGGGGAGAGCAGGTTCCCGAGGACACCATCCTCGAGGCGTTGGAGATCGCCCATTCGGAGATCCGGAAGATCTGCGAGGCGCTCGAGGATCTCCGTGCGCAGGTCGGCAAGCCCAAGTGGGTCGATGTCGGACTGACCGACGAGCTCGCCGCGGCTCACGGCGACGCGATTCGAGCAGCGATCGCGGAGCACGGCCTTCGCGAGGCGTCGACCGTCGTCGACACTCTCATCGAAGACACGTCGCCGCCGGTCACGATGAACGCGACCGAGGAGGACATGACTCGCCGTGCGCAGGTGAAGGCGAGCTTCTCGTCGATCGTCGAGAAGGCGCGGCTGGCCGCGGTCGAGGGCCCCGTCCGTGAGCAGTTCCTCGCGGAGCTTCAGGAGCTCACGGATGCCGAGCAGGACTCGAAGGTGTTGCGCTCGGCCAAGCGCGGGCTCCTCTTCGATCGCATCCTCGACGAGGTCGAGCTCCCGTTCCCGGTCGGCTCTGCGCCGGCCGAGGGCGAGCCGGCGGTCAAGGACTCGATGACGAAGCAGTTCGTCAAGCGTGCCGCCGAGGCCGTCTACAAGGATCTCGTGCGCAAGAAGATCGCTGTCGACAAGCGCCGGCCCGACGGTCGCTCGGCCGAGGAGATCCGCCATGTCGAGTCAGAAGTGGGGGTGAGCCCGCGCACGCACGGCTCCGCACTCTTCACACGAGGGCAGACGCAGATCATGACGCTCTTGACGCTCGGCACGATGAAGGAGGGCCAGAAGATCGACGACCTCTCCCGCGAACAGTCGCGTCGCTACATGCACCACTACAACTTCCCGCCCTACTCGGTCGGGGAGACGGGCTTCATGCGCGGCCCGAAGCGGCGCGACATCGGGCACGGCGCGCTCGCTCAGAGGGCGCTCGAGTCCGTCATCCCGTCGATCGAGGAGTTCCCGTACACGATCCGCCTCGTCTCCGAGACGCTCGAGTCGAACGGCTCGTCGTCGATGGGGTCGGTCTGCGGAGCGACGCTGGCGCTGATGGCTGCCGGGGTGCCGATCGCGGCGCCCGTCTCGGGCATCGCGATGGGCCTGGTGAAGGAAGGCGACGACTACGTCATTCTCACGGACATCCAGGGCGCCGAGGACCATCTCGGAGACATGGACTTCAAGGTGGCCGGCACGCGCGACGGGATCACCGCCCTGCAGATGGACATCAAGATCACCGGCGTGACGCAGGAGATCATGCGCTCGGCGCTCTCCCAGGCGAAGCAGGCGCGCGAGTCCATTCTCGACACGATGCTGGCGGCGATCCCCGAGCCCCGTGCGGTGCTCGCCGACCATGCGCCACGGATCTCGACGATCAAGATCGACCAGGAGAAGATCGGGATGGTCATCGGGAAGGGCGGCGAGACGATCCGTGCGCTCGAGGCCGACTACGAGGTGCAGATCGACATCGAAGAGGACGGCACGATCCTCATCTACGCGACCGAGGGGACGAAAGCGGAAGCGGCGATCTCCGCGGTTCACGCGCTCACGAAGTCGCCCGAGGTCGGCGACACGTACACGGGCAAGGTCGTGAAGACGACCGAGTTCGGCGCCTTCGTCGAGCTGAAGAAGGGCACCGACGGGCTCCTCCACGTGTCGAACGTGGGCCCGGGGCGCGTCGCCCACATCCAGGACGTCATGGATCGTGGCGACATCGTCGATGTGCTCGTGCAGGAGGTCGACAAGGATCGCGGTCGCATAGGCCTCAAGCTGATCGCAAAGCACGAGGACGGTGGGCTCGTCACACCCGAGGAGCTCGTCGAGCGGGCAAAGAACGCACCGCCTCGCGCGGAGCGCGAAGAGCGGCCCCGCGGAGACCGCGGCCGTCGTGATCGCGGCCGGTCGCGCGAGCGCGCATAACGAGGACGTGACGCGGGGCGGCGAAGGCCGCCCCGGTCGTTCCCTCGGGTCAGACCTCAGCCGTCGGTGTGCAGCCCGGCCTCGAGAGCATGCGCTCGCACGTCGAGCTCGACAAGGCCGAGTCGATACGCGACGCCGACTGCCTGAGCGCGGCTGTGGACGCCCAGCTTGGAAAGCAGGTGCTGGATGTGCGTTGCGACGGTCTTGGGGCTGATCACGAGCGCGGCCGCGATCTCTCGTTGCGTCCTCCCGTTCGCGAGCAACGTGAGGATCTCGCGTTCGCGGGGGCTGAGGCTCGACTCGTCCCTCGACGTGCCGTTTCCGTTACTCACCGTCGAGCGGCGGAGAGAGCGCCTCAAGCGTGCGAGCAGCTCTCCTGTGTCGAGCGGCTTGACGAGGTAGTCGTCCGCCCCGAGCATCAGGCCCGCCGTGCGGTCGAAGGCGGTGGCTCGGCTCGCGGAAACGAGGATCACCGGGAGGTCTTCGCCGAATCGCGCATGGAGCTCGCGCATCACCTCGAAGCCCATGTGCGGGCCGGGAAGCTCGACCTCGACGATCGCAAGCGCCGGGCGCTCGGTCTCGAGGCGCTCGAACAGGAGCTCAGCGTTCTCCGCGGTGCGCGTTTCGTACCCGAGCCGCACCGCAGCCTGAACCGCCGCCAGGCGACTGGCGTCCTCGTGGTCGACGACCAGGATCGTGCCGCACTCAGTCAATACCCACAGTTCCTCTCCCAAGGCTGATCATGCGCCGAAAGACGCCCGAAATCAAGCGGACGCCCTAAGGCGTCCGCATCACCGAGGTGCCTGGCCGCCGGAGCCTGAGAACTGCTCGAGGCGGCTACGATCCCGCGGCGTGGCGAAGCACCAGCTCACCGAGCTCCCGTCGGGGGAGCGCGTCATCTCGGAGCGCCTCCCGGGGGTGCGATCCGTTGCCATCGGCTTCTGGGTCGGCGCCGGCTCACGCGACGAGCCAGATGCACGGGCCGGGATCTCGCATTTCATCGAGCACCTGCTCTTCAAGGGATCCTCCCGCTACACGGCGCAGGAGATCGCAGAGATCTTCGACGGTCTCGGCGGTGAGCTGAACGCCGCGACCTCACGAGAGACGACCGTCGTGTACGCGCGCATCCCAGACGATCGCCTCGAGGCGGCCGTCGACGTCATGGCCGACATGGTCTTCCGGCCGTCGTTCAGCGACGTCGACTCGGAGCGGGAGGTCGTGCTCGAAGAGATCGCCATGGTCGAGGACACGCCGCACGATCTCGTCCACGACATCGCCGCGGAAGCGGTATTCGGGTCACATCCCCTCGGCAGGCCGGTGATCGGGCGGGCCGAGGTCATCTCGACCGTCTCGCGGAGAGCACTAACCGGCTATCACCGTCGAGCCTACGCAGGTGGGGACATTGTCGTCGCCGCCGCGGGGAACCTCCGGCACGAGTACCTCGTCGGCCTGCTCTCCGAGCGCCTGAACGGGAGGCACGCTGGAAGCAGGCTGCCCGCGCGAAGGTCGGTCCGGCACCTCCCGCCGCCCGGGCTGCGCTTCCAGGAAAAGGAGACCGAGCAGTATCACGTCTGCCTCAGCGCTCCGGGCATCGCGCGCCTGGACGAGCGTCGCTTCGCCGCCTCGCTCCTCGATGCGATCGTCGGCGGCTCGGCGTCGTCACGTCTCTTCCAGGAGATCCGCGAGAAGCGCGGGATGGCGTACTCGGTCTACAGCTACGCGTCCCAATACGCAGACGCGGGTCAGATCGGCCTCTACGTGGGCACGCGCGAGGAGAACCTCGCAACGTGCATGGAGATCGCGATCTCCGAGCTCGCGGACGTGGCCGCCGGCAACGTCCGTCGTGACGAGCTCGAGCGCGCGAAGGAGAACCTCAAGGGAAGGCTCCTTCTCTCGCTCGAGTCGACCTCGAATCGCATGACCCGGCTCGGGAAGGCGACGATCACGGGTACACCGCTCCTCACGGCGGAGGAGATCGTTCGACGACTCGAGGCGGTGGCCGTGAACGAGGTCGCAGCCCTGGCGAACGACCTGTTTGCGCCGGGACGGCTGTCGGCCGCGGGTATCGGCCCCGACGAGGGCAGTTTTCGAGAGGCCGTCTCGCGCGTGAACCCCGGGCTGCTGTCGACGGCCGCGTGACGAGAAGGACTTTGTGGCTCTGAGCCACGAGGAGGCTCCAATGAGGATCGCTTTCTTCGGAGTGCACGGAAAGACGGGTGCGGTCGTCGCCGCCGGACTGGGCGTTCGAGGTGATGAGGTGGTCGACGCGCGGAACGTCGGGCCTGCCGGCTGTGACGCGGCGGTCGACTTCACGACGCCCGATGCCGTCACCGCCAATGTCGAGGCGTGCCTCACTGCAGGAGTGCCGGTCGTGATAGGCACGACGGGCTTCGACCTCGACACGGTCGACGCAATCGCACGCGAAGCAGGCGTCCCGTGCTTCCACGCACCCAACTTCGCGCAGGGCGCAGTCCTCATGCTGCGCTTGGCGGAAGACGCGGCGCGAGTGTTCCCACGAGCGGAGATCGTCGAGCTGCACTCGGAGGCGAAGCGCGACGCGCCTTCGGGCACCGCGAAGGCGACCGCGGCCCGCATGGGCACCGATCCAGCGATTCACTCCGTACGACTCCCGGGCCTCGTGGCGCACCAGGAGGTCATCTTCGGCGGCCCCGGGGAGACGCTCACCATCCGGCACGACACGACGTCACGCGAGGCCTTCGTGCCCGGCGTGCTCCTCGCACTCGAGCGCGTGCGCGGTCTCCCCGCAGGCTTGACGATCGGGCTCGACGCTCTCTTGTAGAACGGCTGCGCTTCGGGCTAGGGTATGCGCCCTTGGCCATACGTGCGAAAGGCGGGCTTCGCTCCTTCGTCGGGCGTCGACTCGAGCTGGCCGCGCTCGAGGAGTTCGTTCGGTCGGGCGATGACGCCGTTGCGTACGTTCACGGAATCGCCGGCATGGGGAAGTCGGCGCTCGTCCTCGCCCTCACAGAGCGACTCGAGGCGACCGGCGCGGACGTGGTCGTGCTCGACTGCAGGACCGTCGAGCCGACTGAACGAGGTCTGCTCGGCGCACTGGGCATGGACGAGATGGGCCGCAGCCCCCTGCCGTCGCTCCTCGTGCTCGATCACTACGAGGTCTTTCGGCTGATGGACACATGGCTGCGGCAAATGCTCGTCCCTTCGCTCGAGAGCGGCTCCCGCGTGTTGCTGGCGGGCCGTGAGCCTCCGGTCGCCGCGTGGTTCTCGTCACCCACCGGCTTCCGCAGCGTGCCGCTCGGCCCGCTCCGAGACGACGATGCGGTCGGCCTACTCGACGCGCTGGGCGTGTCGGAAGGTGAGACTCGGAGACTAAACCGGATCGCGCGAGGGCATCCCCTGGCGTTGACGCTGGCGGCCGCCGGGGCCGACCACCAGCCGGGGCTCGAACTCGAGGAAGCGGCGTCGGGACGCGTCATCGACGAGCTCGCTCGCCTGTTCCTGAGCGACGTCGACGACCCGACGGCGCGACGGGCGCTGGAAGCGGCATCTGTGGTCAGACGCACGACGGAGCCGCTTCTCGCAGCGATGCTCGAGCAAGACGAAGCCGACGATGCGATCCAGCAACTCCTCGACCTTCCATTTGTCGATGCCGGTCGAGACGGGCTCGTGGTGCACGAGGCCGTCCGGGAGGCGATCAGCGCATTCGTGCGCGGAGCGAACCCCGTTCGCCACCGTGGCTATCGCCGTGCAGCGTGGCGCGAGCTTCGGACCGAGGTGGGCGATGCCGCCCCGGGCGACCTCTGGCGCTACACCGCGGACATGCTGTATCTGATCGAGAACCCGGTCGTCCGGGAGGCATTCTTCCCGAGCGGCGCGCAGCCGTTGGCGGTCGAGCCGGCGCGACCCGGGGACGCCACGGCGATCGCCGACATCGCGAAGCGGCACGAGCCCTCCGAGGCGGCGGCCCGCCTCGGATCCTGGTGGACCGAGGCGCCCGAGACGTTCTCCGTGATTCGGGATCGGGACGGGGTCGTCGTGGGGTTCTTCTCCCTCCTCGATACGAGCCACATCCGAGGCGCACGCGGATTCGACGATCCCGTCGTCGAGGAGTGGGCTCAGCATCTGCTCGACAACCCGGTCCCCAAGGGTCAAGTCGCACTTGCGCTGCGGCGCTGGCTGGACGTCGAGCGGGGAGAGCTGCCGTGTGCGACCCAGGCTGCCTGCTGGCTCGACGTCAAGCGCGCCTACATGGCCCTTCGTCCGGCGCTGCGGCGGATGTACGTCGTGGTGCAGGACGTCCCGACCTACTGGCCGGTCGTGGAGAAGCTCGGCTTCAGGCCGATCGCCGAGCAGCCCGTCGTGATTGGTGGGGCCGCCCACTCGAGCGTCGCCCTCGACTTCGGGCCGGGGTCGGTCGACGGCTGGCTCGCCGAGCTCGTGGGCGCCGAGCTCGGCGTCGGGGACCCGTCGTCAGGGGACGAGAACGCACGAGAGCTCCTGGTTCGCGGTGAGCTGGTCGCCCTGACGCGGCTCGAGTACGGCCTGTTCACGCATCTGCGGCAGTGCGAGGGACGGGCGGTCACGCGGGAAGACCTCCTGCGTGAGGTCTGGGGGACGGAGTACACCGGAGGAAGCTAATGTCGTCGACGCAGTCGTCCGCTCACTGAGACGGAAGCTCGGCGCCGCGGCACCGGTCGTCGAGACAGTTCGCGGGAGCGGGTACCGGCTCGCTGCCGATTGGCGCGCGCAACTCAGCTGACCGTTTCTCACGGCTTTCTCATCGACGCTTCATCGAGAGCGAGCGTGACAGTCGTACCGTCGTGCCATGACCCCGACCGAGGTCGTGGCGCGATACGTCGCCGAGGTGCTGGTCGGCAACACGCCCGACTCGGCCGATGCGCTCCTCTCGAGCGAGGAGCTGCGCGAACGAGCTCGTAGGCTGCGACTCGCCTTTCCGGACCTCGACATCGAGACTGTCGTCCTGCTCGCGGACGGCGACCTCGTCGCAGGCCATTTCGTCGGACGGGGCACCCACGAAGGCATCTTCAACGGAGTTCCGCCCACCGGCGCTGCCTGGGAGGCTCGGTTCACGGCCGTCTACCGCGTCGTGAACCAGCGGATCGACGATGCCTGGGTCACCTGGGACAACCTGGCGCTGATGGAGCAGCTCGGCGCTGTCGAGCGTGTCAGCTCCGTCAGCGCATGAGAAAGGAGAAGCGCGCATGAATCGAACCGTCATCACGGCAGCCCTCGTCCTGATGATCGCGTTGACAGCGGCAGCCGCCGGACTCGCCTCGTCGAGCCGTACCGCTGGAACGCTCGAGCTCGAGGCGTCTCTCAAGTCGAAGTACCGGTTCGGCGACTATTGCCCTCCCAGCGCACCTCCGCTCGGAGAGTGCGTCCGCTTCACCGCCGAAGGCCCGGCCTCCGGGCTCGGCGCTACGACGGTGACGTACACGAAAGTCGTCACGGGCGAGCTCGACTGTCCGGTCATCCAGTTCAGCACCGCGGTCTTCGCGGTGGCGGGCAAGGGCGAGCTCGAGCTCTCCCGATCGGGGAAGGCATGCGGTCCGACAGCTCCTGCCTCCGTAGGCCCACTCACGTACACGGTGACGCGGGGGACGGGGATCTACCAAGGGGCGTCGGGGACGCTTCAATTCACGTCGTACGTCGCGACGATCAACCTGTCGTGCCGCTGTGGCGCGGGGTCCGACAAGTGGACGGGGACGCTCACCGTTCCCGACGCCGACTTCGATGTCGTGGCTCCTACGCTCACGGGAGGCGCCTCGAAGACCGTTCGGGTGCGTAAGAACGCGCGGCGCGTGCGCGTGCGCTACACGGTGACGGCCAACGACGCGGTTGACGGTCAGGTTCCGGTCGTATGCACGCCGTCGTCGGGAAGCTGGTTCCGCCTCGGGCGCACGTTGGTCGCCTGCACCGCGAGCGACACGTCGGGCAATGCGGCGACCGCCCGCTTCACGGTCGACGTCAAGCGCGCTCGCGCATGACGAGCAACTGTCAACGGCAGGGAGAGGAGGAGACATGAAGGGGAGGGTCGTGCTATTGGCGCTAGCAGTCCCTGCGGTGTTCGCAGGGGTGTTCGCAAGCACCTCGTTCGGGGTCGTCTCCAGCACGCTCGTGGTTCGCAGCGGCGCTTCCACGATCGACCTGGACGACAAGAGCCAGAAGTTGAAGCTGCAGGCGAAGGAGCCGATTCACGTGGCCATCCGCTACGTGACTGCGGACGCAGGCGATGCCATCGGCGGAGGCTGGCGCGGTCACGCCGGGCCCTCGCTCGTCGTGGTCGCCGACGGGAGCCTGACGGCGACCGAGCCCGACGGCAACACGTGCGGCGAGACCGCGTACACGACGGGCTCGACCTTCGTCCACAGCGAGGACGCGCATCGATTCGTGGCCGGCGCGAGTGGCGCCAAGATCTACATCCTGTACTTCATGCCGGAAGGGGCGACACCCGGCGCGATCGCCATGCCCGCACCGGCCGTCTGCTCGTAGCCGACTTCGGCGCGTACCTAGCGGCCGCTCTCCCGGATGACCGCGAGCAGCTCCTGGTGGCGCCGCTCCTCGTCGGGCAGCGCCTCTTCCTCGGGCTTCGTCATCCGCGCCGTGAGGGCGTTCATGGGCTTGACGACGAAGAAGAAGATCGCGGCGGCAGTCGCCAGGAACGTGATGGCTGCGGTGATGAACGCGCCGTAGCGGAAGACCGCGTCGTTGATCGTGAACGTGAGGTCGCTGAAGTCCGGCTTGCCGATGATCATCGCGACGATCGGCATGACGAGGTTGTCGACGAACGACGTGATGAGGGCCGCGAATGCAAGGCCCATGACGAATGCGACCGCGAGCTCGACCAGATTACCGCGCATGAGGAAATCACGGAACTCCTTGATCATCAGGCGCCTGCCTTTCCGTCTCGTAGAATCCGGAGCGTGCTCGGCGAGATCCTGACGGCGATCGTCACGCCTTTCAAGAGCGACGGGTCGGTCGACCTCGACCGGTTTCGGGCGCTCGCGAGCCATCTGGTCGAGAACGGCTCGGACGGACTCGTCGTCACCGGGACGACCGGCGAGTCGCCGACGCTCGCCGACGACGAGCGCTACCAGCTGTACGAGGCGGCGATGGACGAGGTGGGGGACCGCGCGACCGTGGTCGCCGGGACAGGGACCTATTCGACTGACCATTCAATCCACCTCACACGACGTGCGCACGAGCTCGGGATCCACGGCATGCTCGTCGTGACTCCGTACTACAACAAGCCTCCGGCACGCGGGATCGTCCGGCACTTCGAGGAGATCGCCGCGGTGACTGACCGTTCAATCATCGCCTACAACATCCCCGGCCGGGTGGTTCTGAACCTCGAGACCGAGACGATCGCGCAGCTCGCCGAGATCCCGACCGTGAAAGCCGTCAAGCAGGCGAACCCCGACCTCGAGCAGGCGCGAGCGATCGTCGACCTCGGACTGGATCTGTACGCAGGCGACGACGACCTGGTCTTCCCCTTCCTCGAGCTCGGTGGCACGGGCGGCGTCTGCGTCCACACGCACGTCGTCGGGCCCCAGGTCAAGGAGATGGTGCGGCGCTTCCGCGCAGGCGACGTCGAGGGCGCGCGAGCGATCGACCAGGAGCTCGCGCCGTCGATCGACCTCCTGCGCGTGGTGGTCAACCCCATCGCGATCAAGTGCGCGCTCAACCTGCTGGGCCACGACGTCGGCGG
>JAIBJO010000001.1 GCA_020029615.1 Actinomycetota bacterium
AGGCTGACGCGCAACGGTGCGCGCAGCGTCGACCCAGCCTGGTCGCCCGACGGGCGCCGGATCGCCTTCAGCAGGCTCGGCGTCTACGTCATCAACGCCGACGGCACCGATGAGCGGAGGCTGTCGCAAGATGGCGCGCACCCTTCGTGGTCGCCCGACGGCCAGAGGATCGCGTTCGAGAAGAACTCCGAGATCTACCTCATGAACGCCGACGGGAGCGCACAGCGGAACTTGACGCACAGCAACCGTCGTGAAAGCTCGCCTGTCTGGTCGCCTGCGCGGACGTGAGATGGACCGGATCGGTGGTCGGGTTCGACAACGCGAGCAGGACGACTCTCGAGGAGGTAGGAAATGAAAGCTCGACACGCCGCACGCGCCGCCGCCGCGATGCTCGCGGTCGTCGGCGTCACATTCATCTCGCCTTCGTCGTCGCCCTCAGCGGCGGCGCGACTCGCCTCGTCGCCGACCGCTGCGAGTGTCGGCGTTGCGTCGGACTATCCCGGCGTAAGGAAGACGGTGACCGAGAAGGGGGTCCGGTTCTCGTTCAAGGTACCGACGAAGCGGCGCTGGGAACCATCGTGGTGGGAGCGACACTACACCGACCGGAGCAAGACATCCCCGAAAGGGCCGATCTCGCTCAACAAGTCCCTCGTGGGGCCGCAAGGTGCAGAGGCCATCATCTATTGGACGAGCTTCCCCGACGGCGACTATGCCGATCCATGTGCCCATCTACTGGGCCGGTCGATAGTCGGATCCGCAGCCGATCTCGCAACCGCAGTTGCGGCAGCGCCCGGCGCCAAGCTCGTCGAGGGGCCTTCGGACGTCACCCTGGGCGGGCGCCCGGCGAAGCGCGTGGTGCTCAAAGTTCGCAAGAACGTCGGCTGCGACCCAGGCTTCTTCTACACCTGGCGAACGGGATGGGGCGGCGCGTTTTGGCGGACGACGGATGTAGGCGACACGATCCGTGTCTGGATCGTCCCCGTGGACGGGACGCGACTCTTCATCGCAGCCGCGACAAGCTGGCAAATCCACGCCGCTCTTGAGAAGGAGATCCAGCAGATCATCGAATCGATCCGCTTCCCCTAGTCCGATCCACATCGCCGTAGCGCGGCTGAAACAGACCTGTAACGGACCGTGTGGAGCATCGGAGTCGACAGATGGGCAGAACGAGGCTCCTGAAAGGAGAACACATGAAAGCTCTGCTTGCCGTGGTCTTCGCGCTCGTGGCGGCGATCACGCTCACATCGGTTGCGGCGGCCGGCCCTGGCGCAGTGAAACAGCGGGTGGCGATCACGATGAACGGCTTGCCCAACGGTAGGTTCGTGCTCGAACCGCTGCAGCGCGGAGCCCTCCAGCGCGACTCGGGCACGACAGGCGTTGTCTACAAGAGGACGGCCGTCGTGATGCGCGAGGGGCAGACAGTCGATCTCTATCGCAGCACCTTCACGCTCGAGGGGAAGCGGGGGGTCCTCACGATTCGAGAGCAGATCGAGTGGGTCTACGCCGGCGGGCCCTTCATCGGCCTGGGCACCTGGAAGGTCGTGCGCGGCACGGGCGAGTACGCCCAGATCACGGGTGGCGGGCGGACTGCCGGTGCTGGGCTCAATCACGGCAATGGGGCCTGGTCCATCCACGAAGAGGGCTTCCTCACCCTTCCATAGCTTCACGAGACGTAGCGGCGTGCACTCGTGCGCTGCTACGTCTCCGCAGGCTGGCCGGGTGCTCGCGCGCCCCCCGCGGCGGACGGATGATGGTGGCGTGGCCGAGACGACCGACATCCGCGAACGACTGCGGCGCTTCCTGATCCGCGCCATGTCTCGGCTCCACGGCGGTGTCTACCGCATGAGCCGTGGCCGCATCCTCGATCGCGTGGCCGGGATGCCGGTGCTGCTCCTGATGACGACGGGGAGGGGGTCAGGACGACGACGCACGGCCGCGCTCACGTACTTCCGTGACGGCGCAGACCTCGTCGTGATCGGCTCCTTCGGCGGCTCCGACCTGCCGCCCGCGTGGTGGCTCAACCTTCAGCGCGATCCCCGGGCAAGTGTGGTGATCGGTGGGACGACGTCGAAGGTGATGGCGAGGGCTGCGAGCGCCGAGGAGCACGACCGGCTGTGGCCGCTCGTGATCGAGACCCACCCCGGGTACGCCCGTTACCAGAGGCGGACCGGCCGACCGATCCCCATCGTGTTGCTGACGCCCAGAAGGAGTGATTGAGTGGGCACGCGTCAGCGCGTGCCAGTTTCGCGCGCAGTGAGCACGCCCGGCACATAAGGCGCCGCGTGGCGGCACCTTCTACGCATCGGACTCAGTGCCCTCGCGGATGCGACCGTCGCTGCCAGGCGGTTTCTTTGACCTGAGGAAGGAGGAAACGATGACACCCAACGTTCTGGTCGCCTACGCAAGCAAGCACGGGACGACACGCGAAGTCGCCGAGTCGATCGCCGGGACGCTCCGTGAGTTCAGCCGCCTCGCCGTCCAGATCGAAGACGCGGCACTCGTTCACGACATCTCACGCTACGACCTCGTCGTCGTCGGCGGTGGCCTCTACATGGGCAAGTGGCACGCCGACGCGAGGCATCTGCTCCAGCGGCACCGGCACGAGCTGGCGGGGAAGCGCCTCGCTGTGTTCGCCATGGGCCCGGACTCGCTGGAGGAGTCGAAGGTCGCCGAGTCGCGGAAGCAGCTCGAGCGCGCACTGGCCGCAACCCCGGAGCTCGAGCCGATCGCGGTCGTGATCTTCGGCGGCGCGCTCACGCCCGAGACCTGGCGGTTCCCGTTCAACCGGTTGCCCGCGTTCGATGCGCGGGACTGGGACGCGGTCCACGGCTGGGCCGAGGAGATCGCGGCGAAGCTCACGCCGGTGGCCGCCTAGTGGACTAGGTCCGGAGTCACTCTCGACCGGGTCCGGGCGCCGCGGTTGACTCATAGATAACCAGGATATATGCTCGTTATCTATGAGGGAGCTCTTTCTCGCGCTGTTGAGCGGCGAGCGCGCTCACGGCTATGAGTTGAAGCAGTCGTTGGAGCGGGAGTTCGGCGATCTGCTGCCGGCGTTGAATGCCGGCCAGATCTATGTGACGCTCGGGCGGCTCGAGCGCGACGGCCTCGTTGTCGGTCACGCGGTGCCCGGGGACAGCCGCGGCAAGCGTGTGTACGAACTGACCGAGGTCGGACGGGAGGCGCTTGCGGCCTGGATCGAGGCTCCTGTCTCGCGCGGGCGGCTCAAGGACGAGTTCTTCATGAAGTTCGTCGTTCTTGCGTCAGCCCGTCTCGCGGAGCCGAGGCAGCTGCTCGAGGGCCAGCGGCGCGAGTATTTGCAGTCGCTGCGCGACTTGAACACGCTGCTCGAGCCGAACGGGAAGGGGCCTGCGGCCGAGCTTCTGGTCGAGGGAGCGATCTTGCATCTGAAGGCCGATCTGGAGTGGCTTGAACTCATCGAGCAGCGACTCGCGCTCAAGGAGGCAGGTTGATGGCACCGGTACTGGAGGCGAGGCAGCTCGCGAAGACATACGAAACCGGCGGCGCGAAGGTGCTGGGTCTTCGCGGCGTCGACATCTCGATCGAGCGCGGCGAGTTCGTCGCGATCATGGGCCCGAGTGGGTGCGGGAAGTCCACCCTGCTCAACCTGCTGGCCGGGCTCGATCGACCGAGCGCGGGGGAGGTCTGGCTCGATGGCGAGCGGATCGACGGCTTGAGCGAGACGGAGCTCGCGCGTCTACGTCGTCGCAAGGTCGGGTTCGTGTTCCAGTTCTTCAACCTCGTGCCGACGCTCTCCGCAGGTGAGAACGTCGAGCTCCCCTTGTTGCTGGTCGGTCGGCGACGCAAGGAGGCTCGCCTGTCGGCGAACGAGCTGCTGAGCGCGCTCGGCATTCCCGAGAAGCACGGAGCCGCTCCTGCGCAGCTGTCAGGCGGCGAGCAGCAGCGCGTTGCGCTGGCGCGGGCGCTGGCAAACAGGCCGGATGTCGTTCTCGCCGATGAGCCGACCGGCAATCTTGACTCGTCGGCAGCTCGTGAGGTGCTCGGCCTCTTTCGCGATGCCCGGGATCGCGGGCAGACGCTGCTGCTTGTCACGCACGACGCGAGTGTCGCCTCGGCGGCGGATCGGGTAATCACGCTCCGCGACGGGCTGGTTGCCGACGAAACGGAGCTCGTTGCGGCCCGCCAGGTCGCTCCCCTACTCGAGCTGGAGAGCCCGGAATGACGGTGATGCTGGTCAGGCTGGCGTTCGCGGGCATCCGCTCGCGGTTGCTCCCGAGCGCGCTCACGATCGCGATCGCGGCCGCTGCGGTGGCGACGATCGTGATCGCCTTGGAGGTCCGGTCGAGCGGCGTCGATCCCTGGCAGCGGACGTTTGCCAAGGCCAATGGAGCACACGTGCTTGCATTCGTCCCCTCGCACGCCGACGCGGCCGCGATCGGTGAGCTTCCCGGCGTGACCGAGCGCAGCGCGCCGGTCCCGCTCACATGGGCGACCGTCGGCCCGCGCGGAAGTACCGATCAGGTGCAGCTCGCCGGTCTGAGTGGCCGCACGGCGGTGAACGAACCCGTGCCGACCGCCGGCTCTCAGCTGCGTGATGACGGGATCGTGCTCGAACGCAGCCTTGCGAATGCGCTCGGCATCGAAGCTGGTGCCACGATCGAACTGACGAGTCGACGCGGCTCGATCGAAATTCCGGTTCTCGGGACGGCGGTCGTTCCCAGCCAGCCGCGCTACCCGCGCCGCAGACCCGGCCTGGCCTGGGTCACGAGGAGCACGCTCGATCGGATCGAACCCGATCGCGCCCGCTGGAGCTGGTCAGAGGCGGTGCGGCTGGCGGATCCCTCCGCGGCTGCGGCGTTCACCGAGCGAGCGGCAGCGGGCTTCCCGTCAGCGGTCGTCCGGTCCGGGCCCCTCTACTTCGAGACCTGGCAAGCGCAGCGCGACAACGCGCTTGGCGATGCCCAAGGCACGCAGGTGATCGTCATCATCTTCACCATCCTGCTCCTGATCGTCGCCTTCGTCGTCGTCGGGATCCTCGTCGGCGCCCGGGCCAGCGAAGAACACCGTCAGATCGGGCTGCTGAAGGCGGCCGGCTTCACACCGCGCCAGGTCGGAGTCGTCTTCGCGCTCGAGTCCGGTGCGCTTGGTCTCGTCGCGGCTGCCCTGGGCTTCGGACTCGGGGCGATCCTTGCACCCCGTCTCGCCGCACCCAGCGCCGAAACGCTGCTCGGCTCGCCAACGATGGCGGCGAATCCCTGGCACATCCTCCTCGCCGGCTGTGTTGTGCTTCCCGTGCTTCTCGCCGGAGCCTTGACCTCCACGCGCCGCAGCACTCGCTTCACCGTCCTGGAGGCGATCCGCGCGGGCAGCCCGTCTCCCCCCAACTCACGCCTCGCGCGTGCCGTCGTCCGATCCGTCATGCCGTTGACGATCGGGCTCGGGCTCAAAGACCTCCTCGCGCGAGGGCGCCGGGCGGTTCTCCTCGCGGCCGCGATCGCGCTCACCGGCGCGATGGTTGTCGTCGTGCTCTCGCTCGACGCGACGCTCGATGCGCAGCGTGCCTCCAAGACCAGTGACTTCCCCGACGAACTGCTGCTCCTCATCTACACACTCGACACGGTGCTGCTGCTGATCACCGCCACGACGCTCGTCGCCGTCGCCTTGCTCTCCGTCCGCGAGCGCATCCGCGACTACGGCGTTCTCAAGGCGATCGGCCTCACGCCTCGCCAGATCACCTCCACCGTCGTCAGCGCCCACGCCGCCATTGCGGTGGTCGCGTCGCTCCTCGCCATCCCGCTCGGCATCGGGCTCTACCTCGCCCTCTTCCGGATCGCCGGCGATACGACCGAGGACGCCGTCCTCGCACCATGGTGGTCGCTCGCCCTGATCCCGATCGGTACCGTGCTCGTCGTCGTCGCTGCGACCAGCCTCCCAGCCCGGCTGGCCACCCGAATCCGCACCGCCGACGCCCTCCGCTACGAATGAACGTCCACGATGTGTATGCGCAATGTCGACCAGCGTCCATGCGGTTGATTGCGTAAGGTGGCGCTGCCCGAGCGACGACAAGGCCGGTACGAGGAGAAGGCCGCGATGACGACGTTCGTCCTGGTTCACGGGGGGTTCGGCAGCCCTGCCGAGCTGGCGCCGGTGATCCCGGAACTCGAGGCGCTCGGTCACCGCGCGATCGCCGTCGACCTGCCGTGCACCGATCCGGTGGCCATGCCCGTGTCGACCGCCTCGTCTACGTGACTGCGTTCGTTCCCGAGCCGGGGCGCTCGGTCGTCGAGCTCGCCGGCGCCGACCCTCGCGAGATGATCCTGGCGGTCTCGCGCGACGACGGCAACGGCTGCCGGTCGTTCGACCGCGAGTTGCTGGCCTCGATCGTGCCGCCGGACGAGCGGGAGGCCTATCTCGCCTTCCTCGAGGCCACGCAGCGCCCGCAGGGCTGGGCGGCCATGGAGCAGCCCTGGCCCGGCCGGTCGCTCCCCGAAGTGCCCTGCACCTACGTGCTGTGCGCGGAGGACACCATCCTGCCGCCGGCGACACAGCGTGGGATGGCGGCGCGTTTGGGCGTCGAGCCCGTCGAGCTCGCCTCCGACCATGCGGTCTTCACGCTCCGCCCACGCGAGCTCGCGCCGCTGCTGGTGGGGTAGGCGGATCCTCGCGTCGGCGCGAGGAGGCCCGAGAGCGAGACGGGAGCGACGGGACTCGAACCCGCGACTCCGGCGTGACAGGCCACTTCTAGGGTCGCGACATAGACGACGGTGGGCTCCGGATAGCCCATTTCATGCGGTTTCCTGGCCTCGGCTCGCGTCGACGCCGCATGGTTGAGCGGACCCGACTTCGGACGTTTGCTGCCCGTTTGCTGCCAGATGCCCGTGCGACTAGAGACCGGTGGTTAGGGCAGCCAGGCCGCCTGCGGGATGAAGCCGCCGACCGGGTTGAACTGGTAGTTGCGAACGCGCCGCGAGACGACCTCGACGAATTGCACGTTGACCGTGGGCACCCAGGCGGCCTGGTCGACGAGTTGTCGGTTGATTGCCGCCCAGAGCGTCGCGGCCTGCTCAGGATCGGTCAGCTGGAGGCGCGTGGCCTCGCGCATTCGACGGTCGAGGTCCGGATCGCAGAAGTAGCCGTTGCTGTTACCTCCACGGCAGCCGAAGAACTGTGGAAGGTAGGCCGAGGGGGCTGGATAATCGGGGAGCCAGTCGCCGTCGGTGGAGAGCAGGAGCCCCCGCCGCTTCGAGTGCGTGAGGGTCGCGAACGGGACGAGATGCAGCTGCACCCGATAGCCGAGCGAACGGAGTACCTCGGCGATGTGCCGCGGCACCTGACGCGGCACGCCGACGCTGTCGCTCGAGCCCCAGACGTCCACCCGCTCGCCGAGGGTCCCCGAGGCTGCGACGAGACGCTTCGCTCGGGCCAGATCAGGACCGTGCCAGCGTCCGTCGGAGCGTGGATCACGCGTGTACGGGCAGTACCGGCTATATCCGGGGAGGCCCGGGGCGAGGGGCTGGCAGAGGGCCGTCGCGACGAGGGGGCCGCCGTACCAGTCTGCGATCTTGGCCCGGTCGACCGCAAAGTTGAGCGCCCGCCGGACGCGCACGTCGTCGAACGGCCGCCGGTGCGCGTTCAGTTGAATGAAGTCGACAGTGGGCGTCGGGTTCGCGTGGACCTGCGACGGGTACTGGAGCTGCAGCGAGCGGAGGTCCGCCGGCGGGATCAGACCGAGGAGCCAGTCGGCGCGGCCGCGCTTAACATCGTCGACGGCCGACCGCAGCGACGGCGCGTAGCGCCAGACGATCGCGTCGGGATTGCCGGCCGGCTGAGCCGCGTGAGACCATACCCGGAAGAACGGGTTGCGCTCGAAGCGAAGCCCGCGGGCGTTGACAGTGCTGAAGCGGTAGGGGCCGGTGCCCGGGAATGGTCTTGCACCGATGTCGCGGTCCGGAGTCCCGGGCGGGACGGGTGTGGAGTATGCGAGTACCGTGAGCTTGTAGAGGAAGTCGGGGTCCGGCGTGCGTAGCCGGAAGACAACCGTCTGCGCGGCGTCGTCGGTCTCGACCCCCTGCGGCAGATCACAGCGTCGCGGATGCCGCTCGCACCCCGGTGCCCCGACCAGGCCGGTGTAGTAGCTCGCACCGGGAGACCGGAGTCGAAAGAGCCGCTCGACCGCCCGGCGGAAGTCGCGCGCACGCAGCGGTCTCCCGTCGGAGTACCTGATACCGGGCCGGAGTTGAAACCGATAAGTCGTGCCACCGTTCGCGGGCCTGGGCAGTGCGACGGCGAGGTCGGGAACGAGCCGCAGCCCTGCCGGCCCGGGCACGGCCTGAAAGGTCACCAGCGTGTCATAGGCGAGCCGCAGAAACTGCGCCGCATTCTCGAAGCCGAGACCCGGGTCGATCGTCGCGAACCTTCCAAGTCTGATGAGCACCAGGGTGCCTCCCCTGTGCGACTCGCCACGCGAGCTCGTACCGACCCAGATACGTTCGTCCGTGGAGACGAGTGCCGACGGCCTTCCGCCAACTCGCCGTGACGAGACGATCTCGTTCCGGCGCGGGTCGATCTCCGAGAGAACGCCGACATCCGCGCTCGCGACCCAGACGGACTCGTCGGTCGCCACGATCGCCGCCGGCCCGCTGGGCACCGGAATCGTCGCCTTGACTGAACCCGTGCTCGGATCGATCCGCGAAACGGTCGCGTCCAGACTGTTCGCGACCCAGATTCCACTGCTCCCGGCCGCGACGGCGCTGGGCCCCTGCCCGACGGCAACGGTGTCCACGACCTCGCCCGAGCGGCTGTCGATTTCCTGCAACACGCCTCGTCCGTAGCCGGCTACCCAGATCAGACCGGCGTGAAAGGCGAGCGCGGTCGGGGCGGCGTCGAGCGTGAGCGTCCGCCGGATCGAGCCGGTCGCCGGGTCGATCTCGATCAGCGCATGGTCGGTCGAGTCGGCCACCCAGACCGAGCCGTCGCCGAATACGACGTCGGAGACATTTGCCCCGCCCAACCGGACCGTCTGCGTCACCGTTCCGGTTGCGGGATCCACGCGGCTGACGCTGCCGGCAAGGGTGCTGCCGACCCACACGGCTCCGCCGCCGGTCGCCACGCTCCCGGGCTGAGCACCCACGACAATGCGATCTGTCAGCGACCCGGAAGCCGGATCGACGCGGATGACGCGCTGACCGGTCGGGTCGGTCGCCCACAGCGAACCGAAGCCCGACGCCAGGCCGGCAGGCGGACTTGTCAAGGAGACGACTTCGCGGACGCTGTTGGATCCACTGTCGATCGAAACCAGTCGGTCCTCCTGATCAGAACCGACCGACGGCGTCTCGCTGCCACGGGTCGCAAAGATCGCGCTGACGGTCGCAGCAGCGACCGCGACGGCCGCCGCGACGGCGATGAACGCGTGCCCTCGGGACCGCCCCCGCGTTGGGGCCGCGCTGCGGTGTTCGCTGTCGAGATGGGGATCGTGCTGAAGGATCTGCCGCTCGAGGTCACGTAGCTGCGGGCCGGGCTCGAGACCGAGCTCGTCTGCAAGCCGGTGACGCGCTGCCTGGAGCATCGCGAGCGCCTCCGCTTGGCGACCCGCGCGGTAGAGCGCCTTCATCAACTGGCCTAGTAGCCGCTCGCGAAGCGGATGCTCTCGCACGAGCGCGTCCAGCTCCGGCACGAGCTCGGGCCCGTCGCCAGTGGCGAGATCCGCATCGATCCTTTCCTCTAGTGCGACGAGTCGACGCTCCTCGAGCCGTTCCGCCTCCGCAGTGGCGAATGCCTCGTACAGGACGTCGGCGAGTGCCGGGCCACGCCAGAGCGCCAGTGCAGTCCGTGTCTGCGCCGCCGCTGCGGCGGAGTCCCCGGCCGCGGTCGACTCACGCGCCGCTCGTAGCCGCTCCTCGAAGCGGTCGACGTCGCGCTCGCCGGGTTCGACGACCAGCACGTAGCCGCCGGCCTGCCGGACAAGGCGGTCGCGGCCCAGCGCGCGTCGCAGGCGCGAGACGTAAGTGTCGAGCGACCGGTGTGCGCTCGGGGGCGGATTCTCACCCCAGACGGCGTCGATCAGGCGGTCGCGAGAGACGGCCTCATTCGGATGGAGCAGAAGAACAGCGAGCAGCGTGCGCTGCTTGCCGCCGCCGAGCGGGAGCGGCCGGCCGTCCACCCGAACCTCGATTGGGCCAAGGACTCCGAACTCCACGCTCGCCTAGCAAAGCACTGCTGCAAGGTGATTTCCAGATTTTTGCAACACGTCCACGGCACGGTTGCATCGCTCACTCGCACAACCGGAGGTGAAGTCGATGCCTAAACGCCTGTCACTCGTGCTGCTCGCCGGCGTGGCGCTACTAGTTGCCTGGCTGACACCGGCTGCCGCGACACCCTCGAAAACGCCCTTCAAGGTCAGAACGAGCCTCGACGGGAAGACGGTGCTCCCGCACCGGATCCGCTGGCTCGGATACCCGCTTCTGCCCCGAAACAAGGTCCGGGAGGTTGCCTTCCTGATCGACGGCAAGGTGCGCTGGATCGAGCACAACCCGCCCTACAGCTACAGCGACGACGGCGGCTACCTCGTCACGTCGTGGCTCAGTGCAGGAGTGCACCGCTTCACGGTTCGCGCCACATCGTTCACGGGCGCGAAGGCGAGCAAGACCGTTGTCGCCCGGGTTATCGCAGCACCGGAACCACCCGCCGAGCTCGCCGGGACGTGGCAACGAGACATCGCGCACGAAGTACCCGGCCCTTCCGACCCTCGCTGCGCTCCAGACCCGGTCCCCGCCGGGCGCTGGACACTGGTCTTCGAGCGACGCTGGATCGAGACCGTCTTCCCGGGAAAGTTTCACCCGGAGAAGAGCAAGCAGACGCACTTCGGTTACATCATCGACAACGACTGGGTACCCGGCCCGAACACGTTCGACGTCGCCGGCTCGGTCACGATCCAGGTCTTCCACGACGAGGATCAACGCGGCGGCTGGTGGTGCCTGCCCGGAGGGCCCGGAGCGAAGTACTCCTGGGCGGTGAACGGGGACACGCTCTCGCTCGCACCCGTCGGCGGCGTGGATCGCAACGAGCAGCGCGGCGCGGTCTTCACTGGTAACTGGAAGCGGGCGCGCTGACGCACATGGCGGAGGTGTAGAAGGCAACGGATGGACGCACTGCCACGGCCACCGTCGTGGCGCGCGTGCTGGCCGAGCCGGACTCGCCGGCGGCGATCGTCCCGCCCGATACGGGTTCCCGCACGCGCGTTTGCCGACATCCGCTCGATCGCGCTTTGGATCGCCGTGTGAGAGAGCCTCTCAAATGTCATTTGCAGGGGTTTTAGCTTGCGGCGCAGGCGAGTGAGTGCTGCCCGTTTGCTGCCCGAGACCGCCGTGAGCGTGCCCACGCCGACAACGCAATACCTCGATTTGCAGGGCAAATGGAAAGACGGGAGCGACGGGACTCGAACCCGCGACCTCCGGCGTGACAGGCCGGCGTTCTAACCAACTGAACTACGCCCCCTGGGCCGGAGAAGTGTAGCCGCGCGGCAGGGATCGGCTACAGCGGCACGTAGCCTGACTGCACAGTGTCCACCGTCGACTGGGTCGTCATCGTCATCGTCGCGGTCGCCGGGCTATACGGCGCGGCGACAGGGTTCCTCCGGGGGGCGTTCTCGCTGGCGGGGTTCGCCTTCGGCGCGTACCTCGGCGCACGGATCGCGCCGCAGATCCTGAGCGAGGGCTCGCCGTACGTACCGGTCGTCGCGCTCGGGGGCGCGATCGTCCTCGGCGCTCTGATGCGCGGGCTCGCCGGTGTTCTTGCCGGCGTGCTCCGTACGAGCATCGGTGTGATTCCGGGCATGCGCCTGCTCGACAGCTTCGCCGGGCTCCTGCTCGGGCTGGTGGCTGGTGTCTTCCTTTGCTGGGCGATCGGAGCGGTGCTCCTCTACCTGCCTGGTGAGACCGACCTGCGTCGGTCGGTGCAGCGCTCGCTGATCCTCTCCGAGATCAACGAGGTCGTCCCTCCCGAACGGCTGCTTGAGGAGCTCGAGCGCGTCGACCCGATCGGCGTGTTCCTGGGACCGCCGGCGATAGTGGCGCCACCCGACAAGGGGCTCGCGAAGGATCCGGACGTGGTCCGCGCGTCGAAGAGCGTCGTCCGCGTGACTGGCATCGCGTGCGGGCTCGGCGTCGAGGGCTCCGGGTGGGTCGCGGCTCGCGCGCTCGTCGTCACGAACGCACATGTCGTCGCGGGCATCCAACAACCGCGCGTCGATACGGCCGGCGGCAGGGTGTTCGCCGCCACGGTGGTCGTCTTCGACGTGACGAACGACCTCGCCGTGCTGCGAGTCGCCGGGCTCGGCGCCAGGCCGCTTCGGCTCGCCGCGCCGGAGCGGGGCGCCGCCGTTGCGCTCGTCGGCTACCCGGGGAACGGGCCGCTCACGCGGACTCCAGGGCGGCTCGGCGGGACCGCCGACGTCCTCAGCCGAGACGCCTACGGGCGCGGGGCCGTGAAGCGGCAGGTGACGGCGATCCGTAGCGTCGTCGAGCCGGGAAGCTCGGGTGGCCCGGGCATCGACGTCGCCGGTCGGGTGCGAACGACCGTGTTCGCGCGTCGGCCGCGCGAGACCGGCGGCTATGGGATCCCGGCGGATCTCGTTCGGAAGGCGCTCGCCGAGGTTGGCCGCAGCCCTGTCGCCACGACCGATTGCGCTCGGTGAACCAGCGTAGGCGGGGGTCTGGCTCAAGCCAGACCTCCGGAGCGGTGCCCCCTACGAGAAGAGATCCAGCGCGGCGTGCGGCTGGCGGAACGGTGGGATGACGTAGACGCCCGCTGCGAGCCCGCGTGAGGCGTCGAGCAGCTCGCGCGCGATCGTGAGGCCGGTGCTCCCCGCGTCAGCACCCGCCGCGCGCAGCCGCTCCTGCACGTGCTCGGGCACGACGATGCCCGGAACCTCGTTGTGGAGGCGGAGCGCGAGCTGGTAGCTGCGCACGTAGAAGACCCCGACGAGGAGCGGGATGGGGCACGAGCCGCCGAGCCGTTCGAGGAACGCCTCGAGGTACGAGAGGTCGAAGAGCACCTGCGTCATGGCGAACCGTGCCCCTGCCTCGAGCTTGTGCTCGAACCGCTCGAGCTCGTAGCCGAGGTCGTCGGCGGCGGGGTTGACGGCGACGCCGAGGAAGAACGACGTCGGTGCGTCGATCTCGCGACCGTTGTAGTCCTCACCCGTGTTCATCCGCGTGATCATCTGCGAGAGCCCGATCGAGTCGAGCTCGTACACGCCCTGCGCGCCCGGGTAGTCACCTGCCTCGGGTGGGTCTCCAGTGACCGCGAGGACGTTCCGGATGCCCTCGGCGTGGGCGCCGAGCAGCATCGACTCGAGCCCTGCGATCGACGAGTCGCGCGGAGTGAGGTGCGGGATCGTCTCGAGCCCGACGACCCGCTCGATCGCCGCGGAGGCGATGAGCCCACTCATGCGCGCCCGTGCGCGCGGATTGTCGTTCACGTCCACGACGTCGATGTGGCCGGACGCCTTCAGCGTTCGTGCGAGCTCGAGCATGGAGTGCGCGTTGCCACCACGAGGCGGGTCGATCTCGACCGAGGTGACGAACTCACCGGTGCGGAGCTTCCGCTGAAGCAGCGTCTCGTTCTCCGGCTCCGCTGCTGCTGCTGCGATCTCGCGCGCACGCACGACGAGCGGCGCGCTCGGCGTGTGTTGCTCGTCGATGGCACGCCGGATCGCAGCGATCTCGATCGGCGTCGTCCCGCAACAACCACCGATGATGCGCGCACCGAGCTCGCGCGCGTGTGCGGCGAACTCGGCGAAGTACTCGGGCGTCGCATGCGGGAAGATCACACGCTGGCCGGCGAGGCTTGCGAGGCCGACGTTGGGAAGCACCGCCAGCGGTTTGTCGGTGCCCATGCGCTCGATCGCGCGAAGTGCAGCTTGGAGCCCGAGCCCGTGGTTCGCGCCGATCGCGGCGACGTCCAGGTCGGCGAGCGCCGCCGCCGCTGCCTCGGCCGACACGCCGGAGAGCGTGTGCGCATCCTCGTCGAACGTCAGGAGCGCGACGATTGGGAGCGCGGATACGTCGCGGACGGTTCCGATCGCCATCAGCAGCTCGTCCAGGGCGAAGAACGTCTCGACCATGAAGAGGTCGACGCCACGGCCTTCCAGAAGCTGCACCTGCTCCGCGAAGACCGCTCGTCGCTCGTCGTCGGAGCCGTCGAGGTCACCGAGCGGGCCGATCGATCCGGCGATGAGGACCTCTTGCCCCGATACCTCGCGAGCGTCCCGCGCGACCTTGACCGCGGACTCGTTGATCGCGGCGAACTCCTCGTCGAGGTAGTGGGCGGCGAGCTTGCGACGGTTCGCACCGAAGGTGTTCGTCTCGATCAGCTCCGCGCCTGCGCGGATGAACCCGAGATGCAGCGAGAGGACGCTCTCGGGCGCTCGGATGTTCGCCTCCTCCGGGCAGCGCAGTCGCGAAACGGCACTCGAGATGAGTGCTCCCATCCCGCCGTCTGCAACGAGCGGCGGTCCCTCTGCCAGGCGGTCGAGGAATCGACTCACCCGGGCATTGCAGCATGCGACCCGGGCGGCAACCGACCTCGAGCCTCGGGGTGAAGCGCGCTTGTCAACGCCGTTCGGGGGATCGGTCAAGCGCGGTCGGGTGACGCCCGCGCTGGGGGAATCGCGCAGAGTGCGGATCACTCACGAACGGGCGACGATGCGGCGGCCGCCTGCGTGAGCTGTCATGAGGGGTGAAGGAGCGGTTCCTCCCGCGGAGGGGCCTGCCGGGGACGGGGAGCGAGGGCTTGGCGGCACCTCGCTCCGGTCTCCTTCGAGGCTCAAGGCCCTTCCGTGCAGTGCCGATAGCGAAAGCGACTCCCGGCTGGGGACTGACGGCAATCAGCCAGGCCTGGAGCCTCCGAGAAAGGGGCGGCGGACGACGCCGCCCTTTCTCATTGCCGTGTCTCAACGCGGGTCAGGCTGGCCTGCGCCACTCGAAGACGGCGAGCAGGCAACCCGTCTCCGTCCACGAGTTGTGGTGCGTCCCGGCCTCGTAGCTCACGAAGTCGCCCGGGCCGAACACCGATTCGTCCGAGTCGACGAGGTCGCCCTCGAGGATCAGGAACTCCTCCATTCCGGGGTGCTCGTGCGCGATCGTCACCGCCCCCGGCTCCATCCGCATCAGATAGGAGCCTTGCTGAGTCTCCCGGTCGAAGCTGACGGGCAGCCAGCTCATCTCGGCCTGCACCGGGCCCTCGAGGTCGTAAGGGAGGAACGCCGTCGTGTGGGCGTTGACGACGATCCGCTTGTCGTTCGAGTCGCTCATGTGGCTCCCTCAGTCGGTGTGGACGGTCCTGCCTTCCATGCCGCCCGCGACAACGACGACCTGTCCGGTCACGTGGCCGGACACGGTGTCGGACGCGAGCGCTACCACCTGCGCGGCGACGTCCTCCGGCTGCGCGACCTTGCGCAACGCCATCGTTCGCGAGACGGCGAGGATCCTCTCAGGGTCGACGAAGCCGCGTGTCATGGGTGAGTCCGTCCACCCGGGCGCGACGGCGTTTACCCGGCCGAGTGGTGCGATTCGCGTCATCTCGTTCTTCAGTGAAAGGAGAAGGCCGCCGAGGACTCCCGATTTCGCCGCTGCGTAGTCGGCGTGCCCTGCTTCGCCGAAGATCCCCGCGGTCGACCCGATCAGTACGAGTGAGCCGTGACCGTTGCGCTCGACCTCACGGAGAAAAGCCCGCGCGGTCAGGAAAGGCACGGTCAGGTTCTCGCGGAGAGTGCCCTCCCACCGCTCCAGCGGGAGGTCCCAGACGGGTACGTCCTCCGTCGGCCAGGTCCCTGAAACGGATGCGCACACGTCGATGCGTCCGAGCGCCGCGCGCGCCTCGTCGAAGAGCCGCGCCACGTCGGCCTCCGACGTCAGGTCGGCCTGTGCGATCGCGGCGCCGCCGAGCTCGGTCGAGAGAGACCGCGCGCGCTCTGTTCCGCGGTGGTAGTGGGCGAGCACCTGCGCGCCTTCGGCTGCGAAAGCGCGCGCGCAGGCCGCGCCGATGCCACCGGAGGCTCCGGTCACGAGCACGCCCTTGCCATGGAGCCCCGTGTCGATGGGCGTAGGCTACTCGGGTGCGCGTCCACGTCATCTCGGACATGGAAGGAGTCGCCGGAATCGTCAAGTGGGAGCAGACGACCGGTGGCGAGCCCCTGTACGAGGAAGGACGCAAGCTGTACACCGAGGAGATCAACGCCGCCATCCGGGGAGCAAAGGCGGCGGGAGCAGCCGAGATCGTGGTCATGGACTGCCACGGCGCGGGCCAGGGGTGGACGTTCAACTCGTTGATCCACGAGAACCTCGACCCGGCGTGCGAGTACGTGATCCAGAACGAGTGGACCGAGTACACGGAATTCCTGGAGCAAGGGTGCGACGCCGCGCTCTTCGTGGGGATGCACGCGAGGGCGGGAACGCGGGACGGTGTCATGAACCACACGATCTCCGGGCGCGACTTCCAGAACCTCTGGTTCAACGACACGCCTGTGGGCGAGACGGGGATCAACGCGGCGCTGTGCGGAACGTGGGGCTGCCCGGTGTTGCTGGTCACTGGCGACGAGGCGTCGTGTCGCGAGGGCCTCGCGCTCCTCGGAGCCAGGCTGACCACGGTCGTCGTCAAGCGAGGCCTCGGCTCATCCGCCGCCAGGATGATCCCGCCCCAACGGGCGCGGGAGCTGATCGAGGAGGGGGCCAAGCGGGCGCTCTCGGATCTGTCGGCGGTTCGTCCGTGGGATCCGGGCCGCCCCGCGGAGATCAGGGTCGAGTACAAGAACACGAGCGCTCCCGACGCGCTTCGCCACCGTCCCGGCGTCGAGCGCGTCGACGACCGAACGGTCGTCTCTCGCGCGGAGACCTGGTGGGAAGCCTGGAAGCAGTTCTACTTCTAGACTTTCCCGAACGTCCGCACGACGCAGTTCGAGTAGAGCAGGCACTCCGTCTCGACCGCCGCGAGTCGGTCTGCAAGTGCGGTCGGCATCCGCGTGTACCTGCGGTCGGCAATGTCCTCGAGCACGTCGTTCCCGTTCGGGTAGCGCACGATCACCGTGACGGGCTCCTCGCGCACGAGTGTGAGGAGGCCTTCGTCGGTGAGCACATCGAGGCCCGCGCCCGCGGCGAGCGCGCGGGGGAAGAACAGGCTTCCGTCGAGCCGACCGAGGATCTCACGTGCCGACTCGACGACCTCGTCGGGTGGCGACATGGTGAGATCGACAACCTGACCGCCTGGGGCGAGTGCCGATAGGAGCCGACGCAGGACGTGCACGACGCCCTCCGGCTCCATTCATCAGAGCGACCAGGAGAAGAAGACGAGGTCGACCGTCAGCGGTGGGATCTCGATCTCCGCGGCGCTCGCGACCTCGAGCCGCACCTTCTCGCGGAGCTCGCCAGGGCAGTCGGCTCGTGCCCGTGCGACGTCCTCAGCCACGGGATCGAAGGCCAGCACCGAGGAGGCAACTGGTGCGATCCCCCACGTGAGACGCCCTTCGCCGCATCCGACCTCGAGCACGCGCTTGTCCGAGAAATCGGCTGCGCGCAGGACCGCAGCGAGGTGCGTTCCCTCCGCGTCCACCACGCGAGGCATTCGCCGAGTCTAACCTCGCTCCCGCGGCCGCCTCTAGGCTCCGGTCATGGGCGCGAGCGACAGGCCGGTACCCCGTGTGGGCGAGGCGGTGCGCGGCGACTTCCCGATCTTCGAGCGCGCGACCTATCTCAACTCCTGCTCGCAGGGCGCCCTGTCGCTGCGCGTCCGCGCTGCGGTCGACGAGTGGCTGGCCGGCTGGGACGAGAACGGCGCCGACTGGGAGTACTGGGTCGGGCAGAACGAGGCCGCCCGCTCGGGCTTCGCGTCGCTGATCCATGCTCCACCCGAAGAGGTCGCCGTCACGACCTCGGTCTCGCAGGCGGTCAGCGCGTTCGTCTCGGCGCTCGACTTCAGCGGCGAGCGCAACCGCATCGTCATCAGCGACTACGAGTTCCCGACGGTCGGGCAGATCGCTCATGCGCAGGCGCTGCGTGGCGCGGAAGTCGTGCGGGTCGGGCCGCAGGCCGACGGTTCGATCCCGCCCGAGCGCTTTGCAGCGGAGGTGGACGAGCGCACCGCGCTCGTCTGCTGCACCGCGATCTCGTTCCGCACGGGCCATCGGCACGACGTCGCCGCGATCGCCGGGATCGCGCACGCGAGCGGGGCGCTCCTGCTCGCGGACAGCTACCAGGCCGTCGGCGCCGTGGAGCTCGACGTTCGCTCGCTCGGCGCCGACGTCGTCACCGGGGGGACCGTGAAGTACCTGCTCGGCGCGGCCGGCCTCGGGTTCATGTGGCTGCGCGGCTCGCTGCTGCGCTCGCTGCTGCCAACCCAGACCGGATGGTTTGCGGACGAGGACATCTTTGCCATGTCCATCGCCGACTACTCTCCTCACGAGAGCGCGCGACGCTTCGACAGCGGTACGCCGCCTGTGCCCTCTCTTTATCCCGGCACGGCCGGCATCGAGATCATCTCGGAGGTCGGAGTTCCGGCGATTGAGAAGCACGTGCTCGGGCTCGGCGGTCGCCTCATCGACCGCCTCGACGAGATCGGCGCTACCGTCGTCACACCACACGAGCCCGAGCGCCGTGGACCGCTGGTATGCGTCCGTTCGACCGATGTGGTCAGGCTCTGCGCGGAGCTCGCCGGGACCGAGCGGATCGTGACGTCACAACGCGACGACGCGCTTCGGATCTCCGTGCATCTCTACAACGTCGACGAGGACGTCGACCGTGTGGTTGCCGCGCTCGCGGCACGTCGCGACCTACTCGCCTGATTCAGCCGAACGGCCGGCTCAAACGGGCTTTCGCGCGCGCACGATCGCACCGTGCATCGCGTCTGCGACCACGTGCGTCCGCTCGACCTCGACGTCGACGAGGCCGGCGGCGGTGAGGCCCTCGCGGTACTCGCGCTCCGACAGGGCTCCCGCGATGCAGCCGACGTGGTTGCCCCGATCGGCAGCCGAGAGCCGGTCCTCGGCGACGATGTCGGAGATCCCGATCCGGCCGCCGGCGCGGAGCACGCGAACGATCTCGGAGAGCACCTTCGACTTCTCGGGGGAGAGGTTCACGACGCAGTTCGAGATCACGACGTCGACGCTCCCTGCGCGCAGGGGGATCGACTCCATCAGGCCCTTCAGGAAGTGAACGTTCGTCGCTCCCGCCTTCCGGGCATTCGCCTGGGCGAGGGCGAGCATCTCGTCGGTCATGTCCAGGCCGTAGACCGTGCCCGTGGGGCCGACACGACGTGCCGAGAGGAGGACGTCGATGCCGCCTCCGGAACCAAGATCGAGGACGGTCTCGCCCTGGTGCATCTCGACGACTGCGACCGGGTTGCCGCATCCGAGGCTCGCGGCCACTGCGTTCTCGGGAAGCCCCGACCGCTCGCTCTCCGGGTAGAGGCCTTCCCCGAAGAGCGTCGTCGCCTCTCCGTCGCAGCACGCGGTCTCACTGCAACCACAGCCGCACCCGTTCTCGTGCGTCACGCTCAGCGCGGCTTCGGCGTAATGCTTGCGTACCTGCTCGTGGACGTCGGTGCTCATAGGGCAACCTTGGTTGCACTATGAGCGTGGAGGGGTGTGGGGAACCGGGAGGTTCCCCACGTTCTCCAAGAGAAGGGGGCACGCGGGGGAAACAGGGTTTCCCCCGCGACCACGAACCGCAGGCGAGTGGTGCTCATACCGCTACTTTCTTCAGGTCGAGGACGCTCGCCGCGCGCTCGAGAGCGCCGCGGTCGAGCGAGTAGTACGCCCAGACGCCGCGCTGCTCGCGTTCGAGCAGGCCGGCCTGGACGAGCTTCTTGAGGTGGTGACTCACGGTCGGCTGCGATAGGTCGAGTGCGGGTGTCAGCTCGCAGACGCAGGCAGGCTCGGAACTGCGTGCGAGCATGCTCACGATCCGGACTCGGGTCGGGTCGGCGAGCGCCTTGAAGAGTGCGGCGGTCGCTTTCGTGTCGTCGCTCGTCAAGTCGTCGTCGAGCGGCCTACAGCAGTCGGCAGGAATCACCATTCCGGAAAGATCGACGTTCATCGATACCTAGTGTACCAAGAGATCGACAACCGTCGATGCCTGCCGAACACCGAGGAGTTGCGATACTCGGCAGGTGAGCGCCCGCGATGCTGCGGCCGAGTTGGAGAGGACGATCGAGCGCTACAACGACGCGTGGAACGACCACGACGTCGACGCGATCGTCGCGTTCCACGCTCCCGGCATGGTGTTCGAGAACCACACCGCCGGGGAGCGCGTCGAAGGGGACGACGTCAGTCCCCACATCGCGCGGATATTCGAGAACGCGCCCGACCTCGTCTTTCGCGGCCGCAGGTTGTACGTCCGTGACGGGCTGGTCGTCAGCGAGTGGACAGCGACGGCGACCAATCGCGAGGGTCGTCGCGTCGAATGGGACGGCATCGACGTCTTCCCGTTCGAGAACGGCCTGATCGCCCGCAAGGACGTGTACTCGTCGTCCCACCGGCCGCGCGTGCTCCACTCGTAACGCGTGTCGCGGCCACGGGTGCACGAGACGGCCGGCGTGCCGGCCGAGATCGAGCAGGAGCTCGCCCGCGACTTCGATCTGACCGAGTCCGCCCACGGTGCCCACGGAGTCGTGACGACCCCCGCCGTCAGAGTCGATGCAACGTTTCTCGACGCCGTCGGGCCGCAGCTCCGCATCGTCGCGAACTACGCCGTCGGCATCGACAACATCGACCGCGAGGCGGCGTGCGATCGTGGGATCGTCGTCACCAACACCCCCGATGTACTCACGAACGCCACGGCGGAGCATGCGATCGGCCTTGCTCTCTCGCTCCTGCGGCGGATCTGTGAGGGCGACCGCGCGCTGCGTCGGCGCGATCCGTGGGAGTGGGGGCCGGACTTCATGGTTGGCGACAGCTTCGAGGGAAAGGAGCTACTCGTCGTAGGCCCGGGGAGGATCGGCCGCCGGGTCGCCCAGCTGGGCGAGGCACTCGGCGCGAGGCCAACGCTCAGTGGGCGCGGGGACGACCTGCTCGAACACCTCGCGAGCGCCGATGTGATGAGCCTCCATTGCCCGCTGACGCCCGAGACGCACCATCTGATCGACACTCACGGTCTCGCGGCCATGAAGCCGACCGCGGTGCTGGTCAACACCGCGCGGGGTGCGGTTGTCGACGAGGCGGCCTTGATCGTCGCGCTCCAGGCCGGATCGATCGCCGGAGCGGCGCTCGACGTGTTCGAATACGAGCCGGCGGTGAGCGACGAGCTTCTCGCGCTCGAGAACGTCGTGCTGACGCCGCATATCGCGAGCGCGACGCACGACGCCCGCCTGGCGATGGGGATGCTCTGCGTCTCCGCCTTGCGCGCCGTGCTCCTCGAGGGCCGGCCACCCCCGAACGCGATATAGCGTCTCGCGATGGCGCTCTTCGGCTCCCCGTCCATGACTGGCCGGCTCGAGCGCGTCCTCGTGCGGCCACCGCTCGCCGAGGACGTGGCGCGCTGGCGTGAGTACGGCTGGCGGGCGGCGCCCGATCATGCTGCCGCTGCGGCAGAGCACGAAGTTTTTTGCGGGCTACTCGAGGAGGCCGGGGCGCAGGTCGTCGAGTCGCGCCACGACCCTGGCAATCCTGATGCGATCTATGTGTACGACCCGGTCCTCGTCGGATCCCAAGGGGCGGTGCTCCTTCGGCCAGGGAAAAAAGGGCGTCGCCGCGAGCCGGCCGCGATCGCGGCGGCGCTCCAGAGCGCGGGCGTGCCGATCTCGGCGGAGCTGCACGCGCCTGCCTTCGCGGAGGGGGGCGACACGCTCTGGCTCGACGAGTCGACGCTGCTCATCGGCATCGGATACCGGACGAGCGAGGAGGCGGTTCGCGCTCTCGAGGCGGCGTTCCCCGGGGTGACGGTCGTCGGCTTCGACCTCCCACACTGGAACGGCGTCGGCGAGGTGTTGCATCTCATGTCCTTCATCTCGCCCCTCGATCGCGATCTCGCGCTCGTCTATCGCCGCCTCGCGCCCGTTCGCCTGCTCAGGCTTCTCGCCGAGCGCGACATCGCGGTCGTCGAGGTGCCGGACGAGGAGTTCGAGTCCCAAGGCTCGAACGTCCTCGCGCTTGGGCCGAGGCGCGCGCTCGCGCTCGACGGCAACCCGGAGACCCGCAGGCGCATGGAGAGAGCGGGGGTGGAGGTGGCGGTCTACCGCGGTGACGAGATCTCGAAGAAGGGCGACGGCGGCCCGACCTGCCTCACGCGTCCGCTGCTGCGGCGCTGAACGCCCCTACGAGAGGGCGAAACCGAGGGAGAAGCCGAGCGCAGTCGCGAGCCCGGCCTCGCGCCCTCCGAGCTCGAACGCCTCGGGCATGAGCGTGTCGGCGAGCATCACCAGCAACGCGCCGCCTGCGAAGGCGAGGGCGAACGCGCCTCCGGCCGTCGGCATCGTGTCGAGGAGGAGCCACCCTGCTGCAGCGGCGGCGACGGACGCGCCGACGACGACGCTCCACATCGCGAAGATCCGGCCGCGCTTCCAGCCGGCCTCGACGAGGCCCGTCGTCCCGGAGAGCGACTCGGGCACGTTCGACACGAACACCCCGACGACTACCGCGATCGGGACGACTCCATCCTGGAGCAGCGACGCGCCGAGCACGAACGACTCGGGTATCCCGTCGAGCACGGTTCCGAGCACGATGGCGTTCGCGCTCCCCGCGAGCTGGTGCGCGCCGCCCGTGCTCTTCCGCCCGTGCCCTCCTCTCCGGTCGATCGCCCAGTCGCCGACGTAGAACGCCAGCGCCCCGGCTGCGAACCCGGTCGCAGCGAGCGCGAAGTCGGTGTCGAACGCCTCGAGCACCAGCTCGTAGGCCACGGCTGCGATCAGCGCTCCCGAGCCGAAGGCCATCGCCAGTCCGATCCACCGAGTTCCGAGCCTCGCGAACACTGCGAGCGAGGCTCCGACCCAGAGCGATCCGGCGGTGACGAGCCCCCACAGTGCGGCCTCGAGCATGGGTGGACTCTACGACCCGTCGAGCGTGAGCTGGCGGTAGGGCGAAAGCCCCGAGACCCCGACGCCGACGAGACGCAACGCGCCGGGCCGATCCCGGAGCCCCCTGTCGAGCAGGCTGCAGGCGACGGTTCCGATGACGTCGGCCTCGTCCACCGCCGCCGGGAGGGTCAGCGAGCGCGTGCGGATGGAGAAGTCCCCGTAGCGCAGCTTCGCGGTGACCGTCCGACCGGAGAGGTTCGAGCTCCTCAGCCGCTCGGAGACGAGCTCTGCAAGGCGCTTGACCTCGTCGTGCAGGAAAGCGCGCTCCGAGACGTCGCGCGCGAACGTGTCCTCGGCCGAGACCGACACCGGTTCGCCTCCCAGCTCGAGGTCACGTGGGTCGAGTCCCCGGGCGCGATCGCGAAGGAGCGTGCCGATCGATCCCGGCAAGGCCGCCTTCAGGTCGGGATCCGCCAGCCGGGCCAGGGCGCCGATCGTCTCGACGCCGGCCGATCGCAGTCGCGCCTCCGAGCGTGGACCCACTCCCGGGAGCAGCCGCACGGGGAGCGGCGCCAGGAACGCAGCCTCGGTTCCGGGAGCCACAACGGTGACGCCGCCCGGCTTGCGGCGATCCGACCCGATCTTGCAGACGACCTTCGAGGTCCCGACCCCGAGCGAGCACGTGAGGCTCGTCGTCGCCCGCACCGCCGTCTGGATGGCCGATGCCACCGCGCGGGCGCGCGTGAAGTCGGAGGCGGCGGTCGCGAGATCGAGGTAGCCCTCGTCGATCCCGGTGCGCTCGATCCGTGGGACGATCTCGGCAACGGTGTCCCACACCACCCGTGAGTACTGGCGATACAACGCATGCCGCGGTCGTACGAAGACCGCGTCGGGGCAGCGTCTGAGCGCCTCCGCCGCGCTCATCGCCGAGTGGATCCCGAACTTCCGAGCGGCGTAGTTCGCGGTCGACACGACGCCGCGCCCGTGCGGGTCGCCGCCCACGACTAGCGGTCGCTCGCGGAGCGCGGGGTCTTCGAGCTCCTCGACGGCCGCGAAGAACGCGTCGAGATCGAGGTGCGCGAGGATCGGCACCCCGGCGAGTCGCCGACCGGCAGGTGTCATCGGCGCAAGGCTAGACCCAGGCCGGCGAGCAGCGTACGAGCGGTGCAAGCCCTTGTAACAACTTGTAACTTGCCCGCATGCCGGGCCGTGGCGGCTTGAAACATGCTGTTCGAGCCGCTCGCCGGTGCGAAGCCGAGTTCGTTACATGTTGTTACAAAGGATGATCAGGCGCCGCGAAACGGGTCGATTCGTGAGCTGTGGCTCTATGGTTGCTCCGTGATTCCCACGTGATCGACGCACCCGCGTCACCCCCGCTGCCGCCTCCGGCGATCGAGCAGCCGGCACCGCGGCAAGTGTCCTACGGGCTCGTGACCGGGCGCGCGGCCCGCGGCACGGTCAAGGTGATCGTGTCGGCGAACGGTCGCCGGCTCGCAGCGAAGCCGCTTCGAGGTCGGAGGTTCTCGCTTCGCGTATCGCTTCCCACGGGGAACGTCGCCGTGCGGGTGACGACCGTGGCTCGAGGCGGACGACGCTCGTCACGCGTCGTCGACGAGGTCTTCGGTCTCCCTGCAGCGGCCTCGCCCCGTTCGGTGCGCTCCCGGCAGGACCCGGTCCTGGCGCGGAAGGTGCGTGCGCTCGCACGCGATTACCCGGGAACGGCTGGGATTTATGTACAGAGCCTGACCGGCGGCGCCGGTGCGGCGTGGAACGCGAAGGCGCAGTTCCCGGCGGCTTCGACGCTCAAGCTCGCCATAGCGGCTGCCGTGTTGGCGGAGCATCCCGGCGTCCCCGCGGCCGGCTCCGGCGTGCACTCGCTCATGCTCTCGATGCTCACGCATTCGGACAACGCATCCGCCAACGCACTCGAGGTCTGGCTCGCCGGGTCGACTAGCGCGGGCTCGCATCGCGTCAACGCGCTGATGCGGTCGATCGGACTCTTCGACTCGGAGATGTACGGCGGATACGAGCTGCGGACGCCCGCGTCGAGGATTCCCGTTCGCGTCGAGCGCCAGCCGAGCTTCGGCTACGGGAAGCACACAAGCGCGTTCGACATGGCCTCGCTGCTCCGCGCCGTATGGCTGGCATCCGGGTCACGCGGCCGCCTGCGTGAAGAACACCCGGGATTTACGACCGCCGACGGACGCTATCTCCTGTGGCTGCTCGCCCACGTCAGCGATGCCCCGAAGCTCGATCGAGTGCGCGAAGGCAATCGCGGAGTCGTCGTCCTGCACAAGGCGGGCTGGCTCCAGACGGCCAGGCACGACGCTGGCCTCGTCTTCTGGCGCGGTGGAGTGTTCGTCGCCGGTGTGATGACGTGGAGCTCGTCGGGCGCCGGGACATCCTCCGACCGGCTGGCCGGAAAAATCGCTCGCCTGACGCTGGAGCGGCTGCGCCGCACGTAGGGGTGGCGCTCGACGCCCGCCTCTGCGCTGTCGGTACAGTTTCTGAACCACCTACGACAAGCGTACGAAAGCGAGAGACGTGAGCGAGAACGAGAAAGAGAACGAGATCAGCCTGTTGCTCGTCCCCCTGGAAGACCTCGTCGTCTTCCCCAACATGAACGTCACTCTCACCGTAGACGTCGGCGACGAGGAGCGCGTTTTCCTCGTCCCCAAGCACGACGACGGCTACGCGAAGGTCGGCACGGTCGCCGAGGTGACCGACCGGATCAGGCTTCCCGGCGGGGGCCGGGCGGTCGCGCTGAACGGCCTTCACCGCGGTATTGCCGGCGCAGCTGCAACCGATGCCCAGGGACGCCTCTTCATCGACGTCGAGGAGCGCCCGGACGAGGAGTCGTCGGTCGGGGCGAGACGTGAGCTCGAGCGCGAGTATCGCGCGGTCGTCGAGGAGATCCTCGCGCTCCGCGGCGACGACGGTCGCATCGCCGCGTTCGTGCGTTCGATCACAGAGCCCGGCGCGCTCGCCGATACCTCCGGCTACTCACCCGACCTCACGTTCGAGCAGAAGGTCCAGCTGCTCGAGACCGTCGACGTGGGGGAGCGCCTCGAGCTCGCTCTCGAGCTCCAACGCGAACGGCTCGCGCTCATGCAGGTGCGCAAGCGCATCCAGGACGACGTCGAGTCCGGCGTCGAGAAGCAGCAGCGCGAGTACATCCTGCGCCGCCAGCTCGAGTCGATCCGCAAGGAGCTCGGCGAGGACGAGGCCTCCGTCGTCGAGGAGTACAGGACGAAGATCGCCGAGGCCGAGATGCCCGAGAGCGTCCGCGAGCAGGCCGAGAAGGAGCTCTCGCGGCTCGAGCGGATGGGAGACCAAACGCCCGAGGCGACCGTGATCCGCAACTACCTGGACTGGCTCCTCGCCGTTCCTTGGAACAAGCGCTCGGAAGAGCGGCTCGATCCCGTGCATACGCGCGAGGTACTCGACGCGGACCACGCGGGCCTCGACGACGTCAAGGACCGCATCGTGGAGTACATCGCTGTTGCGAAGCTCCGCAAGGAACGCGGCATCGCGGAGGACAAGCGCTCGGGCGCGATCCTGACCCTGATCGGCCCGCCTGGGACGGGCAAGACCTCCATCGGCGAGTCGATCGCCCGCGCGACCGGGCGCGAGTTCGTCCGCATGTCGCTCGGAGGGATCCGCGACGAGGCCGAGATCCGCGGGCACCGACGGACGTACATCGGTGCCCTTCCCGGACGGCTTGTGCGCGCGCTTCGCGACGCAGGGACGATGAACCCGGTGATCATGCTCGACGAGGTGGACAAAGTCGGCGCGGATTGGCGTGGCGATCCCTCGTCGGCGCTCCTCGAGGTGCTCGACCCGGCGCAGAACCACTCGTTCCGAGATCACTACCTCGACGTCGAGCTCGATCTCTCCGAGGTCGTCTTCATCGCCACGGGGAACATGGCCGAGACGATCCCCGGGCCGCTTCTCGACCGGATGGAGGTGATCCGCTTCGACGGGTACACGACGGACGAGAAGGTCGCCATCGCGCGCGACTACCTGTGGCCGCGCCAACGTGAGCGGAACGGGCTCCGCGAGGACGAGGTCTCCATCGCGGACGAGGCGATCGAGCTCGTCGTCACCGAGTACACGCGCGAGGCGGGTGTTCGGCAGCTCGAGCGCGAGCTCGGCACCGTGCTTCGCAAGACGGCGACGAAGATCGCATCGGAGCAAGCAGAGGCGCCGGTCGAGGTCGACGACGCCGCCGTCCGAGATGCGCTCGGGCGCCAGAAGGTCTTTCGCGAGACGGCGGAGCGCACGGCGGTCCCCGGTGTGGCCACCGGCCTGGCGGCGACCGCGACGGGCGGTGACGTCCTCTTCATCGAGGCGACTTCGCACAAGGACGGTGACAAGCTCGTTCTCACGGGTCAACTCGGGGACGTCATGAAGGAGTCGGCGCAGATCGCGATCTCGGCGGTGCGCGCCCTGGCGACCCAGCTCGGGATCGACGAGGACTCATTCGAGAATCGTGCGTTCCACGTTCACGTGCCGGCAGGCGCGATTCCCAAGGACGGCCCGAGCGCGGGCATCACCATGGCGACGGCCATCGCCTCCCTGCTCACCGACCGGCCCGTGAAGCACACCGTCGGCATGACGGGAGAGATCACGCTGCAGGGCCGCGTGCTGCCGATCGGCGGCCTCAAGCAGAAGGTGCTCGCGGCCCACGCCGCCGGGATCACCGACGTGATCATCCCGGAGCGAAACCGCGCCGACCTCGCCGACATCCCGGAGAAGGTCAAGGACGACGTCGCCTTCCACCCCGTGATGTCGATCGACGAGGTGCTCGGTCTCGCGCTCGAGGAGAAGTCGGTGCAGTCGAGTGTCTCGGTGTAAGCACGGAAATCCCGTCCCCGAGGAGGTCCGCCGCGCTGCGGACCTCCTCGAACGGCGTTACGCGGTATCCATCCTGTACGCGTCGTACCACGGGTGCACACGCTTCGGCGAGTTCCGCCGGGCGCTTGGCACGATCCCGCCCGGGACACTCGCTCAGCGCCTCGTCGAGCTCGAGAACGCCGGTGTGCTCCGGCGAGAAGTGCGAGACGACCGCCCGCCGCTCGTCGAGTACGTCCTGACGCGAGACGGTCTGCGGCTTCGAGCCGTCGTGGACGCGCTCGCGGCCTGGGCTCGGGCGTAGCGCCTCGAAACGAGCGTGTAATACTTCACAAAGTGAAGCGACACGCGCCCGCGCCCAGGCTGGCCCATCCGTATCGCGACCGCGACGTCATCGACTCCCGGGCGCCGCGTTTCAACCAGGTCGTCGTGGGTGCGTTGTCCGCGCTGGCCGTCCTCACGGGCTGGTGGTGGCTCCTTGCGCTGCTCGCGCTCCAGCTCGGCGTCGGCCTCGTCGTCGGCCGTCGCGTGTGCCTCCCCTGCCTCGCCTACTTCGAGCTCGTCCAGCCGATCTTCGGCGAGGGACCGCTCGAGGATTCTCGGCCGCCACGCTTCGCGAACATGGTCGGCGCTGCGTTTCTCACGGTCGCGGCGGCGGCGTACGTCGCCGGGCTCGGCATGCTCGGCGCCGTTCTCGGCGGCCTCGTTGCGGTGCTCGCGCTCGTGGCGGCCGCAACCGGCTTCTGTGCCGGCTGCGAGGCGTACAAGCTCGGGTACGTGATCACGGGACGACGTTTCGTCGCCTGTCCGCTCCCGCCGCGCCCGGGCTCGGCAGCACAGCGCGCTTAACCGACTCGGAAGGAGTGCCGATAGGCATCGGGTGAGCATCGCGCGCCCGGATCGCGCGTTCTTTCTCATTGCCGCCGCGTGTGCCTTGGCGTACGTGTCGCTGCCGCACGACACGGCGTACTACAACCGTTGGTATCAGCTGTTTCCGATAGCTGCCGTCGGCGCGACCCTGCTCGGTGTCGCGATCAACCGCCCCAGGTCGAGGCTGCCCTGGTATCTCGTCGCCGTCAGTGGGCTCTGCGCGGTGGCCGCCGACGCCGTGTACGCCGTCCAGCTCGAGCAGGGCGGTGAGATTCCGTTCCCTTCGGCGGCCGACTTCCTGGCGCTCGGTTCCTACGTCGTTCTTGCCGCGGCGCTGCTCGTGATGATCCGCAAGCAGGCGCCGGGGCGAGACTGGCCCAGTCTCATCGACGCGGGCATCGTCACCGTCGGCGTCGCCATCGTCGGGTGGACATTCCTCGTGCAGCCGCGGCTCATGGACGACGCGAGCCCGCTCGACACGGCGACCGCCCTGGCGTTCCCGGTGATGGACGTCCTGCTCGTCTCCCTGGCTGCACGCATGGTGCTGGGACCGGGGCTGCGCTCCCCGGCGTTCGCGATGGTCACGACCGCGCTCCTGTTCCAGCTCGTAGCCGACGTCCTCTACGGCTTCGGGTCGCTTCACAACTGGTACCGCGTCGGCGACCCGATCGACCTCCTGTTCGTGCTCGGCGCCGTGCTCTGGGGCACGGCCGCTCTGCATCCGTCGATGGCGGAGCTCACCGAGCCGAACCACGATCCTGAGCAGCGGCTGAGTAGCAAGAGGCTCGCCGTTCTCTCGGCTGCGACGCTCATGGCTCCGGCGATGCTAGCGGTTGCGGCGGTGAGGGCCGGAAGCGACGAGTTGCTGGTGATCGTCGGTGCGGCGACGACGCTCTCGGCGCTCGTCATCGTCCGGCTTGCCGGGTTGGTGGCTCGCCACGAACGGTCGGAGCAGCGCGAGCATGTCCTCGGCTCCGCCGCAGCTGCGCTCGTCTCGGCGTGGACGCGCGAGGACATCCATGACGTGGCGGTCGACTCGGCACTCGAGATCGCAGGCTCCGAGGACGCGACGGTGGGCTTGACCATCGGAGCCGAGGACGACTTCCGCGTCATGGCCGCCGCCGGGCCGCGCGCGGCGCGAATGCTCGAGCTGAATCCGGCGGAGCTCTCCGACGAGGCAGTCGCGACCCTCGCCGCCGCGAGGCGCGGCGGCGCTCCGCGGACCGTCCGCATCACGACCGACAAGGCCGAATGGACGATCGTTCGCCTGTCCGCCCAGGGCGAGCTCCGCGGCGCTCTCGTCTTTCATTCGCGAGAACGGTTGTCGAAGCGCGTCAGCGAAGGTGTCGAGACGCTCGCTGCGCAGGTTGCTCTCGCACTGGAAGGAGCAACCGCGGCCGAGGATCGCCACGAGCGGCGGAGCGCGGAGCGCTTCCGCTCGCTCGTCCAGAACTCGAGCGACGTCATCGCGCTGCTCTCACCCGATCTCACGATTCGCTACCACACACCGTCCGTCGAGCGGGTGCTCGGGTACGGCGAGGACGAGCTCGTCGGCTCGAGTCTCACCGAGCTCCTGAAGCCGAGCGACGCCGAGCGCCTCCGTGGCTTCTTCGTCGACGTGTGCCGGCTCCCCGGCACGCCGCTCCCGCGAGATCTCCCCCTCCGGCGGAAGGACGGCTCGATCTGCCAGCTCGAGAGCGTCTTCAACAATCTGCTCGACGAGTCGAGCATCTCGGGGGTGGTCGTGACGGCCCGCGACGTGACCGAGAGGCGGGCTCTCGAGGAACAGCTCGCGCACCAGGCGTTCCACGACTCGCTCACCGGCCTCGCCAATCGTTCGCTCTTCGCGGATCGCGTCGAGCAGGCGCTCGGCCGTGGTGCTCGGCGACGGAACCTCTTCGCCGTCCTGTTCATCGACCTCGACGACTTCAAGACGGTCAACGACAGCCTCGGCCACTCGGCCGGCGACGAGCTCCTCGTCGCAGTTGCCCGCCGACTAGAGTCCTGTCTGCGCCCGGAGGACACGTGCGCGCGGCTCGGAGGCGACGAGTTCGCGATCCTGATCGAGCACATCGCCGGGGCAGGGAGCGCCGAGACGGTTGCGCGGAGGGTTCTCGCCGCGATGGCGGAGCCACTCTCGATTCTCGGCTCCGAGGTGGCGGTGCAAGGCAGTGTCGGGATAGCGCTCGGGACTGGCGAGCAGACGACGAACGAGATCATGCGCAGCGCCGACCTCGCGATGTACCGCGCCAAAGGGGAAGGGAAAGGACGGTACGCCATCTACGAGCCCTCGATGCACGAGGGAGTGCTCGAGCGCCTGGCGCTCAAGGCGGATCTCCAGCGAGCCGTCGTCGACGAGGAGTTCGAGGTCTACTACCAGCCGATCGTCGCGCTGCAGTCCGGCGCGATCGCCGGTGTCGAAGCGCTGCTTCGGTGGCGACATCCGCAGCGCGGCCTCATGCTGCCCGGCGAGTTCATCGGCCTCGCCGAGGAGACGGGCCTGATCCTGCCGCTCGGCCGGCTCGTCCTGCGCCGCGCTTGCGAGCAGGTGGCACGCTGGCGGAGCGTCGGGTACGCGGACCTGGGTGCGAGCGTGAACATCTCGGCGAAGCAACTCGCGAGCCGGCACCTGCCCGACGAGGTCACTACGGCGCTCACCGAGTCCAAGCTCGACCCGGCCGGCCTGACGCTCGAGATCACGGAGAGCATGCTCCTCGACAGCCATGTGGTCATCGGTCGGCTCGAGGAGCTCAGGGCGCTCGGGGTGCGGATCGCGATCGACGACTTCGGGACCGGGTACTCGTCTCTCAACTACCTCCGTCGCTTCCCGGTGGACACTCTCAAGGTCGCCAAGGCGTTCGTGGACGAGCTCGGGTCGAGCTCCGAGCAGGACCGATTGGTTGCGGCGATCCTCCGACTCGGCTCCACGCTCGGCCTCGAGACCGTCGCGGAGGGCATCGAGCGGCAATCACAGCGCGACCGCCTGCGCGAGCTGAAGTGCCGCTTCGGCCAGGGCTTCTACTTCTCGCGGCCCGTGCCGGCCGAGGACCTCGCCCGCCTGCTCGTTCGCGCACGCGTGGCATAGCCCCATACTTCGGCGCGTGGCGCCTCTCACGCGTCTCGCTGCGATCGTGTTGCTCGCGGGGCTCATGTTGCCGCCTTTCGCGGGCGGGACGCAGGCGCCGTCGCCGTCGCTCTCGACGCTCCTCGTCCGTCACTCTCCGATTCTCGTGCTGCACCCGGCCGAGCGCTTTCGTCCCGTACCGGTCGAGGGCTTTCTGGCCGACGCCGATCTCCAGCGCGCGACGCCGACTGGCTGGGAGAACCTGCCGGTCGGGCCGCTGCTGGCGGGTGGAGCGGACCTGCGGCTCGATCATCGGCTCTGCCGTTCCGTGGAGGGAGTCTCCGCCTCGCCGTGCTATGCGCAGGCCGAGGCCGACCACGGCGCTTCGCCTGTCGTCTACGCGGCAGCTCGTCGGACGAAGGACCGCGTCGATCTCCAGTACTGGCTCTGGTACCCCTACGACGACTACAGCCCGACGGTGCCCGCGGGCGGCATCTGGCAGGTGCACGAAGGAGACTGGGAGTCGGTTGCAGTCGTGGTCGACCTCCGAGGGAAGCCGCTCTTCGCCGCGTACTCGCAGCACGGCAAGGGCAAGCGGCGGGCGTGGGGGAAGGTGCCGAAGCAGCGGCTGCGGCCGGTTGTCTATGTCGGCCTTGGCTCGCATGCGAACTTCTTCGGGCCGGGCGAGCAGCCCCTCGACCCGCGCATCGTCGATCCGGCGCTCATCTCCGTGATCGAGGCGTACGGTTCACGCCCGGTCGACAACACGGGACGGGGCTCGATCGTGCGGCCGACGCTCGTTCGCGTGACGGCGACGAATCCGGGGTGGATGATGTTCGCCGGCGCCTGGGGTGAGACGGGATACCTCCACGTTCCCGACCGCGAGCCCATCGCGGCGGGCCTCGGTCCACGTGCGCCCGCGTTCCAGAAGCAATGGCGCTTCCCGGTGAAGGAGGAGCTGAGCTGGCCGCGCGGGTAGGGCCGGCCAGGGGGAGGCAAGCCTCGCGCTTACAGCGGCCAGAAGTCGGGAAGGTACTCCGCGTCGTCGCGCGAGCCGCCCGGGACGACCTTCGAGACGATGATCAGATATGCGTCCTCGGGCTCGTCGTTCCACACGGAGCGCCACGTCTCGGGCGCGACGCGCACCGCCGTCCCTGGCTCGACGTCGACGACGTCGTCGTCCAGCTTGAACTGGAGCGTCCCCGAGGCGACGAAGTAGATCTCCTCCTGCGTCTTGTGCCGATGGCCGTACGAGCCCTTTCCACCCGTGTGCTGCGGCATGCGCCGGTGGGTGAATGCGACCTGCTCGGCCTCGAGTTCGGACGTCATCATCCGCATCTCGCCCGGGTAGTCGCCGAGGACGTCCTCGACGTCCTCCAACCGCTTGATCGTGTAGCCGGCCATCGGACCTCCTGTCGCGTGGGGGAGCGCCGACTCTAACGCGGGCGCAACGAACTCTTACGGACTGCCAACAACTTCAGCGGGCCACGCTCGTTAGAGCAGGTACGGGAAAGCAGAGCCCTTTGGAAAGGGAGCGCGACGATGTCCACCGCCGAGCAGCACCCACCCTACGAAGAGTTGAGCACCGAGGATCGCCGCATCGCCGACTGGCGCTTCGACCAGTTCAGGCTGCTCGGTTTCGGCGAGGAGGATGCATGGCTCCTCGAAGGCGCCGGCGCTGACCTTCACAACGTTCGCTCCCTCGTCGGCGCGGGCTGCCCGCTCCACCTGGCTCTCCGAATCACTCTCTAGCGCGGCGGCGTGCGCCAGCGCGACGCTTGACACTCGTCTTGAGGGCTGGCATGGTGGCCGCTCGCCGGGCGACCGTCCGGCTCGGATCGAAGGGAGGCCACATATGCAGATCGCATCCTGGATCGCCGCCGGCTGGCCTCCTGTCTCCGCGTAGAGCCGGCCGCAGTCTCGCCGCCTCAGCTTGGCCGTCGTGGCCAAGCCAACCGATGCGCCCGAAGCGGCACGTACGAAGTTCGGCTTTTGCGCACATTCGAGAGCTACCGACGATCGAGGGAGGAGGACCACGCGACATGCCAGAGGTTCAGACTGTTTCCGGAGTTGCCTACCGGACCTTCCGGGACGCGTCCGATTACCGGCACCTCGCCCGGATCATCACGGCTTGCGCGCGGGGCGAGGGCGACGACAGGGTCGAGACCGTCGAGCGCATCGCGTCGAGGTATGACCACCTTGATCGCTGCGATCCCGTGCGAGACCTGCTCGTGGCCGAAGTCGATGGCGAGCCGGTCGGCTATTCGCTGGTGTGGTGGGATCAGGAGTCCGACGGCCCGCGCATCTACCGAATGGTCTGCTTCCTCGACCCGGCGTTCTTAGGCCGCGGGATCGGCTCGGCCCTCGTGGAGTGGAACGAAGCGCGCCTACGTGAGATCGCAGCAGCACACGACGTCGGTGAGAAGCTGCTCGAGGCCTGGGTCAACGACCGCAACGAGGCCGCCACCGCTCTCATCCGTGGGGCCGGCTACGAGCCGATCACCTACGCCGCCGAGATGGTTCGACCCACCGTGCAGGGTCTTGCCGACCACCCGTTGCCCGACGGTGTCGAGATCCGGGCGGTGCGCGAGGAAGACCTCAGGACTATCTGGGAGGCCGACGTCGAGGCCTTCCGCGACCATTGGGGCTTCGTCGAGCAGACCGACGCCGCGTATGGGCGCTTCCTCGCATTCCCGTACATGGATACGACGCTGTGGAAGATTGCGTGGGACGACGAGGGCGTCGCGGGTCAGGTCAAGTCGTTCATCGACACCGCGCAGAACGAGGCGTACGGCCTACGACGCGGCTGGACCGAGGCGATCTCGACCTCGCGCCGCTGGCGCAGACGCGGTCTCGCGAAGGCGCTCATCGTCGAGTCGATACGCGAGCTCGCCGCACGCGGGATGACCGAGGTGGCACTTGGCGTTCACACCGAGAATCCCAACGGGGCGTTCGACCTCTACAAGGGCCTCGGCTACGAGGTCGTCGCCACCTGGACGACCTATCGCAAGCCGTTCTGAGGGCGGCGAGCGGCTACGCGCCGAACCAGCGCTCGAGCCGCTCGCGCTCGAACCGAGAGCGGCTGCCGTCCGCGATCGAGGCGTGCCCGACGAGCTCCCACAGCTTGCGGAGCCCCATCGAGAAGTGCTCCCTGCGATCCGCGAGCACGATCTCGTGCTCGTGCCCGAGAGCACGCTCGAGCTCGGTCGCCACTGTCAGACCACCGAAGCCGCCGCCGAGGATCAGTGTTCGGCCCACGGCTTGGGTCCCTGCGGGCCGGCGGTCGCCACGACCTCGAGCTCGGTGGGCGTGAACTTGTCGATGTGGTTCTGCACGCGGCTCATGCGCTCCTTGAACTCCGCCGAGCCCTTCCAGGCACGAACCTCTTCGATGCTGCTCCAGTCCATGAAGCTGACGAACCGCTCCGGGTCGCGGAGGTCTCGCGCGAGTCGGGCCGCACGCGCGCCGGGCTAGCGCTCGCCCAGGTTGCAAACTCGGCCCAAGCCTCGATGAACGCGTCCTCCTGTCCGGGGAACGGCTTCCACGATCCGGCCGTGTACACGTCGGTCATCGCGGCTCCTCGTTGTCGAATGGTTGCCCGAGTATCGCGAAGCGCGACGCGGTCTACACTCGTCCGACATGGCGATCACCGAGTCGACCTGGTCACCCTCGTCGTGGCGCGGGCTACCGGCGGGGCAGCAGCCTCAGTGGCCCGACTCTGCCGCGCTCGCCTCCGTGCGCGAGCGGCTCAGCGGATTGCCTCCACTCGTCTTTGCCGGCGAGGCGCGGGCGCTCCTTGCGGCCCTCGGCGAGGTCTGCGAAGGGCGAGCCTTCCTGCTCCAGGCCGGCGACTGCGTCGAGTCGTTCCGCGACGTCTCGGCGCCGGCGATCCGCGAGAAGCTCAAGGTGATGCTCCAGATGTCGGCCGTGCTGACGTACGGCGCAACGTTGCCCGTGGTCAAAGTGGGCCGCATCGCGGGCCAGTTCGCAAAGCCTCGCAGCGGGCCGACCGAGGTCGTCGACGGTGTCGAGATCCCCTCGTTTCGCGGGCATGTCGTCCACTCCGACGAGCCGACGCCAGAGGCACGAGTCCCGGATCCGGAGCGGATGATCCACGGCTACTACCAGGCTGCATCGACCCTGAACCTGCTACGCGCCTTTACGAAGGGTGGCTTCGCGGACCTGACCCACGTGCATACCTGGAATCGAGAGTTCGTCGCGAGCGCTCCATCCGGGCAGCGCTACGAAGCGCTCGCGGGGGAGATCGAGCGGGCGCTTCGGTTCATGCAGGCGATCGGGATCGATCTCGCGAGGGAGCGGACACTGCACGAGGTCGACGTCTGGACGAGCCACGAGGGATTGCTGCTCGAATACGAGGAGGCGCTCACGCGCCGCGACTCGCTCACCGGGCAGCCGTACGACTGCTCGGCGCACATGCTCTGGATCGGGGACCGGACGCGCGATCTCGGCGGCGCGCACGTCGAGTTCTTCTCCGGCGTCGACAACCCGATCGCCGTGAAGCTGGGGCCGAGCGCCACGCCCGAGGAGGCCGTGGCGCTCGCGGAGCGGCTGAACCCTGACCGAATCCCCGGCCGGCTCACGTTCATCACGCGCATGGGGGCGAAGCATGCGGGCGACGCGCTTCCGCCACTCCTTCGAGCAGTGCGCGAGTCGGGTGCGCCCGTCGTCTGGGTGTGCGATCCGATGCACGGCAACCTCGTCCGCACGCCCTCGGGCACGAAGACGCGACACTTCGAGGCGATCATGGACGAGCTCCAGGTGTTCTTCGCCGTTCACCGCGAGGCCGGCTCATGGCCCGGCGGAGTGCATCTGGAGTTCACGGGTGAGGACGTGACGGAGTGCCTCGGGGGCTCCGAGGCAGTGCTCGAGGAGCAGCTCGACCACCGCTACGAGACGCTTTGCGATCCGCGCCTGAATGGCCGCCAGTCGCTCGACCTCGCATTTCGCGTCGCCGAGCTCATGCGAGCGGTCTGACGAGCGAGCCTCCGATGCGGCTGGCTGTGGTGGGGACCGGTCTGATCGGCGCATCCGCGGGTCTCGCGGCGAAGCGAGCAGGCGCCTCGGCGGTCGTCGGATGGGACGATGACCGTTCGGCGCTCGACGTCGCCGCGGAGCGTGAGGCAGTCGATCCGGCAGGGTCGCTAGCCGACGCGCTCCGCGACGCGGACGTGGCGCTCGTTGCCGTCCCGGTGGCTGCGCTCCCGGCCGTCGTCGGCGCCGTTCTGCAGCACGCTCCCGCACGCTGCGCGGTGACCGACGTCGGCTCGACCAAGGGAGCAGTGTGCGCAGCTGCCGGAAGCGACTCACGCTTCGTAGGAGGTCATCCGATCTGCGGCGCGGAGACCCGCGGCCCGGGCCGTGCGAGCGCCGATCTCTTCGAGGGTGCCACCTGGTTTCTGACACCGCTCACGACGACCGAGCCCGACCTCTACCGGGCGGCGCACGCGTTCGTCGCATCCCTCGGGGCGCGTCCCTTCGCCATCGACCCGGAAGCGCACGACCGGCTCGTCGCCGTGACGAGCCACCTGCCGCACGCGCTCGCGAACGTCCTGCTCAACCAGGCGGGCGCTTCGCTCGTGGAGGGGAACGACCCACTGGCTACCGCCGGCGGCTCGCTCCGCGACATGACGCGGATCGCCGGGGCAAACCCGCGCATCTGGGTCGACATCTTTCTCGAGAACCGGATCGCGCTCGCGGTCGCCCTTGCCGAGCACCGCCGCCGCGTTGAGCAGCTCGAGACCGCGCTCGCCGCAGGCGATGCGGGCTTTCTCGCTCGCTGGATCGGCGAGGCGAGCGGCAACCGGCGCCGGATGCTCGACACTGCGTACGAGGACGTCGGAGCGCTCCACCGTATGCGCGTGCACGTCCCAGACCGACCCGGAGTGCTCGCGGGGATCTTCCAGGCTCTCGGAGCCGCGCGGATCAACGTCTCGGACTTCGATCTCGAGCATCTCTCGCCGGATCGAGGCGGAACGCTGACCATCCTCGTCGGGGGCGAGTCGGACGCACTGGTGGCAGCACGTCTCCTCGAGGAGCAGGGCTACGGTGTCGTCGTCGCTCCGGTGCTCGACGAATGAGCACCCCTGCGACGACGAGCGTCGGCTACCCGGGACGCGACGGTGCGCACAGCGCTGCCGCCTGCGACCGCCTCTTCCCCCGCAACGTCGAGCTCGTGCCCCTGCCGAGCTTCCATGCCGTCGTCGAGGCCACCGCCGAGCGCGCGGTCTCGTTCGGGGTGCTCCCGATCGAGAGCTCCCTCTCCGGCCCCGTCGCCGAGACCCACGATCTCCTGTACGGCTCTCCGCTCGCAATCACCGCAGAGACCGTACTCCCCATCCGGCACTGCCTCGTGGGCGTCGCCGAGGTGCCGCTCGAGGAGGTGCGCGTCGTGCGCTCCCATCCCGTGGCGCTCGATCAGTGCCGCCTGCTCCTCGCGGCGATGCCGTGGGCGACTGCGATCGCGGCGCCCACCACCGCAGATGCGGCGGCGCAGGTCGCGGCTCACGCGGACGAAAGCGAGGCGGCGATCGCGAGCGAGCGAGCAGCTGCTCTGCACGGGCTCACGGTGATCGCGGGCGACGTCGGCGACCACCCCGAGGCATACACCCGCTTCGTCTCGGTCGCGAACTACACGCGCCTCGACGTGAACGACAAGCCGTGGCGGACGGCGTTCTCCTTCGTCACCGATCACCGGCCGGGTGCCCTCCACCGCGCGATCGAAGTGTTCGCGCGACACGAGATCGACCTTCTCCAGCTCGTGTCGCGCCCGATCCCGCAGACACCGTGGCGCTACCGCTTCGACGCGGTGCTCGCGGGGCATCCGCTCGACCCCGTCGTCCGTGAGGCGCTCCACGACCTCCGCGAGCAGACGCGACACCTCCGCCTCTTCGGCTCGTACCCTGCCGAGGACCAGGAATGAGCGAGCCACCCGTCGATCCGACGGTTCAGCGACTCCGGGGAGAGATCTCCGACGTCGATCGCGCGATCCTCGACGTCGTCAACGCCAGGATCGAGCTCGTCGCTCGGCTCAAGCGCCACAAAGACGAGGTCGGGCTCCCGTTCCTCGACCCGGACCGCGAGCGGGAACTCGTCGCGGAGCTCGACGGGAAGAACGCAGGGCCGCTCTCGGCGGACGGTCTGCGCGAGCTGTACGCCTTCCTGCTCGACCTCACGAAGCGCGAGGTCGGCAGGGACGGCGCACCGGGTCCGCCATAGCGTTTGCCCGCCTCAGCGGACGAAGTTCTCGGCCATTGTGCGACCGTCCGGCGTGAGCACCGACTCGGGGTGGAACTGAACCCCTTCGATCCGATGGTCACGGTGCCTGACACCCATCACCTCGCCGTCGTCCGTGCGTGCCGTCACGACGAGCTCTGACGGCACGTCGACCGCCGCGAGGGAGTGGTAGCGCCCGACCACGATGTGGGCCGGCAGGCCCGCGAACACTCCCTCGCCGTCATGCTCGATCCGACTCGCCTTGCCGTGGAGCAGCGCTTTCGCCTGGCCCACCGCCCCACCGAACGCCTCGACGATCCCCTGGTGCCCCAGGCAGACGCCGAGCGTCGGCACGTGAGGCCCCATCCGGCGGATGAGCTCCACCGAGATGCCGGCGTCCGCCGGGCGCCCTGGGCCGGGGGAGACGACGAGCCGGTCCGGCTCGAGCGCGGTCACCTCCTCGACCGAGATCGCGTCGTTGCGATGCACGGTGACGTCCGCGCCGAGCTCCTCGAAGAGGTGCACGAGGTTCCAGGTGAAGCTGTCGTAGTTGTCGATCATCAGAAGCTTCACGCGTACTCCTCCTCGGCCAGCTCGATCGCCGCCTCGAGTGCAGCCAGCTTGGCGAGGCATTCATGATGCTCGGCCGTCGGCTCCGAGTCCACCACGATGCCCGCTCCCGCCTGGAGGCGTGCGACGCCGTCGGCCAGCACGATCGTGCGGAGCGTGATGCACGTATCCATGGAGCCTCCCGGCAACACGTAGCCCACGGCGCCGGCGTACGGGCCCCGGCGATAGCGCTCGAGCTCCGAGATGATCTGCATCGCCCGGACCTTGGGCGCGCCCGTGACCGTCCCTGCCGGGAAGCACGCTCGAAGGACGTCGAACGGCGTCACACCGTCACGGAGCTCGCCGACCACCTCCGAGACGAGGTGCGACACGTGCGAGAACCGCTCCACCTCGAGCGAGCGAGCGACGCGGACCGTTCCCGCGCGGCACACGCGCGACAGGTCGTTGCGGCCGAGATCGACGAGCATGACGTGCTCCGCGCGATCCTTCTCCGAGGAGAGCAGGCGGTCGGCGTCCCCCTCGCCTGCCGTCGTCGTCCCGGCGATCGGGCAGACGCTCGCGCGCCCGTCCTCGCAGGCGACGAGACGCTCGGGCGAGGAGCCGACGAGCGCGAGGTCGCCGAGCTCGAGCAGGAAGAGATACGGAGAGGGATTGACCCGGCGAAGCGCCCGGTAGACCGCGAGCGGCGACGCCGAGGTCGGCCGCTCCGCCCGCTGCGACGGGACGATCTGGTACGCGTCGCCCTCCCTGATGTGCTCCTGGCAGCGGCGCACCATCTCCTCGTAGCGCGCCTGCGACGGGAAACGGCGCAGAGCACCCGCATGCCCGTTCGTCGCACGGGCAGCGGGCGCGAGCAGAGGTCGCTCGAGGCGATCGGCGATCTCGTCGGCGTCGCCGGACAGGACCTCGGCGATCCCGGCGCCGTGGTCGAAGCGGACGAGCGTCTCGGCGACGACGAACCTGCTCTCCGGGAACGGAGGCCCGTCCGAGGGCAGCGGAACGGTCGGCTCGAGCCGCGCGACGTGGTCGTACGCCAGGTACCCGACCACGGGAAGGTCGAGCTGCTCCGCCTCCTCGAAGTCGACGAGACGCGAGCCCGCGCCCACGAAGGAGTTGCGCCCGAGCCGCCCTCGTTCGACGGACTCGAGGAGAAAGCCGCCGCCGTGCGTGCCACGCAGCCGGAGATACGCCCCGAGCGGGGTGTGGAGATCTGCGGGTATGGCGCTGAGTGGCGTCATGGACGAGAAAGGCCTCGTACGAGGCCTTGTGCGAAGCGGGCTCTGGGTGCGCGGCTAGCGCACGCTCCCGCTTCGCACCGGGTGCCACGACCAGCTCCGAAGCGACGCGGGACTCATCAGGCGCGAGCGTAGCGCCCCTCGCGACGGTCCCGCAAGCGCGTGAGTCGCCCTCGGCGGTCAGAGAGTGGGCCGGGTTGGAATCGAACCAACGACCTTGGGATTAAAAGTCCCCTGCTCTGCCAACTGAGCTACCGGCCCGGGCCGAGGCAGTGTAGAAGCAGGGCGTCGGGTCGTCTCTAGACTCCGTCGCGGGGCCCCCATCGACTAGCGGCCTAGGTCACCACCCTTTCAAGGTGGCAGCACGGGTTCGAATCCCGTTGGGGGCATCCGTCGGCGTGCACGAGCTCAGGCGTCGCTCGAGGCGGCCCAGATGTTGATTGCGGCATCGGTGGCGTAGCTGTCGATCTCGCGGAGCGCGTCGTCGGTGAAGTCGCGCCGCTCGATTGCCGCGACGTTGTCCTCGAGCTGGGCGACGCTAGAGGCGCCGATCACTGCCGAGGTCACGCGCGCGTCGCGGAGCACCCAAGCGATGGCCATCTGCGCGAGTGTCTGCCCGCGACCGGCTGCGATGTCGTTCAGCGCGCGGATCTTCTCCAGCGCCTCGTTCGTGATCAGATCCGGCGAGAGGGAGCTCGGCCAAGTTGCGCGTGATCCTTCGGGGAGCCCGCGCAGGTACTTGCTCGTCAGCATCCCCTGCGCGAGAGGCGAGAAGGCGATGCAGCCCACGCCGAGCTCGCCGACTGCGTCGAGCAGCTCGGGCTCGATCCAGCGGTTGAGCATCGAGTACGACGGCTGGTGGATGAGGAGGGGCGTCCCCAGGTCGCGCAGGATCGCGGCCGCCTCACGCGTCTTTCCGGCCGAGTACGAGGAGATTCCTGCGTACAGCGCCTTGCCGGCGCGCACGGCCGAGTCGAGTGCTCCCATCGTCTCCTCGAGCGGTGTCTCGGGGTCGAAGCGATGCGAGTAGAAGATGTCGACGTAGTCGAGCCCCATGCGCCCGAGGCTCTGGTCGAGGCTCGCGAGCAGGTACTTGCGTGACCCCCACTCTCCGTACGGCCCCGGCCACATGTCGTACCCGGCCTTGGTCGAGACCACGAGCTCGTCGCGGAACGGCCGCAGGTCGCTCTTCAGAAGAGCCCCGAAGTTCTCCTCCGCCGAGCCGTAGGGCGGCCCGTAGTTGTTGGCGAGGTCGAAGTGCGTGACGCCGAGGTCGAACGCGCGCCGGACGATCGCACGGCTCGTCTCGAGCGGGCGATCATGGCCGAAGTTCCACCACAGGCCGAGGGAGATCGCAGGAAGGAGGAGCCCGCTGCGGCCACAGCGACGGTAGAGCATCCTCTCGTACCGGTCGTCGGCTGGGCTGTAGGGAGATCTCATGTGTGGAACCGCAGCTTGTCGACGATCCTGTCGGCCGTCTTGCGGTCGGCACGGAGCGCGATCCCCACGAGATCGAGGTCCTCGGAGGCCACGTCTGCGGCGGCCGCGCGGTTCGCCGCGTCGTGGCCAGTCTCGAAGAGCTCGGAGGTGTAGATCGCAGGTGTGACCCCGCGATCCATCGCTCGCTCGTAGGCGCGCCGGAGCTCGAAGGTGCCCGCCTCGTACACGAGCACGGGTTGGACGAACATCGGCAGGTACTCGTTCCCCGAGCCGTCCCGGTAGGGCTCGCCTACGACGCTGGGCTCGGTCCCCGCGATCCCGCTCACGACGAACGCGGTCACGTTGGCCTTCTGCCAAACGGAGAGGTCGTCGCGGAGAACGACGGCGATCTTTGTCTCGAACATCTGCGCGGTCATCGATCGGCGAGGCCGAGGCTACACGCGCAGCCGCGGGGCGCCCGTTGATTCGGTTTCAATATGTGCTCGGGCGGTTAGCTCAGCTGGTAGAGCACCTGCTTTACACGCAGGTGGCCGCAGGTTCGAGTCCTGCACCGCCCATCGCTTCAAGGCCGCTCATAGAGCGGCGCTTCGCTATCAGCTCGTCCAGAGAGCCAACGCCGCCGTCGCTCCCGTCGCCATTTGTGGCCACTTGTGCCCAATCAGCGCCGCGAACGAGCGGGTCTACGCGGACGCCGGTGTCCCAGCCCAGTCGGCCCGCACGAGGTTGACTCATGATCGCGGCGGCTTCTCCCGAGACGATGTACGTGCACGCCCGGCAGTGGCGTGAGCGACTCACCGGAGACGATGGCGGAACTCGCTGCCCGCATATCGCGCGAAGGGGGAGCAGCGCTTTCGTGCCGGCCGACAGCGAGCTCCTCTCTCCCCATTGTTTGCCGGCTGTTCGAGCCGATCCACCTGCGTTGCACCAGACGACAGCCCACTCCGATCAGGGTTTCTGCGGATGCGCACGGACGCGCGGAGTGCGACCTTCGAGGAAGGAAGGAGGTGTGAGATGACGACAATCTCGCCCCTCGCCGACGCACCGATCCTGCCTGAGTTGTCGGAAGGAGCGGCGAAGTGGGAGTACCTAGTCGTGCCACTTCACGACGCAAAAGGGCTGAAGAAGGCCGACGATCCATGGTCGCCCGAGAGTCTCAACGAGCTCGGCGCGCAGGGCTGGGAAGCGGTGGGTCTGTCGCTCAAGTACGGCGACTTCATCGCCTGGCCAGTCGTGCTGTTCAAGCGGCCGCTCAGCTGAGCAGAGTCTCGGCCTACCGCGAGGGCGCTCGCCTAGGGCGCTCTCGCGGCTTTCGTGCTTCGCGCTCCCTTGATGGAGCGGAAACGAGAGCTGCGCTTCGCATAGAGGGAACGCGGGCGAGTCGGCACGCTAGTGCGACTCGTTGAAGTAAGCGCGTTAGGTCGCCCGGCCGGACGTGGCGGAACTCTCAATGCGGCGTGAAGCTGCGGCCACCGCCGCCAGGGCGGACACACCGTCCCTCTCCTACCGTCGCGTCCGGCTCTTCCATCCCGCGCTGTCCCTAATAGCTGTGGGTCTCGGCGACCTCGACGACCGTCGGCTGCATCGTGACGGGGAACCTGCCGATCACGCCTGTGGCGAGTAGTCGGTCTCGAAGAGTCTTGGCGTCCTCGACCGACGCAAACTCCACCCGTACGAAGATGTCGTTCGGGTTGTCGACTCCTCGTGAGATCGTGTACCCCTTCGCAATCTCTGCGCGATTAGCAGGGTCGGTGTCGAAGATGGGCTTCCACTCGTCGTAATCAGCGTCGAAACCGATGAGCATGTACGCAGTCATGGCGTGCGCTCCATTCATAGGCGGCCGCGCTGGTCGCAGCCGAGCGAAGCGATCATAGGACAGGCGAGTCACATTCGATGTGCCAGCAGAGGCCTTGCTCGTGCTCTTACCCTTTGTGCGGCCGCGCTGCTCGGGCCGATCTCGCTCAACCGGGTGTGGGAGGGAGGGATAGCTGCGGCACTACCGCCCCCTCGCCGGCCCCCTTGGAGCCAGACCACACCCGGCCCTGATGCGCCGCCGAGTGTGACGCATCGGCTACACGGCGAGCATCCCCCTTGCGGGGCAAGTCAATCTCCTGACGTGATCGTCTATGCCCCGTCGACGACGCCCTCTCGCCCGACTTCCCGCTCGGCGTCGAGCTCGAGGTCTTCATCCGGCGCAAGGACGTCGAGCGGCTCGTCGAGGAGGTTCGCAAGGAGGGCTTGGCGTCTCAAGTCGCGAAACGACGGCGTCCGCTGCGACGAAGGCGACGCAACATCGCAATGCCGGCTTTCGTCGTAGGCCGGCTCTCGGAGACCTCGAGAGCCGCATCGATGAGCCGCGACACGTCTTCCTCGCTCCATCGCAAAGCACCGCTCGTATCCGACCTCGGCTGACCGAAACGGCCAAGCTCGCTCAGGAGCGCATGGCGGCGCTTAGGACGAAGCAGCCAGCTCAGAGTGTCCGCCTTTTCGGGATACGCCTCGCAATAGTGCTCGACAACCGCAATCGCGAACATCCGATAGACGAGATCCTGAGCTCCCCGCCGAGTGCCGATGCGCCGTGCGTACGAATAGCCCGCCGCCCCGCGGAGTGCATCGGCCGAGAAGACGGCCGGACGACCACGGACCTTTCTGGGCGCGGCTTCGGAATCCACAGTAACTACGGAATCGGCTTCCGAAACAGCGCTGACGACCCTCGAATGGATCAGGCGACTCGTCACCCTGAGTGTCGGGGTCACCGCGCAGGTAGGCGAGTTTCGCGCAAGCTCGCGGGCGGCGTCCTCGGCCATCCGGAGGTGGTCACGAACATATGTTCGCAAGCTCTGGGCCAGCGCGGCGCCACGCTTTTGGCCTCGCCGCGTCGACGAACCGCGGTGCGCGCGCGAGGTACCGTCTTCGGGTGGACATCGAGCAGATCGCCCCGCGCCTCTGGTGGTGGACGGCGTCGCATCCCGACTGGACCCCGGAGGACCTTGAAGACGGCAAAGGCTGGGAACAGGTCGTCTCGCCGTACGCCTACCTCGCAGGCGAGACGCTCGTCCTCTTCGACCCGCTGATCGAGGACTGGGATCCCCTCGACCGCCTGGTCGAAGAGCACGGCGCGCCGTCGGTCTTCATCACGATCTTCTGGCATACGCGCAGCTCGCAGGAACTGCTCGACCGCTACGGCGGCGCATCGCTCTGGGCCCACGAACGGGCGGCAGACCGGGTCGGCGAACGGGCGCGAGTCACGAACACGTTCGCACCCGGAGTCGACCTACCAGGAGGCGTCGAGGCGATTTCGATGCGACGGATCGAGGAAGTGGCCTACCGGCTGCCCGACCGCAACGGAGTCGTCATCGGCGACACGATTCTGCGTCACGGCGACTTGGCGGAGCTCTGTCCACCGACCTGGGGTGCGGAAGAGCGAGACGTTCGGCGCCCGCGGAGCAGGCGGTGCGACTGCTGATGGAGCATGCGCCCCACCAACTCCTCCTCACGCACGGTGGTCCCATGGACCCGAAAGCCCTCCAGATGTGAACTCCACGAGCGAGAGGCCGCTCCAGCGGGGCCTGCCAGAGATCCAGGACGATGAGAACACCTACTATCGAAGGAGCCGACCATGCCGTGTGCGATCCGACAACTCGACGCATCGACATGGAACGCCTTCGCCGAGCTCGTCGAGCGCAACAACGGGGTTTACGGTGGCTGCTGGTGCATCGGCTATCACCCCGAGTGCGCAGAGAAGGGAATCAACTATCGCGAGGCCAAGGAGGATCGCGTCCGCACGGGGCGCGCTCATGCCGCGCTTGTCATCGACGAGAACGGCGTCGCCCAGGGCTGGTGCCAGTACGGTAGCCCGGAGGAGCTCCCGGGCATCAAGCACAAGCGCGAGTACGACAAAGACGCTCCACCACGGCCGGATTGGCGGATCACCTGCATCTTCGTCGACAAGAGGCATCGCGGCCAAGGCATCGCCCGGGCAGGCCTGGAGGGGGCGCTCGACCAGATCGCCCTTCTCGGCGGCGGCCTCGTCGAGGCCATCCCCGAGGTGACCGCCGGTCGCGAGGCGCAGGGCCGCTTCCTCTTCAGCGCGACGGTCGAGCTCTTCGAGCAGTACGGCTTCACCCGGGGTCGCCGCGTCGGCAAGCACGCCTGGATCGTGAGCAGAGCAGTCGAGCCCGTTTGAGCATCTCGGTACGTCGGCCTCGGGCGAGGCCGGCTGCTTCCACCCGCCCGCCTCAAGCTCGTGCTCATCGATCCGCAGGGGTAGCTCGCGAGCTCGGGATCGTCGCCTTGTAGTGGCGTCAGCGCGGATGCGCTGAATCGCTGGGCGTCAGCGAGCTGCGAGAGCGATGAGCTCCGCTGCCTCTTCGTAGCTCATGATGTCAGTGTTTACGACGAGGTCGTAGTGAGTGGGTAGCTCGGATTCGATCCCGAAGAAGCGCCGGAGATAATCGGCACGTGATCCATCTGACTCGCGGATCCGCTTCCCCGCTTCTTTGGACGTCAGATCGGCTGACTCGACAAGCCTCCGAGCTCGCGTTTCCGATGAGGCTGCGATGTGCACCCGAAGCACATCCGGACGCCCGGCGAGTGCGAACGATGCTCCATGAGCGCCGATCACAATGTCGCCTTTCCCTGCAACCTCGTTCACGACGTCGACGATCAGGCTCTGAAGAAGCGCCGGAGATCTTTCATCGCTTCCAACAGGGGGCGCGATCCCAGTAACCGCCCACGCCTCTGCCGCACCGTGCCCGCTGCCGAGTTCTGACAGCACGCGACTCAGGAGCGACCTACGCCGCTCAGCATCCGCGACGTCACCCGGCGACACTCCACCCTTCGCCGCGGCCTGCGCGATGATCTCCTCATCCAGATAGTCCACATCGAGCCTCTCGGCTACTAACCGTCCGACTTCCTCGCCTCCCGCGCCCGTGACTCGTGAGATGCAGACCACACTGCGATGCACGTCAGTGACGTTAGGCTGCCTCTCCGTCGCCCGTCAAGGTGCATTCGGTAGTTCACCGTCTCGAGCGCGCGTTCGCAGATCCGGGCTTGTCCAGCTTGCTCCGGCAGGCGCATACTCTTTGGTGAGGCCGGGCGTGCTGTGCTTGTCAGCGAGGGGGCGACAAGGAACTGATTGGTCTGGCCGTCAGTCGACTCCCTTTCCCCGCGTCCGGCCTCGCCAGCTCCTGCTCCTCGACCCGCAGGCGGCGTACCAGGAGAAAAGAGGAGTGGCCGCTGGGAACGGCCACTCGAAGGGGTAGAACTGGAGGATTGGGTACCCAGGTTTTCGTGGGAATCGGCGCTCGTCTCGTCCTCCTTCCGGGGGTACGCGCTCCTCGATCCGCAGGTCGCTCGCGAGCCCGGGATCCTCGCCTTCCTTCGAGAGGGGCAACGGCGCGTTTACACTGGTCGCCGTCGCTCGTAGCCGCTCGCCTAGAGGGTCTGCGACGGACCTTCCCCGACTTTCGACTACGGATTGCTGACCAGATCGCCGAAGGCGATCTGGTCGTAACCCGGGTAACGGCACGCGGCATGCATACCGGTGTGTGGCAAGGAATTGAGCCGACGGGATCTGACATTCAGCTGCACGGCATCAATATCGACCGGGTCGAGGCACGCCTCATCGTGGAGCACTGGTGTGAGGCCGACACAGTCGGAATGCTCTATCAGATCGGGGTCGATCCGTTCGCGGGCAGAACACACTAAAGCCAAAGATGACTCTCGTGGTTGCGCTGCAAGTGGCCGCCCAGCGGTGCCAGCTCTTCACGCCCGTTCGCCTCAAGCTCCCGCGTCTCGATCCGCACGTAGCTCGAGCCCGACTGGCTCACGAGCATCGGCGCGGGCGCGAGCCAACATGCCCGTCGACCTTCACTCGGCTAGCCCTTGCTGTGCGCCGTGTCCGCGGCGGTAGGCGGCTACGTCTCGGTGCGGGCGATCTCGAGCCTCTTCGCGCCCTCAAGCCGCATGCGCCGGCAGACGGCGAAGAAGGCCTCTGCTTCGTAGAGCCGCGCGAAGACGTTCACGGCGATCGGCCCTTCAGGCATCGAGGGCGTCGCGTCGAGGTCGTAGAACCAGCAGACCTCCGAATAAGCATCCTCGATGCCGTACCCCGAACCGTTCTCGACCGTGAGGAAGCCGACATCGCCAGGGCCGACGATCGTGGTCGCGTGCTCACGCGGTGGCGTGCGCAGCTCGGAAAGGACGAGGTAGACCTCGCTTCCCGAATAGATCCCGTGGCGCGCTGAGCCGGCGGCAGGCAGCGCGTCCACGACAGCGCGGCACGTCTCCGGTGCCTGCTCCCAGAGTAGCCGCGCCGACGCGGCGACCCGCTCGTCGAGGAAGCGGAAGACGATCTCGTCCTGCATGGGTACTGCTTACCACGCCCGCTTGCCAAGCGCCAAGCATTCGCGGCGGCTGAAACGACCCGGGCTGTAGCTCGAATCGATGATGACCTCGCAGCTCTTCCGGGTGCGCCCTCCACGCCATCGGACTCCCCTTCTGAGTAGCAGCGTCGATTCGTGTTCTATGCACAGATGGCCGCAGGCCCGAGTCCTGTACCGCCCATAGGGCAACGCGTCTGTTGGACGGTGCACGCGCTCGTGGCGCTCGGGTAGTCCGCGGTCGACTCGCTGGATGGTCGTCGTACTACCCCTTGTCGCATCCCCCTCTTCTGCGTACGGTCAGATCGGAAGCGGTTGCTGTGCGACGGTGGGGGAGGGGGAATGACAGGCTTGCTCGGGCGCATGCACATCGCGACGCTCCGTCTCCGCGTGGCTCTGCGCCGATACTGGAAGCGGGTGGCGGTCGGAGCTCTGTGTGGGTGGCTGGTGTCGACGGTTCTCGGCGCATTCGTGCTCGTCGGGCTCGAGATGGAGCATGTGATCTCGGCGGAGACGTCCCCGTTCGTGGGCGCCGCTCTCGTATGGAGTGGAGTGGGGCTCGGATCGCTCGTCGGATACGCCTCGCGACCACGAACGTAGCCGTCGCCGAGGCACGACAACCCCGAGCGCGGCTTGAGGAAAGGAGTGCCTGACTCCCGGGGAAGGGAACACCGCGCCCGGGGTCACCAAAAGTGTAACGTCGGCGGTCGGCTGCGCGCCGTGACGCACGAGCTTGAGCACCGACGAGTTCTCGTCTTGCGGCGGACCAGGCTCGGTCTTGCGGTGACGCTGGAAGCTGAGTGCTACCAGCCGGGCGGTGGGACGACGTAGACCGCGACGCCGAGCCCTGGGAGCTTGTCGACGACGAGGTCGCCGAGTGGCGTGACGATCCTGCCGTCGCGGAAGACGCGGAGCTTGCGCCCGCCGAGGCCTGTGACCGTGAACGACGTGCTCGTCGGTGACGTGGAGGTGTTCACGGCAATGACGTACGTCGCCCCGTTGTAGCGGCGGGCGCCGACTCGCACCGGGCTATCGGTCGACCAGTTCGCCCTGGCGACCGGCGCGAGGAGTGCAGGCGCCAGCGCCAGGATCTCCCGATTCACGAGGCGCACCTCGTTGCGGATGTCCTCGGCCCACCAGTCGGGGAAGTAGCCGATGCCCCGGGCCCCGCCTGCGATCGCGAGCCACGTCTCTGCGCGAACCACGGCTGGTGTCGGGTCCTCGTTGTCGCGGCAGTGCTCCATGGGGCCGGCCTCGATCCACTGGAACGTCGGCTTGCCGCCGGTAAGGGAGACGAGCTCGCGCTGCATCCAGTAGACGTTGTCGATCTGCTCGATCTTGCAGCGGACCTCCACCGGGTACGTGTCGAATCCGATCACGTCCGCGCTGTTGAAGAAGTCCGGGTAGATGCCCTTCCCGTTCGGAGGCGGGGCGGCGCGCTGCGAGAAGTGGTCGGTGAGCGTCAGGAACGTGACCCGTCCGTCCTCTTTCGGCTGCGGGAGGTTCTTGGCGTTTCCGACGGAGACGTCCGCCTCGTCGGGGAGGTGGAAGCCGACATGGCCAGGTCCCGAGACTGCGGGAGTCTTCGCGTCGACAGTCGAGATCGCGCGGCCCTTCAGCCGGTCGAACTGCTCGTCGGTGCCCGTGCAGCTCACGCCGAGGAAGAGATTGATCCCGGCGCCTGTGCTCGTCGGGTAGTAGGTCGGGCACTGGCGCCAGACCATGCGGGGGAAGATTGCGTTCCCGTTCACTCGGAGCGGTGAGGAGCTCTCGACGACCGGTGTTCCGGCGGGCAGCGCCGTAGTGGTCGCCGGGGGCGTAGGGGTGACGCCGGGCGGGAGCGCGGGCGGCAGCACGAACGGGGAGTCGGGGCCGGACGCGGTGGCTTCCACCGCCGCGGGGACAGCCGTCGCGATGGTCGCCGACGGCCACGGGTCCGTGCGGAACGAGCCGCGCGCCTCTGACTTGAACCCGTTCCGCCAGCGCGCGACCACTCGGAATCGGTAGGTCGTAGCCGGCTCGAGCCCGGCGAGCGTCGTGCGGGCCGTCAGGGCACCCTGCGCGACTGTGATCGGGGACCAGATGCCGTAGCGATCGTCCGTCCCCACCTCCAGGACGATTCGCGCCGGATCGGAGACGTGCCACTTGACGAGCGCGGAGAACGGCCTGGCTTCGACCTCGACGATGTTCGGGACGGGCGTTCGAGTCGCGTTCGCTCCGCTCGACGCCAGGGCAGCGACAGCGCCGAAGGCGAGCAGGAGGAGGGCTGCCGAGCGCCGCAGCATGGAATCAAGGTCGGCACTTCCTTCCGCGCCGCTGTCCCTCGAACGAGGGAGGGGCGACGACGTCCGCACTCACTTGAGCTGAGCGAACGCGCGGGGCTGCTAGCGTCAGAGCCGTGTCCGGGGTGATCATGGCGACGAGCGAGGGGCCGATCGAGCTCGAACTCTTCGACGCGGACGCCCCGAGGACGGTGGAGAACTTCACCAAGCTCGCGAGCGACGGGTACTACGACGGGCTCGTCTTCCACCGCGTGATCCCGGACTTCATGATCCAGGGCGGATGCCCGCGCGGGGACGGAACCGGCGGGCCGGGGTACTCGCTCGACGACGAGTTCAACCAGCACCCGATCGAGCGCGGCTATCTCGCGATGGCGAACTCTGGGCCGAACACCAACGGCTCGCAGTTCTTCATCGTCACTGCCGATGCGTGCCCGTGGCTCGACGGCAAGCACACGGTGTTCGGCCGCATCACCTCGGGACAGGATGTCGCGGATCGGATCTCACTCGTGGAGCGAGACACGCGCGACCGTCCGCTCGACCCGGTCGTGCTCGAGTCCGTCGAGCTGACCTGAGCAGACGGCGGGATATCTCTCGCGCCGACGACTAGGCTCTCCGACGTGGAGCTCGCGGGCAAGACCGCCGTCGTCACGGGCGCGTCGAGCGGCTTCGGTGCCGCGACCGTGCGCAAGCTGCGCGAAGCCGGCGTTCGCGTCGTGGGTGGGGCGCGCCGTGTCGAGCGCATCGACGCCGATTTGGCGCTCCCGCTCGACGTCACCGACGAGGAGAGCTGCGCCGCGTTCGTCACCCGCGCTGCGGCCGAGCTGGGAGGCATCGACATCCTCTACAACAACGCAGGGCTCGCCCTCGGCCGGTACCCCTTCACCGAGTCGACGCCGGAGGACGAGGCGACGGTCTTGCACACGAACGTCGACGGCGCGATCCGCATCACGCGCCTCGCGCTCCCGCACGTTCGCGACGGCGGCCACATTCTCTTCACGGGCTCTATCGCGGGGCGGCAGGCGTACCAGAACGCCGCCGTGTACGTGGCCGCGAAGTTTGCGCTGCGCGGCTTCGTCTACGGGCTCCGCGAGGACCTGCTCGGCCGCCCGATCCGGATCACGACCGTCGACCCGGGCCTCGCGGAGACCGAGTTCTCCCTCGTTCGCTTCAAGGGCGACGCCGATGCCGCGAAGGCGCCGTACGAGGGCGTGGAGCCGCTCACCGCGGACGACGTCGCCGAGTGCGTCCTGTTCACGCTCACCCGCCCTCTCCACGTGAACATCGACGAGATGGTGATCAAGGCTCTCGCGCAGTCGAGCGGCGGCCGGATCCTTCGCCGCGAGACCTGAACGGATGCTCACGATCCTCGAGGGATCGACGTTCTGCATCTCGGACGACCGCGGCGACATCGTCTCCGAGACGAGCGGCTTCTTCGCGCACGACACGCGTTTTCTCTCGCGTCTCGTGCTCCGGGTCGGCGGGACGGCTCCGCTCCTCCTCTCGTCGGGCCGTGTCGAGCACTTCAGGGCCGCCTTCTACCTCCGGAACGGAACCGCGAACGGGCTCTCCCGCGACTCGATCTCGATCGCGCGCGAGCGCTTCGTCGGCACGGGCCTGCAGGAGCGAGTCTCGCTCCGAAACGAGAGCCCAGAGCGCATCGAGGTCGAGGTTGCACTGGAGGCGGAGGCCGACTTCGCGGACATCATCTCGGTCAAGCTCCACGACTTCGCGCTCGGCGACCCCGAGCTCGCCCAGCCACTACCCCCTCCTGCTCCGGCGACGCACGACGAGGCGCGGCATCAGGTTTCCATCATCGATCCGCGCGGTGACCTGAGCACACGGCTCAAGTTCTCGAGGGCCGGGAGGATGGAGGGGAACGCGATGACGTTCGCGCTCTCACTCGCGCCGCACGAGCGCTGGGACGTGAGCATCGACGTCCTTCCGTGGCTCGAGGGCGAGGCCGAGACGTTCGAGCAGCTGGACGAGGAGCGCGACACGGCCGGTGACGTCGTGGCCGCGTGGACGCTCCGCGTCCCGCGCGTGCGCGGGGGGTGGGAGAGCCTCCGTCGCTCCTTCGACCGCTCGATCGCCGATCTCGCGGCGCTGCGGATGCGCACGGGCGAGTACCGCAGGCCGCTCTTTGCGGCGGGCATGCCGTGGTTCATGACCGTGTTCGGCCGCGATACCGCGATCACGTCCCTTCAGACCCTCCTGCTCGGGCCGGAGATCGCAGTCGGGGCACTCGATGCGCTCACCGAGCTGCAGGCGCGTGACGAGGATCCCGCCATCGACGCGGAGCCGGGCAAGATCGTCCACGAGGTGCGCGAAGGGCGTTGCGCGGAAACCTGGTTCCCGCGCTACTACGGCTCGGTCGACTCCACGCCGCTCTACCTCGTGCTCCTCGCCGAGACGTGGCGGTGGACGGACGACGCCTCACTCGCGCGGCGAATGCGCGAGCCGGCACTCCTGGCTCTCGACTGGATCGACCGCTATGGCGACCGCGACGGCGACGGCTTCGTCGAGTACAGCCGCATGGTCGACTCGGGCCTCGCGAACCAGTCATGGAAGGACTCCGGAGACTCCCAGCGGTTCAACGACGGCTCTTTCGCCGAGTCGCCGATCGCGGCGGTCGAGGTACAGGGCTACGTCTACGCCGCGAAGCGCGGGCTCGCGGAGCTGGCACGCGAGGTGTGGCGCGATCATGAGCTCGCCGAGCGGCTGGAGCGCGAGGCGGACGACTTGCGGACGAGCTTCGACGAGGCGTTCTGGGTGGACGAGCGCGGCGGCTTCTACGCGCTCGCGCTGGACGGGCAGAAAAGGCGCGTGGACTCTCGCAGCTCCAACATGGGCCACCTTCTCTGGAGTGGCATCGTGCCTGAAGAGCGTGTCGGCATCGTTGTCGACCAGCTGCTGTCCGAGGAGCTCTGGACCGGGTGGGGGATTCGCACGATGGCGAGCGACGCGGCCGCGTTCAACCCGATCAGCTACCACAACGGCACGGTCTGGCCTCACGACTCGGCGCTTGCGGCCTGGGGGCTCGCGCGCCACGGCCATGTCGCCGAGGCACGACGGGTGGGGCGTGCGCTCATCGAAGCAGCGGCGCACTTCGACTGGTCGCTCCCGGAAGTCTTCGCCGGCTACGCGCGCGACGAGACCCCGTTTCCGATCGCGTATCCGACGGCCGCGCGCCCGCAGGCGTGGGCGGCCGGCACGCCCATCCTCCTGGTTCGCGTGCTCCTCGGGATCGAGCCCGATCGCGAACGGCAGCGGCTCGTCTCCACGGTGAGGGACGAGCTTCCGAGCTGGCTCGACGGCCTGCGGATCGAGGGCGTGCGCGCGTACGGCCGTACCTGGACGGTCGCAGTCGAGCGCGGCCATGTAACGATTGCCGAAGGTGTGTAGACGCAGATGCGCGTAGGCCTCCTCTGTCCCGCGTGGTTCCCGGTTCCGCCCGAGGCGTACGGCGGAACGGAGCGAGTGGTCGCGCTGCTCGCGGACGGCCTCGTCGACGCGGGGCACGACGTCACGCTCTTCGCGTCGGGCGACTCGCAGACCCGCGCCCGGCTGGAGTCGGTCTTCCACACGGCGCCGAGCGAGTGGATCGGGCACACGTACTGGGAGATGCAGCACGCCGTCCATGCGTTCCGCAGGGTGCACGAGTTCGACGTCTTCCACGACCACACGGGCATGCTCGGCCTCGCGTTCGGTGGGTTGGTGACGGTGCCGTTCTGCCACACGGTTCACGGCCCGCTCGACGGCCAGCCCGGCCGCCTGTACGAGCAGGTTCTCGAGCTCGCGCCGAATGCGAAGCTCATTTCCATCTCGATGAACCAACGAAAGCCGAAGCCGAACCTGCCGTGGATCGCAAACTGCCCCAACGCGCTCGACCTCTCGATGTTCCCGTTTCGTCGCAAGCCCGGTGGCGACTACCTCGTCTTTCTCGGACGGATGAGCCCGGACAAGGGCGCGCATCGCGCGCTCGCCGTGGCGCTCGAGACGGGGTTGCCGCTCAAGATCGCCGCGAAGTGCCGTGAGCCGCTGGAGATCCGGTACTTCGACGAGTTCATCCGGCCCCACCTCGGCGGTGGGATCGAGTACGTCGGCGAGGTCGGGCACGCGGACAAGGTCGACCTCCTCATGGGGGCGCGGGCCCTGATCTCACCCATCGACTGGGAGGAGCCCTTCGGCCTGATGATGATCGAGGCGATGGCGTGCGGGACGCCGGTGATCTCGACCCGCCGCGGCGCCGTGCCCGAGATCGTCGAGCACGGACGGACTGGCGTCATCGTCGACAACTACCGCGACATGGAGGATCCTGCCGTCCTCGAGCTCGCAGACTCGCTCGACCCCGTCGTGATCCGTCACGAGGTCGAGGAGCGGTTCTCGCCGGAGCACATGGTGGCGGACTACGTCGCCGCCTACGAGGCGACTATCGCAGCCGCCGCCGGCGCGTGAGGCTGCGCTCTCCGTACGACCGCGAGATCTACCGGCTGGCTCTCCCGGCGCTCGGCGCCCTCGCCGCTGAACCGCTGTACCTGCTCGTGGACACGGCGATCGTGGGCCATCTCGGACGATCGCAGCTCGCCGCTCTGGGCATTGCGTTCACGATCCTGGGAGGCACCTTCGCGGTCTTCAACTTCCTCCAGTACGGAACGACGGCGCAGGTGGCGCGTGCGGGCGGCGCGGGTGAGGCGGAGACCGCACGAAGGCTGGGGGCCCAGGCGGTGTGGCTTTCGCTCGTGTTCGGCATCGCGGTCTCGGCGCTCATCGCCGCGCTCGCGCCGCAACTCGTCGAGCTCATGGGTGGAGAGGGCGAGGCGGCCGACTACGCCGTCACATATCTGCGAATCGCCGCGGTCGGCTTTCCGGCCGCGTTCCTCGCGCTCGGCGGGCAGGGCTTCCTCCGCGGCGTAGCCGATCTGCGCACCCCGCTCGTGATTCTCATCGCGGGAAACGTCGCCAACCTCGTTCTCGAGGTGCTCTTCGTGTACGGGCTCGGCTGGGGGATCGAGGGGTCGGCCTGGGGAACCGCGATCGCGCAGCTCGGGATGGGCGCCGCGTTCGTCGTCGTGATCGCCCGCCAACTGCGGCCCGGCGAGCTGCGCGTGCAGGTCGCTCTCGCGCGGCGCGTGCTCTCGCTCGGCAAGTGGATCTTCATCCGCACGGCCGCACTCATGGGCTCATTTGTCCTCGCCGGTGCCGTCGCCACGCGTTTCGGGGAATCGGCGATCGCGGCGCATCAGGTTGCCTTCCAGCTCTGGATCTTCCTCGCGCTCGTCCTCGACTCCGTCGCGATCGCGGGGCAGATCATCGTCGGGCGCGAGCTCGGAGCGGGACGTCAGGAGGAGGCGTACGGGGCCAGCGAGCGCATGATCTGGCTGTCCGTCGCGCTCGGCGGCCTGTTCGCGGCGCTCATGCTCGTGCTGGCGGGCGTCCTGCCCCGATTCTTCACGGGCGATGCATCGGTGTTGGACGAGGCCGCGCTCTTGTGGCCCGTGTTCGCGCTCATGCAACCGCTCAACGGAGCCGTCTTCGCGCTCGACGGGATCCTCATCGGCGCCAGCGACGGGCCGTTCCTCGCGCTGTCCATGGTGGCGGCGTTCGTGGCCTGTGCGACGGTGTTGCTCGCCGTCCTCGAGCGGGACTGGGGCATTCGCGGCGTGTGGGCGGCGCTGCTCGTGCTCATCCTGGTGCGGCTCGGCTTGATGACCACCCGCTTTCGCCGTCGCCGCTGGCTCGTGACAGGATGGGCGTGAGGTGAACGTCCTCGGCGGCGATCTCGAGCCCTGCTCGTTCGATCCCGTGACCGGGTTCTTCCGCGACGGCTACTGCCGCACCGAGGGCCGCGACCCCGGCTTCCACGCCGTCTGCGCCGTGATGACCGAGGAGTTCCTCGAGTTCTCGAAGACGGTCGGCAACGATCTCTCCACTCTGCAGCCGCAATGGATGTTCCCGGGTCTCGAGCCCGGCGATCGCTGGTGCGTCGTCGCGGCGCGGTGGCAAGAGGCGCTCGAAGGTGGTGTTGCCCCGCCGGTCGTTCTCGAGGCGACTCACGCATCGGCGCTCGAGTTCGTCGCGATGGCCGACCTCGAGGCCCATGCGGCTCAGGCGTAGGGGCGAGATATGTCTCGCCCCTACGGCGAGGTAGCGGCCGCCGCCTCCCGCCGCTTCCGCCAGTAGCGCTCGATGCCGCGGAAGTGGTGCCAGTACGGAGCAGCACGGTCGTACTCGTCCGCTAGATCGAGGTCGGTCTGCGAGACGTCGTGGCGGGCGGCTGCCACGAACGTCGGCTCGTCCATCCCGTCCTCCACCCACTCCGCCCATCGACCCAGGGTTTCTCGGAGCGTCGCCAGATGCGCTTCGACGTCCTCGTACACGCCGAAGTGGATGAGGGCGAGCCGCTCGGGTGCGCGGCGTTCGATCTCGAAAATCGTCTGCTCCCACGCGTCGAGATCGAACTCCGGCGGAGGGCATGGCGGCATCACGAACGAGCCGCCTCCCACCCGGACGCCCGCAGCGTCGCCGGCGTAGAGCGTGCCCTGAGCATCCAGATACGAGACGTGGTGCGACGCGTGCCCGGGCGTGGGAAAGCATTCGAGCCCTACGACGTCGTCCTCGACAATGTGCACGTTGCCCGCCGGAACCGGCACGAGCTCGCCCCAGAGGGCGTCGAAAGCGTCGCCGTAGAGCCGGCGTGCGCTTGCCTCGAGCTTCGAGGGATCGACGACGTGCGGCGCGCCGATCTCGGAGACGTGTACCTGTAGCCCCGGGTGCTCGCGCACGAGCGTGCCCGTCGCGCCGGCGTGGTCGAGGTGGATGTGCGAGAGAAGCAGATGCCGCAGATCGGTCAACGCGAGCCCCCGATCGGCGAGACCGACCTTCAGGTGGTCGACGCAAGTCGTCGGCCCGCAGTCGAACAGCGCCGGCCCGTCCTCGGTCTCGACGAGGTAGCAGCCGATGATGCCCGGCAGGTAGTGGTGGAGGTCGATCGGCTCGATCGTCATCCTGCGAGTGCGGTTTCGAGGTCGGCGATCAGATCGTCGGCCGACTCGATTCCGACGGACAGGCGAATGAGGGCCGGAGGCACCGCAAAGGGTGCATCGGCCGTCGACGCGTGCGTCATCCGGGCCGGATGCTCGATGAGGCTCTCGACCCCGCCGAGACTTTCGGCGAGCTTCCAGATCCGCGTGCGTGCCACGAGGTCGACTGCCTCCTGCTCGTCCTCGAGAAGGAAGGAGATCATGCCGCCGAAGGCGCGCATCTGACGTGTCGCGATGTCGTGCCCAGGGTGTGTCTCGAGGCCCGGATAGAGGACCTGCTCGACCCGCGGATGCCCCTCGAGGAACGCTGCGACGGCGACCGCATTCGAGCAGTGCCGATCCATCCGCACGGCGAGCGTCTTCACGCCGCGCAGGATGAGCCAGCAGTCGAACGGGCCGGGCACGGCGCCGAGCGACTTCTGGAGGAACGCCAGCTGCCCGGCGACCTCCTCGTCGTTGGTTGCGACGAAGCCCCCGATGACGTCAGAGTGCCCGCCGAGGTATTTCGTCGTCGAGTGGAGCGCGACATCTGCTCCGAGGGCGAGCGGCTGCTGCAGGTACGGGGTCGCGAAGGTGTTGTCGACGACGACGAGCGCACCCACCCCATGGGCGACCTCTGACGCGGCGGCGATGTCGACGATGTTCAGCGCGGGGTTCGTCGGTGTCTCGAGCCAGACGAGCCTCGTTCGCTCGTCGAGGTGGTCCGCGAGCCCGGTCGAGATCTCTTCCGGGCCGAGGAACGTGAACCGGTATCCCTTCGGTTCGTACACCTGCGTGAACATCCGGTAGATCCCGCCGTAGACGTCGTTGACGGCGACGACGTGGTCGTCGGGCGAGATCAGGTGCATGAGCGTCGTCGCGGCGCCGAGTCCGGACGAGAAGGCGCGTCCGTGGGCGGCGCCCTCGAGCGAGGCGATGCATTCCTGCAGCGCGGTGCGGGTCGGGTTGCCGACACGCGCGTAGTCGTAGCCCTTGTGGACGCCCACCGCCTCCTGGACGTAGGTCGACGTCTGGTAGATCGGAGTCGTGATCGCTCCGGTCGCCGGGTCCGGCTCCTGCCCCTCGTGAATCGCGCGGGTCTCGAAGTGCACGTCGCGGATGCTACTGACGCCCTCTCGTCTTGTGACACTGTGTCACTTGGGAGCCGGCAGCGCGGCGACGCGTTCGGCGGAGAGGAGCGTCGCGAGGCTCGAGAGCGCCTCGCCGGCGCGCGACGTATCTCCCCAAGCCCCCAACACCTCGAGGGTCTTCGTTGCGCGATCGAACCGCGGTTCGATCCGTCCCACCAGACGATCGCCCGAGAGGATCGGCAAGACGTAGTAGCCGTACTCCCGGTTCGACTTCGGGACGTACATCTCGAGGCGATAGCGGAAGCCGAAGAGCGCCTCTGCGCGGTCGCGGTCGTGTATGAGTCGATCGAACGGGGAGAGGAAGGTGATGCGGTCCGGTGGCGGATCGGCAACGGCGTCCGGGTGCGCTTCCCAGCCCGACTTCGTCAGGCGCACGCCCAGAGCCCGGAAGCGCTTCTCGGCCATCAGCCGCTCTGCCTCTCGGAGAGGGATCCTCGCCGTCTCCGGATACCAGCGATCGGCGAGATCCCACAGGCGCTGACCGTTGCGACGCCCGACGATCGCAACGGCGCCGCGCTCGTGGAGGATGTCGAGCATGACAGCGGTGTTGCGGCTCCCGTGCCAGCCGTGCGACTTCCAGGTTCGCACCGAGTCGTCGTCGAGCTCGCGGGAGAGCATCGGCCCGTTCCGCTCGAGCTCGCGCAGGACGTAGCGCTTGTAGGCGGCGTTCCGCCACATGAACTCGGAAGTACGCCGCTCCCAGGCGTACTTGTTGCTCCGGCGTCCCATGCGGGCTTTGAGCAGGGGGAGATCCTCGATCGGCCAGATGTACGCGCTCCATTCGATGAGCTTCTTCTCTTGCCACAGCAACCGATCGAGCGCAGCCGTGTCGAACGCACCCAATCGGCTCCAGAGGACGAGGTGCTGCGGAGGTGCGACCGTCGCGATCGGGTCGATCTGCAGGAAGCCGAGCCGCCGGATCGTGTCGAGGATGGTCGTTGCCGAGCCATCGAGGAGCTGGGCGCGGATCGCGATTCGCCGTGCTTCGTCCGGCGAGACGAGCCTCATCGCATGACCCGCTCGAGCCCGATGACCCGACGCAGCCGGTCGAGCGCGCGCTCGAGGGCGTCGTCCAGCGCGGCCGAGCGCCGCACACGGGGCTCGACGTGGAAGCCCTTTACGACGAGCGTGTCCTCCCGCCTGTCCGTCTTGAGGTCGGCGCGGCCGACGATCCGGTCGCGCCAGAGGAGCGGTAGGACGTAGTAGCCGAACTGCCGCTCCGGCGCGGGCTTGTAGACCTCGATCAAGTGATCGAAGCCGAAGACGCGGCGCGCGAAGGGCCGGTCCCAGAGGAGGTTGTCGAACGGCGAGAGCAGCGATGCCGCGCTCGGTCGCGACGGCTCGAGGTCGATGCCTGCGGGCATGACCACGTCGGCGCCATCGTCAGCGACGTGAAGGCGTTCGAGAATGCCGGCTGCCACCAGGTCGTCGACGGCGGGGCGGATGCGGGCGGCCCCGCCGCGCAATCGCCAGTGCTCGACGATGCCTGCCTCGGTGAGGGCTCCCCGCGCTCGCACCGCGCGCACGGCGAGCTCGCGGAGCCGCGTCGGCTCGTCGGGCTCGCGTGCGTCGAGCACGTCGCGCGGGATCACGCGCTCGGCGACGTCATAGAGCCGCTGGAAGCCGCTCACGCGGCCGGCGATCACGAGCTCACCCGAGTTCCAGAGCGCCTCGAGCATCACCTTCGCCGGCTTCCAATCCCACATCCCGCCGCCGCCCTTGCCGTCGAAGTCCCGCGAAGCGATCGGACCGCGCTCCCGCACCACGGCGCGCACCTCCTCGGCCAGCCCGGGGTGTTGGCCGATGACGTCACCCCGCCACGGGTGGTGCGCCCGCATCGGCGCCCGAAAGAGCGGCCACTCCTCGACCGGGATGAGACAGGCCTCGTGCGCCCAGTACTCGAAGATGCGACCCCGCGCGAGCAGGCGCGAGACGGTCTCGCGGGGATACGCGCCGACCCTCGAGCCGAGCGCGATTCGGTGGCTTCGCTCGACCGCGGTGATCGAGTCGAGCTGGACACACGAGAGCCGGCGGATGGCCTCCTCGACCTCGCGCCGCGTCCCGCTCCGCGCCCGCGGCGCGTAGCCCTGCGCCGTGATCGCGATCCGGCGCAGCGCGGTAACCGAGATCGTCCTCACACCGCCAACCTATCGGCCGACGACTCTTCTCCGGTCGGTGCCGCACCTTTCACGAGACGGTCATCTCGCCGCTCTAGAGTGATCGGTGCCGGCCGTCTCGATCCCTTGGGTGCCGGCTTCCTCCCCTCTCCCTCGCAGGAGGTTCTCATGTCACGTGCATCCGTGCTCGTGGTCCTACTGGTCTTCGCCGGCTCGGCGACGGCGCTACTGGCATACGCGACCCGCGACAGCAGCGGGAGCTCCATCGCTTCGCCCGTCACGATTCCCCAGCCGACTGCCGCGCAGCTCGAGGCTGCATACCTGGGGAAGCTGCCGGTCGCTCCCGAGAGCGAGCGGGTCGACGTTGTCGCACCGGTGTTCTCCGACCCGACCACCATCACGAATCCGCTCTTCCCGATAAGCGACCTCCACTCGGCCATCCTGACCGGCTCGGTCGACGGGAAGGCGTTCCACACGGAGACCACGCTTCTTCCGGACACGAGGATCTTCGAGTGGGCCGAGGGGCAGCAGGTCGAGACACTCACGTCGCAGTACGCCGCCTACCTCGATGGTCGCATCGAGGAGGTTGCGCTCGACTACTACGCCCAGGCCGACGACGGTTCGGTCTGGTACTTCGGCGAGGACGTCTTCAACTACGACGAGAACGGCGCCGTGGCCGACACCGAGGGCACCTGGCACGCCGGCATGGACGGCCCGCCCGCGCTGATCATGCCCGCGGCGCCTCATGTCGGCGACGTACACCGACCCGAGAACGTGCCGGGTTTCGTGTTCGAGGAGGTCACCGTCAAGACGACCGGCAAGACCGTCGACGGCCCCAGGGGTCTCGTCCGGGGCGCGCTCGTCAGCCGAGAGCTCCATCAGGACGGGACGTACTCCGACAAGGTCTTCACGCCGGGCTACGGCGAGTTCTATTCGGCTCATGGAGGCGACGTCGAGGCGCTCGCGCTCGCCGTGCCGACCGATGCGCTCGACGGCCCGGTGCCCGCCGCGCTCGAAGCGCTGTCTGGCGGTGCCGACGCAGCCTTCGTCGCGATCAGCGCGAACAACTGGAAGGCAGCCTCGGCGAGAGTCGGCACGCTCGAAGACCGCTGGAGGACCTACCGGTCGCAGCAGGTGCCGCCAAGGATCGCCGCGGAGATGAGCTTGGCCATCACGGCGCTCGAGCGGGCGGTCACTGCTCGTGATCAGGCGCGCGCAGGCACCGCGGCCATCGACGTCGCGCAGTCGGCGCTCGACCTCGAGCTTCGTCACCGACCCCAGGCTGAGATCGATCGGACGCGCTTCGAGCTCTGGGTACGACAGCTGCTCGTCGACGCGACCGCCCGAGACCTGGCCGGCATACGCGGCGACCTCGCCACGCTCGAGTGGATCCGTGATCGGTTCGCGACCACGCTGGACCCCGTCGAGCTCACGCGAGTCGACACGCAGCTGGTCGGTCTGCGAGGCGCACTCAACGACCGCGACCTTGGTGGAATCTCGGCAGGCGCCGCCCGCCTTCGCGCGACGCTCGCTGCCATGTCGGTCTGAGTACAACTAGCTCAGCGTCTCGCGCGCCGCCGACCGCAGGTATGCGAGGACTGCGAGCACTCGCCGGTTCGTGTCGGGTGTCTGGTCGATGCGGAGCTTCATGAAGACCTGCTTCACATGTGCCTCCACGGTCCGCTCGGTGATGACGAGACGCTCGGCGATCGCGCCAATTTGAGAGCCCCTCGGCGACGAGCCCGAGCACCTCCCGCTCTGTCGGACAGCTCGTCGAGCGGGTCCGATTCGCGATGCCGCGCGAGAAGTCGCGACACGATCGTCGGGTCGATCACCGTCTCGCCCTTGGTAAGGCGTGTGCGACGGCCGAGGTCGCAACGATTGTGCTGGCAAGCAGACTGCACCGAAGACGGCCAGCAAGCGAGCGCGCTGATTCATCTCGTGCCTCGTTTCGAACGTGTCGGAAGGCTGGCCTGCCTCGGGTTGCGGCGCATCGGCGCTGGCGTCGGTCCTCGGCGCCGGCGAACTGTGGACAGCCTCAGTCGTGCGGGCATGATCAGTCCGGAACGCGGCCGTCCATGATCGCGGCGAGGCGCGCCGAGTCGATGTTCCCGCCTGAGACGATGCAGACCACTCTGCCCTCGCCGGCGAGGCCCGCCATAGCAGCCGCGACCGTGAGGGCCGCTGCGCCTTCGGCGACGATCTGCGCGCGCGTGACGAGGAGTCGCACTCCAGCGGCAGCCTCCTCGAGCGAAATGCGAAATGATTCGCTGACGAGCTCGCGTGCGAGTTCCCACATACCGGGGAGGAGCCCACTCGAGCCGGCGCCGTCGACGAACGACGCCGTGTACGGGACGTCCACGGGAACACCGCCGTTCGCATAGGCGGAGACCAGCGGAGCTGCAGTCTCGGGCTCGCACGTATAGACGTCCGCCTCCGGTCTCAGCGCCTTCACGGCGCTCGCGATCCCGGTCGTCAGGCCGCCACCGCCCCACGGGACGACGACGGCGTCGAAGCTCTCCAGATCCTCGACGAGCTCGAGGCCGATCGTCCCGTTGCCCGCCATCACCGGCTCGTCGAGCACCGGGTGAACGAAGAAGCCGTCGATTCCCTCTGCGCGCCGAGCGTTCATCGCCGCCCACCAGTCGTCGTGGGTGCGCAGCACCACGCGAGCGCCCAGTCGCTCGACGGCTGCGAGCTTCGACGTCGGCGCGTTGTCCGGAGCGACGATCGTCGCCGGAACGCCGAGCAGGCGTGCCATCCAGGCGACGCCTTGAGCCATATTGCCCATGCTCGTCGTGACGAGCCCCTCGGCGAGCTCCTCCGGCGGCGCGCTCAGTACCGCGTTGGCGGCACCGCGAATCTTGAACGACCCGATCGGCTGCAGGTTCTCGAGCTTGAGCCAGATCTCGGCAGGAGCGTCGTCGACCTGCAGGCGGACGACTGGCGTGCGAACGGCCGTCCCCGCGATCCGCTCACGAGCGGCCTCGATCTGCGCGAGTGGAATCAGAAGTCGACCTCGACGCCCACGCCGCGCTCGCGCGCGCGGCGGGCGACGAGCTCGGCCGAGGCAAGGTCCTCGACCGCGATCCCGAGGGACTCGAACACCGTGAGCTCGTCCTCGTGCTCACGTCCCGGATGCATGCCCGCGAGCACTTCGCCGAGCTCCGCCCTGATGTGCTCGGGGCCGACCGCGCCCTCGGCCGCGGCGAGGATGTAGTCCCCGGCCTCGTTCAGGCACGACTCCCGGCGGTCTGTGAAAAACGAGGAGTGCGCCACGGTCTCCGTGTCGAGCTCGCGCACGGACGGAAAGCAGGCGCCCACAGCGTTCACGTGCGCGCCGCGTGCGAGCCAGCGTTTTTCGACGATCGGCTCGACGGCCGCCGTCGTCGTGCACACGACCTCGGCGCCGAAGAGCGCGGCGTCCACAGAGGGCGCGACCGTCGCGCCGACTTCCCCGGCGAGCTCTTCGGCCGCCTCGAGCCTGCGCGACCAGATCCGGATCTCGGGGTCGTCGAGCACGACACGCATCGCGTCGACGTGTCCGCGTGCCTGCGCGCCCGCTCCGAGGATCGCGACACGTTGTGAGTCCGCGCGCGCGAGGGCGCGCGTCGCCACGGCTGACACGGCGGCCGTCCTGATCTCGGTGATCGGGGACGCGTTCAGGACCGCCAGCAGCTCACCGGTCTCCCCGTCGTGGAGGAGGACGCCGCCCATGTGCGTGTCGAGGCCCCTCGCCGGGTTGGTGGGGACGACGACGATCTCCTTGAGGCCGTACGCCGGGGCCGACCCGCCGCGATAGGCGGGCATGAGGGCCAGGAGCGTGTCTGCGCCGTCCGGGCGTGCGATGGACCGGAGCGGGTTGGAGAGCTCGCCGCGCGCGAGCGAGGCGAGCACCTCGGCCATCGCCTCGACGCATGACTCCATGTCGAGGAGCTCGCGGACCTGGCGCTCCGACAGGACGATCATGCGAGGAGCCCTCGTCTGCGCGCCTGTCCCACAGGCTCGATCCTACGCGGCGTCGAGCGCGGGAGCCGGTCGTGACGCCGTGATCCGTGCCAGGAGAAGGGCGCCGAGCAACGGGCCTGCTGCGCAGATCACGAACACGCCCTCGTAACCGACATGGGACGCGATCGCGCCCAGGCTCAATGCCCCAACCGCGAACCCGAGCTCGGTGAACGCGGTGAAGGTCCCGACGACGGAGCTTCGCTCGCTCGCGGGCGCGCTGTTGACCGCGAGCGTCATGAGCGCCGGGAACGCCAGCGCCTGCCCGAAGGCGAGGACGACCGTGCCCGCGAAGAGCCCGGCCGGCACGTTCCACAGCCCGATTGTGAGAAGCCCGGCAGCGATGAGGACGAGCGACGACCCCGACGTTCGCTTCGGCCCGAGCCGGTCGGGGATCTGTCGCCCGACGATCCGCGTTGCGACGACGACTGCGGAGAAGACGAGGAACACGGCACCGGCTCCGTCGAGACCGAGCTCACGCGCGTAGAGCGCGGCGAAGGTGCCGAGACCGGCGAACCCGAACACGGTGACGGCGAGAACGAGCCCTGGTCCGACCGCGGCCGGGTGGACGAGTCGTGACTTCCAGGATCCGCTCTCGTCTGCCCCGGCGGGGGCGGTCTCCGGGAGGAGGAGTCCGATGGCCGCGGCGACGAGGCAGCAGGCACCCGCTAGCAGCCACACCGCGTCGAAGCGATCGTCGCCGAGCGCGAGCTCGCCGAGCAACGGCCCGAGCGCGAGGCCGCCCCAGAGGCCGAGGCTGTACAGGCTCAGCGCTTCGCCACGCCGTGCCTCTGGCGCGAGGTCGGTGATCATCGTCGCCGCGCCGACCATGAGCATCGACTCGCCGACGCCCGTCAGCATTCGCAGAGCGATCAGAAGCTCGAGGGAGTCCGCCAGCGTGTATGCCGCGACGCTGACGGCTGCGACGAGCGCACCCGCCACGATGAGGATGCGCCTGCCCTTCCGGTCGCCGATGCGACCGGCGATCGGCTGCCACACGAGGAGCATCGGGCTCACCGCGGCGACCGCGAGTGCGACGCCGAAACTCCCCACCGCGAGCTCGTCGTTGGCGAACACGGGGATGACCACGAGCAGCATCCCGATCGACACGCAGAGGGCGAACTCCGCGAGAACGGCGAGGACGAACGGTTTCGTCACCACTCGGTCGGGCTGCACTCGGTCGATCCAAGCACATCGTGTCGTTGCTCCGGTCTGATAGAGCACACGGAATGGCGGCGCCCAGGACCGAGATCGAGGCGCGGTACGAGGCCAGGCGCGAGGCAGCTTCGGTCGCCATTTGCTCGTCCGTGGCGCTCACGCTGCTCGCTGTCGTCAGTCGCAACGAAGGTTGGCAGCTCGTCGAGCTCCCGTGGTGGATCTGGCTCGTCCTCGCGGTGCCCGGTGTGCTTCTCTCCGTGGATCTCTGGATCGGCGCACGCGGAGTCGGGCTCGCGGCGCGACGCGGGACGGCGTACGCGCTCCTCGCCGCGATCGTCGTCGCCAATCTCGTCGGGCTCGTTCTCCTCATTGCGGCCCTCATCACCACGAGCAGCGAATCGCTCGGCGGTGGTCAGCTGTTGTGCACTGCGGCCGTCATCTGGCTCGCGAACGTGGTCGTGTTCGGCCTGTGGTTCTGGGACGTCGACGACGGCGGCCCCTTCGAACGAGCGAGAAAAAAGCGCTCGACGCCCGACTTCCAGTTCCCGCAGGACGAGAACCCCCAGCTTGCGCGTCCGTTGTGGCGCCCACGCATCTGGGACTATCTCTACGTCTCGCTGATGGGCGCGAGCGCGTTCAGTCCCACGGACACCATGCCGCTCACACTGAAGGCGAAGCTGCTCATGGGGATCGAGTCGACGATCTCGCTCGTCATCGTCGTCCTCGTCACAGCTCGAGCGGTTAACGTGCTCGGGTCGTGACCGAGGGGATCAGCAGGGAGGAGCTCCAGCTCGCAGCGAGGAATCACGGCATGCCGCTCGAGGCTCTTCGCTGGGACGTAACCCCGATTGGGCTCCACTACCTGCTGACGCACTACGACATCCCCGAGGTCGACGTCGAGACGTGGCGACTCGAGCTCGACGGCCTGCTCGAGCGGCCGCGTTCGCTGTCGCTGGACGACGTGCGAGCGCGACCGGCAGTCGAGCTGGCGGTGACGATGGAGTGCGCAGGAAACGGACGCGCCCACGTCGAGCCGCACGTCGTCAGCCAACCGTGGCTGCTCGAGGCAGTGGGCACGGCACGCTGGCGGGGTGCGACAGTGGCCGGCCTGCTGGACGAGGCAGGTGTCGCCGACGGCGCCGTCGAGGTCCTCTTCACCGGCCTCGATCGCGGGGTCGAGGGCGGGGAGGAGCAGGCGTACGCGCGCAGCCTCCCGCTCGCCGACGTTCGGAGTGGTGAGGCGATCCTGGCCTACGAGGTGAACGGCGTTTCGCTTCCTCCGCAGCACGGGTTCCCGCTGCGACTGGTGGTTCCGGGGTGGTACGGGATGACGAGCGTGAAGTGGCTCTCGCGCATCTCCGTTCTGGGCGAGCCGTTCGACGGCTACCAGATGCGGCACAGCTATCGGGTTCGGCACGAGGAGGACGAGCCGGGCCGGCCTATCACCCGAATCGCGCCGCGGTCGCTCATGGTCCCGCCCGGAATCCCCGAGTTCCTGAGTCGCTCGCGGATGGTTGCTGCCGGCCCCTGCGAGTTGCTTGGGCGAGCGTGGTCGGGTGAGTCCGAGGTCGCAGGAGTAGAGGTCTCGACCGACGGCGGTCGGTCGTGGGACGAGGCAGAGCTCGAGCCGGGCTCCCTCGGGCTCTGGGCCTGGCGTGGATGGCGGTTCACCTGGGACGCCGCGCCGGGGGAGCACGAGCTCTGCTGCCGTGCACGGGACGCTGCCGGCAACATTCAGCCGCTCGAGCCCGCGTGGAACGTCGGCGGTTACGTGAACAACGCGGTCCAGCGTGTTTCCGTGACCGTCGCTTCGTAGCGACGCCGGTAGGTACCACCCGACGCACGTCCAGGTGCCTATGGTGGTGGTGTGCGTGTCCGGGCGCTCACATCGGTCGTGCTCGTGGCAGCTGCTCTTGCTGCGACAGCGACAGCGGGCGACGCGCGCTCGAAGACCGCGACCCTGCGACTCGACGGCGTTCCCTTCGAGCCCGAACTGGCACTCACGTCACCGCCGCGCCAGCGCGGCCTCATGTTCCGAAGAAAGGCCCCACGCGACGGAATGCTCTTCGTCTTCCCGCGAGCGTCGAGTGGCGGCTTCTGGATGAAGAACACCCTCGTCCCGCTGACCATCGTGTTCTTCGACTCACGGGGAAAGCGGGTCAGCAAGCTCTCGATGACGCCGTGTCGCCAGGAGTCCTGCCCCGTCTACGACCCCGGCCGGCAGTACCGCTTCGCCCTCGAGCTTCGGGCTTCCGACACCAGGCCGGCGGCGAGGCTCGGGCCGCTGGCCGAGTTGAGACGCCTCGTCGGTCTCGCGAGCTGACGGAGGCCAATCATCTGGCTCTCAGCCGTTCCTGGCTCAGTGAGCCGGCGCGAAGGTGCTCCACTCGGCGGCGTTCTCGAACGCCACGTCGTCGGGTACTCCGACCGAGAAGTGGCCGTGCTGGATCTTCCAGGCGCCGTCCTCCCTCAGCATCACGACACTGAGCCGAATCGGCGCTCTGGCGTCGCCGACCACGAAGGCCGGTCGATCGGCGGCCCAGGCTACGTCCCCCGCTTCCCACGCGACCGGGTCGCCTGCTTCGAGCCCGACACCCTCCATGCCCCATGCCTTCTTCCCGGCCTCGCGGCCGGCGACCCACTCGTGGAAGGCGCTACCGACGATGAGCAGGTCGTCGTCGCGCGTAAAGACTCGATCGAAGCGATCGATGTCTCCCGGCACGGCCTCGGAGAACGCCTTGTAGAACGCCAACAGAGCTGCCTTTGCGTCCGGCGACGCCTGCATTTCGACCTCCTCCCGTTAGCTGTCCCCGCAGACTAGGGCACATGCGTGCACTCTGCTCCGCCGTCATGGCTGTGATCTTCGTGCTTCCGGCAGACGCAGCCAAGGCGCCCGTCGTCGTCATCGACCCGGGCCACGATCTGCGCGCGAACGCAGCGACCGAGCCCATCGGCCCCGGCTCGACGATACGCAAGATCAAGGACGGCGGGGGCACGCGAGGTGTCGCGTCCGGGCTCGCCGAGGCCGATCTGAACCTGAGGGTCGCTCTGCGCTTGCGTGCCCTACTCGAGGGCGCCGGGGTCCGCGTCGTGATGACGCGGACGACGACCACGGGCACGAGCATCGGCAACGTTGCCCGAGCGCGGATCGCCAACGAGGCGGGTGCGGCGCTGTTCCTCCGCATTCACGCCGACGGGTCGACCGATGCGAGGGCTCGGGGAACGCACACGCTCTATCCCGCCCTGCGCCGTGGCTGGACCGACGACGTCTACACGGCGAGCAAGCGTGTGGCGAGGATCGTTCAGGCGGAGCTCGTCCTCGCGCTCGGCTTTCCCGATCGCGGGCTCCAGGAGCGCGCCGACTTCACCGGCTTCAACTGGTCCGACGTGCCGGTGATACTCGTCGAGATGGGGTTCATGACGAACCCGCACGAGGATCGACTGCTCGCCACGCCCGGCTATCAACGTCGCTCGGCGCTGGGTCTCTGTCGGGGCACGCTTCGTGCGCTCGCGCGCCCGGCAGCGTCGTGCGAATGACGCCACGCGCATGCGGAAGGCAGGCTAAGGTGATCGCTGCGCTTTTTGGTGGCGGGCAGAGATCGAGCCGCAGGAGGAAACGAAGATGAGCTCGAAGAGGCAGCAGACGATGGCGAAGGTGGCGCGGGAGCGCTCCGTCAAGGAGAAGCGCCAGCGCAAGCTCGAGAAGAGGCAGGCGAAGAAGCTGGCAGCAGAGAGCGGTGAGCCGCTGTCCGACGAGGCCGCGATCCCGCCGCCGCCCGACCTCAACGCGCGCTACGTGGACGGTGGCCCGCCCGAGCCCACCGCCGAACACGTCGCCGAGTGATGCAGTAGGCTGGGCGTCACTGGCCCCGCTCTCGGAGCCGGCCTGGGCCCGCACTCCACCGACGCGTTGAAGCGCGCAAGGCGAGGAGCTCGAGGTGACGGATTCCGCTGCGGGGCCAGCTTCAGCGGGTGGGTCCTCCAGCGCCGGCGAGGCGCTTGACATCTCGCCCTCGCCCTGCCGTCTCCGGCGCCAGGACTGGACCAGCGGAGTGCGCAGCTGAGGCTACGCACCAGTGAGGAACAGCGGTGCGCAGCTGAAGCTACCCACCGTGCTAACGCCAGTCGATCGAGACGACCTCGATCGGGTGGTCCAGGCCCTTGAGGTGCTCAGTTCGGCGTTCGGACAGGCGGAACGACGACGCGGCTCCGTCGAGCGTCTCACTGCTGACGAGGATCTCCGCGCCACTCGCAGCTGCGCTGATCCGAGCGGCAATGTGGACACCTTGGCCTCCGTAGTCTGCGTTGTCGGCATCGGTGCGAAACGCGCCGCCCGCATGCGCTCCGATCCGCACGTCGGGGGCGACGACTTCCCCGTGCAACGAGCGCTGGATCGCGATAGCGGCCTCGATCGCGGCATTCGGATTCTCGAACGACGCGAAGAAGCCATCTCCCGTCTGCTTGACGACCTCGCCGCCACTCGCCGCGATCTGCTCGCGGAGGAGCTCGTTGTGACGGGCCAGAAGGCGCTTCCACTTGTCGTCTCCCAGCGTGTCGAGGAGCCTCGTCGAGTCGACGATGTCGGTGAACAGGAAGGTGCGCCTGGCCTCGACTCGGCCCAGAAGCTCGTTGACGCGCGCTTCGTCGAGGGCTGCACCGAGGCGCTCGAACGTCGCCAGCGCACTCTCGAGCTCGACCGCGCCGGCGTGCACGTCACCGCTTCGCGTATAGGCGGTGCCGAGCAGCATCCGTGCGCGAGCAGTCTCATACGGGGCGCCGACGCCCTGCCATGCGTCACGCGCGTGCTGCAGCGCCGCGACCGCCCCGGGCCAGTCCTTCTCGGCGAGCTTGATCTGGCCCCGTGCGAAGTGGATCGTCGCGTCGAAGGCGGCGGCACGCCGGTTGCCGATCTTGTACGAGTCGACGATCTGCTCGGCCTCCTCTGATGCCGCGCGAGCGGTCTTGAGATCTCCCGCAGCGATGGCGATCTCGACCTGCGCGGGGAGGCGACGAAGCCGGTGGAGCGGATCGGTGACGTCCTGCAGCGTCCGCGTGATCCCGGCGGCCGCGGCCTCGACCTTCCCCTCCGCGAGGCGCAGCAACGAGAGCCCCGGTTGCGGGTCACGCCCCATCTCGTTCGAAGTGCGGTACGACTCCTCGGCTCCGGCGAAGTTCCCTCGCCGCCGTCGGATCTCGCCGATCTCGTAGTGCCCGCTCGCAGTGATCGAGCGGTCGAAGTCCTGAAGCTCTTCGCACGCCGCGATTGCCTGTGCCTCGGCTGCAGGCCAGTCGCCGCGAAGCCGGAGCGCCTCCGCGCGGTGGATCCGGCACGCGCCCGGGAAGCCGGTGACGTCGAGCTTGTCGCACCAGCGGTTCGCGGCCTCGGTCCACTCGGCGGCACGCCGATAGTCGCCTAGATCCTGGCACGAGCTGATCGTGATGCAGTAGACGAGGCCCGCCGAGTGCGCGCGCAGATCGCCGCACATCGCTGCCGCGGTCGCCTCGTCGAGCAGTGCGAGCCCCTCGTCGATCGCGCCGCCCTTGATGAGCGCCCGACCCTTGCCCGAGAGCGCGAGCATCTGCACGTCGCGGTTGCCCAGGCGCTTCGCGAGATCGAACGCCTCCTCGAAGAGCTCGACGGCACGGTCGAGGTCACCCTCGGCGAACATCGCCGTCAGCGCGTGGATCAACGAGAGCTGGGCGTGCTCCGGAGCCTCCGGCTGATCGGCGAGGAGTCGCTCCGCGGTCGCGAGCCAGCCTCCGGCGACCGCAAAGGAGCCACGGCCCTCGTAGTCCCAGGAGAGCGCCAGCGCCAGGCGCGCGGCACCGAGAGCGTCGTCACTCGCGGCATAGGCGGCGTGCGCGCGCTCGCGACGTGCGATCGCCTCGTCGAGCTTGCCGCTCCACCACGCCGCCTCGGCGTAGCTCTCGTTGTCGGCGGCCGTCAACGCCTGTGCGTCGGTCTCCCCGTAGAAGGCGTAGGCGGCACGCCACGCTTGCCGCGCGGCCGCTGCGCGTGCGTCGTCGAGCGAGTCGATCAGCTGGGACACGAGGCTCTCATTGTGAACGTTCGTAGCGTGCCTACGCCAACCCCCGGCCTCGTGCGCCCGGCCGGACCCGGACCTAGCGGCCCGTGGTGGAGAAGTGCATGTAGTCCTTCGTCGAGCCCGACCAGTCGCCGCCCCAACCCCAGCCGATCGATCGAAACGCGCGGACGACCGCCGGCGTCACCATGCCCTTGCGCCGCCGAGTTCGATCCATGTAGCGCACGCTCATGGGATCCCGGGTCTGCCCGCACCCGACGTACGGGTTCTCTACCGGGTTCAGATCGATGGCGTGGCCGAACGCATGGTTCGACCAGTTGCCGCTACCGCCGCCGCACGGCGAGGGAACGGCTCGTCGGCACGAGAACGACCCGGTGACGTCGCCGTCCGCCGGGTAGGCCCGCTTCGGGCCGTACATGTCGTCGAGCTGCATGTGCCGGATCGGGAAGCGCAGGTCGTACAGCTTGCGGAACACCGTCTGCAGCGGAACGGCCACGTCCCGGTTCACGACGAGCCGACCAGTATGTGTCTTGCCGTCGAATCCCCAGTGAGAGACGGTCAGAAGGCGGAGCTGCGAAAGCGGCGCCGGGCAGTCGATCCGCTCGTAGTAGCGCGCGTTCAGGTTCGACCGCAGCGGCGCGGGCAGCGGTTGCACCGACGAGTCGAACTGGGCGGCCGCGAACACGGCGAGCGGAAGGGCGAGTAGGCGCAGCACGTGATTTCCGCCAAGGGTGACGCCCCGAGCTCGCTTTCGTCAAGCGGGCGTCGCGGCACGACGGCGACCGAGCTCCTCGCGTAGGGCCGGAGCCACCTCGCGACCGAAGAGCTCGATGGAGCGCAGGATCCCTTCGTGTGGGATCCCGCCGATCGTGAACTGGAGCATAAAGCGGTCATGCCCGAAGGCCTCGTGCTGGAAGAGGGCCTTCTCGACCACCTGATCCGGCGTGCCCACGAAGTTGGCGCCTCGGAGCGATGCGGCGGCGTCGTAGTCGGCCCGCGACATCGGCGGCCAGCCGCGCTCGCGGCCGATCCGGTTCATGGCGGCGGAGACGTACGGATACGACTCGTCCAGCGCGTCTTGCGCCGAGCCCGCGATGTAGCCGTGCGAGTTGATGCTCAGCGCAGGAACGGGGTCGTGACCCGCCTCGCGCGCGGCTCGTCGATGGAGCTCCGCGAACGGTGCGAACCGCTCAGGCTGCCCTCCGATGATCGCCAGGGCCATCGGAAGGCCCAGCATGCCGGCCCGCACTGCGGACTCCGGCGTGCCGCCGACGGCGACCCAGACGGGCAGCGGCTTCTGTACCGGCCGCGGGAACACGCCGTGCCCGGCGTTCGACGAGCCCGTCTCGCGGATGTGCAACAGGTCGACGAGCTTCTCTTCGAACAGCCGGTCGTAGTCGCGGAGGTCGTAGCCGAAGAGGGGGAACGACTCGATGAACGATCCGCGGCCGACCATAATCTCTACCCGGCCGCCGGAGAGGAGGTCGACGGTGGCGAACTCCTGGAACACGCGCACCGGGTCGTCCGAGCTGAGCACCGTCACGGCGCTCGTGAGGCGAATCCGCTGGGTCTTGACCGCAGCCGCGGCGAGCACGACTGCCGGCGTCGACACGGCGAAGTCCGGACGATGGTGCTCGCCGACCCCGAACACGTCGAGGCCCACCTCGTCGGCGAGCTCGATCTCCTCGATGAGGTCGCGAAGGCGCTGCTCCGCGCCGAGGTCGCCCTCGCGCGTGTCCGCGAACGTGAAGACGCCGATCTCCACAGGCACGTTCTACCGACTCGCCGTTGGTGTCCGACGACCCGATGCTTGCGTGATTGACTGCGGCGATGGCGCCGTCGGCGGCCTTCCACGACCACGATCGCGAACGACGGACGGGGCAGCTCTTCGTCGCGCTGGCCGCCCTCGCCTGGTCCACCGCGGGCGTGCTGCAGCGTGGGCTCTCCGTCGACACCGCGACACAGCTCGCGGGCCGTTCCTTCTTCGGCGGCCTCGCCCTGCTGGCATTCGTCCTCGTGCTGAGCCGCGGGCGTCCGGTCGGCGCGTTCCGCGCGATCGGTGTCTCGGGCCTCGCGGTCGCGCTCTGCACGGCGGTCGCCACGAGTTCCTTCGTCGTCGCGCTCAACTACGCGAACGTGGCGAACGTCCTCTTCATGCAGGCCGTGGCGCCCGTGATCGCAGCCGTCCTTGCCTGGGTCGCGCTCGGCGAGTCGATCTCGCGGCGCTCCTGGGTGGCCATGGCCACCGCCGTCGCTGGAGTGAGCCTGATGGTCGGCGGGGCGGGCAATGGCGGCGCCGTCGGTATCGGCGCGTCGCTCTTGATGGCGCTGGCCTTCGCGCTCGCGATCGTCATCACGCGCCATCGCCGCGATGTGTCCATGGCGCCGGCAACCTGTCTTGCCCAGCTGATCGTGGTGCTCGTCGTGGCTCCGTTCGCGAGCTTCGGAAGCGTGACCGAGCACGACCTGACGCTCCTCGTGTTCCTCGGAGTCGCGCAGATGGGGCTCGGAATGGCCTTCCTCACCATGGGCGCGAGATTGATTCCCGCTGGCGAGGTCGCGCTGATCACGTTGCTCGAGGTGGTGCTCGGGCCGCTGTGGGTGTGGATCTCGATCTCCGAGCGACCGTCGACGGCTGCCCTCGTCGGCGGGCTCGTCGTGATCCTCGGCGTGGTGCTACAGACCACGCAGAGGACCCAGGCGTCGCTGAGTCCTCGTCCGGTGCCCGCGCCGGATGCCGTCCGTTGAGGTGGCGGGTGCCCGGTCTACCGACGGCGCACTGCGGCGGTGATCGCGAGCGCAGATCCAGCGGCGAACAGAGCGCCGAATCCGAGGAACCCTAGCCCGATCCAGAGCACCGAGTCGAGCTCGGCGCCGATGCTCATCTCGGCCGATACGCCGCGTGAGGCATCGACGTTCATCACGACTACGCGCCAGTCGCCTTCCTGAGGATCCCAGTCGACCGTCTGCTCACCGGATCCTGTCGCGGACGCGGCCCAGAACGTTTCCCCCTCGGGCGGGGCCGAGGGTGCGCCGCCCGGACGACGCGAGTACTCCGGGTCGCCTGTGTTGTCGAGATCGTCGACGACGTCGTTCGCGACGCCCTCCAGATAGCGGTCGACGTCCGCCACCGGTCCGACGCCCACGAACACTGCACGGTCGCTCTCGCTGCGTATGCGAACCGTGCCGAGGAAGGTGTCGAGCGCCCGCTCGGCGCCGCCCGAGTCGATATCGGCATTCTCGGAGACGATCGCGTACGTCGGCGTGGAGAACTCGACGCTCGGCGACATGAGGAAGCCGTCATCGTCGCGCTGCGTCCGATCGACGGCGACGAGCGCACAGCCCCCCGCCAGCAGCCCGAACGCGATGATCGCCGCAATGACGCCGACCACGATCAATGCGACGCGGCCGGCCGTGCCACCCCTCCGTGGCTCGGAGGCTGCCTGCGGCTCCGCCGCGATCGCGGCCGGTGTCCCCTCGTCCACCGACGGGGTTTCCGTACCACCCTGGTCGAGGCGGAACGGCGGGTACTCGTCGCGCATCAGGAACGCGTACGCCGACACCCGCGCTACCCATCGGTCAAGTCCGAGCACCAAGTCGAAGATCCCCCGCGGGTACCGAGTCGTGAACAGGAGCGCGACACCGGCGAAGAAGACGAGCAGACCGATCAGCCCGCCCTGGAAGCCGATGCCCCATGCCCACTCGTCTGCGTGCGAGGCTGCCCAACTCCCACCCCCGAGGAAGACACCGACGACGAGGTACTGCGGGATGGCGAGGAGCCACCACTTCACGAGCACGAGACCCCGGGACAGCTGTTCGGGGTACGGGACGTCGAGCCGCGCCGGGTACTCGGGCACGTCGTCGAGCGTGAACGGCGGGTAGCGGTCGGTGCCGAGGGCGGCGTACGAGTAGAAGGCCACGCGCCACGTCCAGCGAAGCACGCCGAGGTTGAAGTCGAAGATGCCTCGTGGGTAGCGGCCCGTGATGAGGATCGCGAAGAACGCGATGATCGTCAGAACCAGAAAGGTGAGCCACAGGAAGGCGAGCGCGACGTAGTGCGGGATCGCGAGAATCCACTTCACGAGCCACAGCCAGCGGCTTACGTTCGGGTCGAGCTCGCCCTCGATCAGGAGCGGATACCGCGTGCGACTCACTTCGTCCATGGCGTGCACTCTTGCATGCCGACCGTCATCGGGAAGTGCGGGGGGCCGAGACACTCAGGTGGGCGACGACGATGAGCGCCACGACGAGCACCCGGAGCCAGTGCACCCACGAGCTCTCGTAGACGAGGTACGCGACCGTCCACGGCAGCGTGAGGATCCACATGAGGAGCTCCCAGACGATCGGGAGCCCGCGCAGCCAGTCGTGGGCGTCGTCGAGAGTCGTCGGCGATACGACGAGCAGCGTCACGAGAGCACCCCACAGCCCCGCCATCAACGCGAAGAAGCTCGACCCTGGGACCTGTGTCGGTGTCGCGCGTTGCCTCATGGTCGTCTCTGCGGCCAGCTGGCTCACCACGCACCTCCCTTCGTTCTGCGCGCATGATCGCCCCGTCGACGCTGCCGGCCATCGGCGAATACCCTGCGGTCGGCTGCGGACAAGTCGGTAGCGTGCGGCCCATGAGCGACGACGCGAAGAACGGCGGGAACGAGGCGAAGAAGCCCGAACACGAGCCGCCCGCAGGTGCCGAGACCACGGCAACGTGGGGGCGGGGGCGCAAGGCGATCCAGTACACGGCGACTGCCAAGTGGAGCGTCCTGCGCAAGAAGGAGAAGCCTGCGGCGGAGATCTTCTCGGTCTCGTACGTCGCCGGCGGAGGCGATCGCGATCGGCCCGTGACCTTCGTCTTCAACGGCGGCCCGGGGGCCTCGTCGGCGTACCTGCACATGGGCGCGGTTGGGCCGCAGCGCGTGGACTTCCCCTCGGACGGCACGTTGCCCACGATGCCCCCTCGCCTCGTCGAGAACGAGTCGTCATGGCTCTCTTTCTCCGACCTGGTGTTCGTCGATCCCGTCGGCACCGGCTTCAGCAGGATCATCGAACGCGAGAAGAAGAAGGATTCGAAGAACGGCGCCGGCAAGCCCGACGACGAGGCGCCCGATCCCAAGGAGTACTTCGGGTACAAGCGCGACCTCGAGTCGCTCTGCGAGTTCATGAGCCGCTGGCTCTCGGACAACAAGCGCTGGGGATCACCGGTCTTCATCGCAGGCGAGAGCTACGGCGGCTATCGCGTCGGGCGCCTTGTCAGGATGCTCCAGGAGACCGCGGGCATCGGTCTCAGCGGTGCGATCCTCATCTCGCCCGCCCTCGAGATCAGCGGACTGGAGCCGACGGACTACGACGTCCTCGGCTGGGTGGATCGCGTGCCGACGATGGCCGCCGCAGCGGTTCATCACGGCCGCTCGCGAGCGTTCAAGAAGGGGACGGCGCTCGAGAAAGTGCTTCGCGACTCCGAGGGGTTCGCGACGGGCGACTACGCCTCCTTCCTCACCCGCGGTGCATCCATTCCGGCCAAGGAGCGCACACGCATCCTCTCCCGGCTGGCCGACATCCTCGGGCTCTCGCTCGACATCGTGCTGCGAGGGGAGGGCCGCGTCGGAATCCTCACCTTCGCACGCGAGCTCTTGCGCGACGAGCGCAAGGTGCTGGGGCTCTACGACGCGACGATCACGGTTACCGATCCGTTCCCCGATCGTGTCGAGTTCGCATGGCCGGATCCGACGCTGTCCGGCATCACCCCTGCGTACACGATGGCGGTCAATCGGATGCTGCGATCCGACATCGGCGTGGAGACCGACCGCGAGTACGCGCTCCTCTCGTACGAGGTCTTCACGGCTTGGAAGAACGACTCGGAGGCGCACGCCTTCGCCCCGCCTCCCGGTGCGACGGACGACTTCCGCTACGGCATGGCTCTGAACCCGCACATGAAGGCGTTCATCACGCACGGACAGTACGACCTCGTCACGCCGTACTACGCGAGCGATCGCCTGCGGAACCTCATGCGGCTCGACCCGCAGATGGCCGGTCGGCTCACCGTCCAGCACTACGGTGGCGGGCACATGTTCTACGCGTGGGAGACGAGCCGGAAGGCATTCACGGCCGCGATCGCGGCGTTCGTCGCCGACGCGACCTAGCCAGCACGGGTCCGACCGGCGTCATTCCTAGAGTCTCCGTCGTGGAACCGGCCGCGTCGCGCCGAGTCGAGCTCGTGCTGCCGATGAGCACCGTCGTGCTCGTTGCCGCCGCCGTTGGCATCATGGCCGCGTTCTGGGCGATCGGCGACACGTTCCTCGTCGTCTTCGTCGGCATCTTCCTCGCGTTCGTCTTCGAGTACCCGGTGCGCTACGTGATGGCGAGAACGAGGATGTCCCGGGGCTTGGCCGCGACGGTGACCGTGCTCGGAACCGCTCTCGCGGTCACGGTGCTCCTCCTCCTCTTGCTCGTACCGCTCGTCGGCAGCGCGCGTGACTACCTGCAGGAGCTGCCGTCGGTCGTCGAAGATCTGCGGGCCACCGACGAGTTGTCCTGGCTCGGCGACTCGGGTGCCGCCGGAAACGTCCAGGACGGGGCTGAGCAGATCTCCGTCTCGATCCCGGACGCCATCTCGGGGTTGCTCGGGATCGCGGGCACCTTCTTCGGTGTCTTCCTCGCCGGCTTCACGATCCTCTTCGTGTGCCTGTTCCTGCTGACGGACGTGGCGAACCTCAAGCGCTCGCTTGCGAGCGTGCTCATGCCGGGCGACGAGGAGCGCTGGCTTCCAGTCTGGGAGCGCGTGACGGAGACCATCTCGCGCTGGGCGATCGGCGTCGTCGTCATCGCCACGATCGCCGGAGTGATCCAGGGAACGACGGCCTGGCTGCTGGGATCGAGCTATGCGATCGCTCTTGGGTTGATCGCCGGGCTTCTCGACATGATCCCGAATATCGGCGCGACCATCGCCGGGTTCATCCTCGTGCCCACGGTTTGGGCCGAGGAAGGCGTGACGGCGGCGATCATCATGCTCGCCGTGGTACTGCTGTACCAGCAGTTCGAGAACAACGTCCTTACGCCCAAGATCCAGGGCAAGGCCGTTCAGCTCTCGGCGTTCTTCATCATCGTCGCGGTGACGCTCTTCGGTGCGCTGCTCGGGGTGCTCGGCGCGCTCACGGCCGTGCCGCTCGCGGCGACGATCCAGATCTTCGTCCAGGAGCTGACGAAGGCGCGCCGGGAGCAGGTTGCGGTCGCCAAGACCGCTCCGATCGCGTAGCGCGGGCGCTTCAGCCGGTGGCCGACTGAGCTTGAAGCTCACCCTCGCCGACGGCGACGACGTCCTGGCGGCGCAGGAGCACTGCGAGGAGAACCGCCGCGACGGCGACGAGGAGGGCGCTTCCGACGTACGCGACGTGGAAGCCGTCGACGAGCGCCTGCGCCTGCTCGGGCGGCTGGGGCTCGCGGCCCAGACCCGACAGCGTGTCTTCCGTCTTGCTCACCGCGAACGTCGCGAGGATGGCGAGGCCGAGTGCGCCGCCCACCTGCTGCGACGTGTTGTACAGGCCCGATGCGAGGCCGGCGTCGTCTACCGGAACCCCGCTCGTCGCGATCAGGGTGATGGGGACGAACGTCAGGCCCATTCCGATCGACGCGAGCATCACGCCGGGGAGGAAGTCCGTGACGTACGAGCTGCCTGGCTCCAGGCGGACGAAGAGCAGCAGGCCGACGATCGCCATTGTCATGCCGACGAGCGGCACCTCGCGCGCTCCGAGCTTCGGGACGAGCTGCTGCGAGAGCCCGGCACCGATGATGATCCCTGCAGTGAACGGGAGGAACGCGAGACCGGCCTCGAGCGGCGTGTAGTCGAGGACTCGCTGCAGGTACAGGGTGTTGAAGTAGAACATCGCGAACAGCCCCGCGGCGACCAGGAACATGACGACGTTGGCCGCGCGCACGGTCCTCACGCGGAAGATGGAGAGTCGCACGAGCGGCTCTGCCGAGCGGCTCTCGATCACGAGGAATGCGCCGAGCAGGAGGATCGCGAGGGCAAAGAAGCCGCCGGTGTGGAGCGACGTCCAGCCCTTCTCCTGAGCCTTGACGATTCCGTAGACGAGCACGATGAGCCCGGCGGTCACGGTCACGGCCCCTGCGAGGTCGAAGCCCTTGTGCACGTGCTCGTCGCGCGACTCCGGGACGTGGCGTAGCGAGACGAGGAACACGGCGATGCCCACCGGGACGTTGACGAAGAAGATCCACGGCCAGGACAGCGTCTCCACGAGGATCCCTCCGAGGACCAGCCCGACCGCTCCGCCGCCCACCGCGATCGCGGCCCACACTCCCATGGCCTTCGTCCGCTCGGCGCCCTCGGTGAACGTCGCGGTGATGATCGAAAGCGCGGCTGGCGCGATCAGCGCCGCACCGAGCCCCTGGAGCCCTCGGAACACGATGAGCATCTCGGAGGTGGGCGCGAGCCCGTTCAGGAGCGAAGCGATCGTGAAGACGACCAGGCCGACGAGGAAGACCTTCTTGCGGCCTGCGAGATCCCCGGCGCGCCCGCCGAGCAGGAGGAAGCCGCCGAACATGAGCGTGTAGGCGTTCACGATCCACTGGAGATCCGCGTCCGACATCTCGAGGTCGGACTGGATCGACGGCAGGGCGACGTTCACGATCGTCGCGTCGAGGATGACCATGAACTGCGCCATGCAGACGAGAACGAGGACGAGCCACGGGTTCACGTGGTGCTCGTGCGAAGGGGCGCGCGCGACCGCGAGCTCGCTCATGACGCAGCACCTTATCTGCGGCCGCGCATGCTTCCGCACCTTGCGCTGACCTTGGTTCCGTACGATGACGGGATGCCAGAGTCGTCGGCCACGATCGCCTCGCCTGTCGAGCAGCAGCTCGAGCAGTACCGTGTCGAGCTCACCGCGTACTGCTACCGGATGCTCGGCTCGGTCGACGCCGAGGACGCCGTGCAGGAGACGTTCATCCGCGCATGGCGCGGTTACGACGGGTTCGAAGGGCGCTCGGCGCTCCGCTCGTGGCTCTACCGCATCGCGACGAACGTCTGCTTCGACATGCTCGAGAGCCGGAAGCGGCGGGCGCGCCCGATGGACCTCGGCCCGGCAGGCGAGCCGATCGTCGAGAACCTGCGCACGCCCGACCAGCTGTGGATCGAGCCGATGCCCGACAGCCGGGTGGTCGGTGATGGCGATCCGGCCGAGATCGTCGGCGCTCGCGAGTCCGTTCGCCTCGCGTTCGTGGCGGCGCTCCAGCACCTGCCGCCGCGCCAGCGCGCGGTTCTCATCCTCTGCGAGGTGCTGCGCTGGAAGGCGTCGGAGGTCGCCGAGCTCCTCGAGACGAGCGTCGCGTCGGTGAACAGCGCGCTGCAGCGGGCGCGCGTGACACTCGAGGCCCGCGACGTCACGCCGTCGACCACGGCTCCCTCCGTCGACGCCGCGGACGAGGAGCTCCTCCGGCGCTATGTCGCGGCGTTCGAGCACTACGACATGGACGCGCTCACCTCACTCGTCCACGAGGACGCCACCCAGTCGATGCCGCCGTTCGACCTGTGGCTCGCCGGCCGCGACGACATCCTCCGCTGGTGGGTCGGTCCGGGGAACGGCTGCCGTGGCTCGCGCGTCGTTCCGGTCGAGTCGGCGAACGGTGCGCCGACGTTCGGACAGTACAAGCCGGCCGAGACCGGAGAAGGCTACGAGCCCTGGGCGCTCCAGGTGGTCGAGATCGAGGACGGCCGGATCGTCGAGTTCACGTTCTTCCTCGACGTGGAGACGCTGTTCCCGCGCTTCGGCCTGCCGCTCGAGTTTCCGTCGTAGCTGCTCGTCGGACGTTGTGTCGGAGCCTGGCTGAAGCTGGCTCCGGGTGGTCGTGCTCGTCGGGTCTGGCTTCAGCCAGACCCCGACATTTCCTCCTCGGCCGGCAGACGGGCTCCTTCCGGCGAATGTCAGCGCTTGCCTAGAACGTGGGACAGGCCCATGAGCTCGACGAGGTCGAGGAGCTCGTCGCACGCATTGCAGAGCCGCACGCAACAGCCGCGTCGCCGGGCCCCGAGCTGGAGGCGCGCCAGCGCATCGACCGTCACCGCGTTGGGATCCACTCCGGCCACGTCGCACGCGACGACAGCTCCACGCGCGCCGAGGACGCCGCCCACGCGGTCGTAGAGACCGGGCAGGTCTGCGCGCGAGATGGGACCGCGGATGACGAAGGCGACCTCGTGCGGCCCGCGTGTGAGCATCGCCCGTTAGACCGGCGCGACGCCGGAAACTCAGCGCTCGATCTTGGCCGTCTCGCGCTGCGACTGTGCGACGAGGCCGTCGAGGAGCACGTCGAGGCCGAACTCGAAGCGCTCGTCAGGCCCTCCGGAGACGAGCGCACCGGCGAGCTGCGAGATGTTGGGGAATCGCTCGGCCGGGAGCGATGCGAAATAGTCCCGCAGCTGCCCGATGAAGTCGTGCGCCGACTCGTGGCCCCCGGACGGAACGGCAAGCCCGAGGCATTCCTCGAAGCTGAACGCTCCGACGTACAGGTAGACCATGTCGCCGGCGAGCGCGGCAACCCGGTCGGACAGCCCCCCCGAGCGGAGAATCGACAGGTGCCACTCCATGTAGCGCACGGCGTTGGGGCCGACCGGGATACGCCCGAAGGACAGCTGCGCGATTCCCGGGTGCCGGTTCATCATGTCGCGCTCGTCCCGCGCGGCCTGCTTGATCTGCTCGCGCCAGCGCGCGGGATCGGGCTCCGGCGTCGGCAGCTCGCCGATGACGCGGTCGAAGACGAGCTGCACCAGCTGCTCCTTGTTGGTGACGTGCCAGTAGACGGCGCCGGCGCCGACTCCGAGCTCGTCGGCCAGGCGCCTCATGCTGAAGCCGACGATGACGTCGCGATTGAGGTGGACGCGCTGGCGCGGCTTGCGTGGGGTCCGAAGCCACGGCGCTTCCGGGACCTCCGAGTCGATGGGCCCCTCGAATGTGTCGGTCTGGTGCTCGGCCTCGGACCCCACTTGACCAGAACATCATACAAGTGGTAGAACGCTGTTCAAGTCAACAGTGTCCTAGACGAGAACGGCGCCTCGCGGAGTGGGAACAGATCTCACTGCAGACGCGTTGTCTCAGTTTTCCGTGACCGATGAGTTTCGATCCGCATGCGGGTCTCACCCGTAGCGACCGAGTGGGGGTAGAGCATGTCTGAACAGCACGAGAGACTCGCAGCACACGAACGACTGTCGACCGGAGCGCTCGCGAGCTGGATGCGCGCGTGCGCGTCGCATCCGTGGCGCGTCGTCGTCGCGTGGCTCGGGATCATCGCCGCGCTTATCGTCCTCGTTGCCACGGTGGGCGGCAGCCTGAAGGATCAGTTCGAGATCCCCGGCTCGGACACGCAGCGGGCGACCGACCTGATCGAGGCCGAGTTCGCAGCGGAGCAGGGCGGTGTGCTGAACCTCGTGTTCGCGGCACCGGAAGGCGAGCGCCTCGACACGCCTGAGCGCAAGGAGGCGATCGAGGCGGCAATCGCCAAGCTGAAGACCACTGAGTTCAAGACGATCGGACCCGACGAGCGGGCCGGCCTGGAGAGTGTTGGAAACCCCTTCAGCGAGAACACCTTCTCCGACGATGGACGGATCGCCTACGCGGAGGCCCAGTTCGACCGGGTGATCTACGACAAGGATCGCGAGGCCGTCCTCGCCGTGCAGGATTCCGTTCGAGAGGCGGTCGCAGCGGCCGGGGTGACCGTCGAGTTCAACGGCGACGCCGAGTTCCCGCCGATCGAGCAGGGGACGCAGGAGCTGCTCGGGCTGCTCGCCGCGCTCATCGTGCTGCTCGTCGTCTTCCGAACGCTCGTCGCGACGGCGATCCCGCTCGCGCTCGCGATCGTGGCGCTCATGACGGCATTCCTGCTCCTCTTCATCCTCGCCGGCCTGACCGAGATCAACACGATCACGCCGCTGCTCGTGTCGATGATCGGCCTCGGCGTGGGGATCGACTACTCGCTCTTCATCGTCACGCGCTTCCGGCAGCTACTGCACGAGGGGCTGCCTCCACGTGACGCGGCGGCCGAGGCGGGAGCGTCCGCGGGTCGAGCGACGATCTTCGCCGGCATGACCGTCGCCATCTCGGTGACGGGCCTGGCCTTCTTCGGGATGGACTTCATCACGAAGCTCGGGATCGGCTCGGCGCTCGGTGTCCTGACTACCGTGCTTATCGCGAACTCGCTGCTCATCGCCGTGCTCGCGAAGCTCGGGCACAAGGTCGACCGTCTGAAGGTGCCGTTCCTTCGGCGGGTCGACGATTCCGATGAGGCCCGCGAGAGGACGCTCATCGCGCGCTGGGGCCGGTTCGTGACAGGACATGCCAAGGCTGTCTTCGCCGTCGTGCTCGTCGTGTTGCTCGCGCTTGCGGGGACGTCTGCGCTCGTGCGGCTCGGCGCGTCGGACCAGGGGACGCAGCCCAAGGAGCAGACGGCTCGCCGCGCCTACGACCTTCTCGCCGAGGGCTTCGGCGCCGGCTTCAACGGGCCGATCCCGATTGTCGTGGACGTCAACGGCGACGAGGGCGCCGCGCAGCGCGTCTACGACGGCGTCCAGGGTCTCCCCGGGGTCGCGTCGGTCGCGGAGCCGCAGTTCAACGACTCGAAGACCGTCGCGTTGGTGTTCGTCACGCCCGACTCCGCGCCGCAGGACGAGGCGACAGGCGATCTCGTCCACCGGCTCCGCAGCGACGTGGCGCCGGCCGCGACCGAGGACGGCGACGCCGTCGTCTACGTGTCTGGCCTGAATGCCGCGTTCATCGACATCGCCGACCGGATCATGGAGCGACTTCCGCTGTTCCTCCTCTACATCGTCGGCGTCACGTTCATCGTGCTCGCGATGGCGTTCAGGTCGATCGTCATCTCGCTGACGGCGGCTGTCGCGACGATCCTCGCCGCCTTCGTCGGATTCGGCGTCCTGACGCTCGTCATCCAGGAGGGCTACGGGATGGGGCTGACCGGGCTTGACAAGACGGGCCCGATCGAGACCTTCGTGCCGCCGATCGCGTTCGCGATCCTGTTCGGCCTGTCGATGGACTACATGGTCTTCCTCATGAGCCGCATCCGCGAGGAGCACGTCCATGGCCTGAAGACGAAGGAGGCAATCGAGCACGGCATCGCGGCCATCGGTCGCGTGATCGTGGCTGCCGCGATCATCATGGCCACAGTCTTCTCGGCGTTCATCCTCACGTCAGACCGCATCTCTAAGGAGTTCGGCCTGTTGCTCGCGGTCGCGATCCTGACCGACGCCCTCGTGGTGAAGATGACGCTCGTGCCTGCCTTCTTCAAGCTCATGGGCGAGAAGACGTGGTACATCCCGGGCTGGCTCGACAAGCTCCTGCCGAACATCACGATCGAGCCGCCACACGACAGCGAGGTGACGACGCCGGTGCCGGTGGTTCGACCGGAGCCGAGCGAGGCCTAGCTCAGCCGGATGACCTCGCGCAACCAGGTGCTCACCGCTGCCGACACTGCCGCGAGGTCGGCTCGCAGGCTGTGATCGCCGGCGACCTCCACCACCGTTCGAAGCGAGGACGCGGGCGGGATCCCGAAAGGGTCCCGCCCGCCCTGCACGACGAGGGTGGGTACCCGCACCGCGTCGAGCTCCGGCAGGCGACTCGGTGCATCGCCCGTGCGGCGAGGTGGGCGGAGCGGGAAGGCAAGGCAGAGGACGCCGAGCGCGTCGATGGCCTCGGCGGTGCGGCATGCCACACGCGCACCGGACGAGCGACCGCCCGTGACGAGCGGCAGGCCCGCGAGCGTGTTCGCTGCGAGGTACCCGACGACAGCGATCCAGGCCGCGTCGAGCTGGTGGGCTGGCGCCGGGCTGCGCCGCCCGGAGACCCGGTAGGGCTGCTCGACGAGCGCCACACTCAGGCTCTCCTCGAGAGCGGCCTCGGTTGCCGCGACGAGGTCGCCGGACCCCACTCCCCCACCGGCCCCGTGACCGAGCACGAGCCACGCCTTCGGGTCGTCGACATGGCGCAGGTGGACGTGGGCGGTGCCGTGTGGCGTCTCGACCTCGAGCATCGTCGTGAGTGTGCCGACCGCGGGGCCGGTTGCGCGCGATGAGTTTCGGTCCGACCGCCGGTCTGAGCTTCGAGACCGAAACGGAAGGAATGCACCGATGACGATGAGCTCCCGAGCACGCTGGCTGGCCCTTCTCGTCCTCTGCCTGGGCGACCTGATGATCGTCCTCGACGTGACGATCGTCGGTGTCGCGCTCCCTTCGATCAGGGAGGACCTCGGGTTCTCGGAGGAGTCGCTCGCGTGGATCGTGAACGCCTACCTGATCACGTTCGGCGGCTTCCTCCTGCTCGGAGGCAGGCTGGGGGACCTGTTCGGGCACCGCCGGCTGTTTCTGCTCGGGATCGCGCTCTTCACCCTCGCGTCGGCGGCCTGCGGCCTCGCCACGTCCCAGGGCGTGCTCGTCGCCGCGAGGGCGACCCAGGGAGTCGGCGGGGCCGTCGTCTCCGCGGTAGCGCTCTCCCTGATGATGACGCTGTTCACCGAGCCCGCCGAGCGCGCGAAGGCGATGGGCGTCTTCGGCTTCGTCGCCTCCGGAGGAGGGTCGATCGGAGTGCTTCTCGGTGGGGTCCTCACGGACGCGCTGAGCTGGCACTGGATCTTCCTCGTCAACGTCCCGGTCGGGATCCTCGTCGTCGGCCTGTCGCTCGCGCTGATCCCCGCGGCTCGCGTCGAGACCGCAGCGCACCGGCTCGACATCGCCGGTGCGATCACCGTGACGGCCGCGCTGATGCTCGCCGTCTACGCGATCGTCAACGGCAACGAGGTGGGCTGGGTCACCGCGAGAACGCTGGGACTGCTCGCCGTTGCCGGCGGGCTTCTGGTCACCTTCCTCGTGATCGAGTCCAGGGTGGCGTCGCCGCTCATGCCGCTCCGCCTCTTCCGGCTGCGCAACATCGCGGTGTCGAACGTCGTCGGCGTGCTCTGGGCCGGCGCGATGTTCGCCTGGTTCTTCCTGTCGGCGCTCTACCTGCAGCTGGTGCTCGGGTACAGCCCGATGCAGGTCGGTCTTGCCTTTCTCGCCGGAAACCTGGTCATGGGCATCCTTTCGATCGGCCTCTCGGCGAAGCTCGTCATCCGATTCGGCATCAAGCCGCCACTCGTGACAGGCCTCGGGCTCGCGGCGCTCGGGCTCCTGCTCCTCGCGCGAGCCCCGGTCGACGGGAGCTATGTCGTCGACGTGCTCCCGAGCATGATCCTCCTCGGGGTCGGTGCGGGCACGGCGTTCAATCCCGTGCTCCTCGCGGCCATGAGCGACGTCGAGCCGACGGAGGCAGGGCTCGCGTCGGGCGTCGTCAACACCTCGTTCATGATGGGCGGCGCGCTCGGTCTCGCCGTGCTCGCGAGCATGGCGGCGGCGCGCACCGACACGCTCCTCGCGGAGGGCTCGAGCCAGGCCGAGGCGCTGACGGGTGGGTATCACGTCGCGTTCTTCGTCGGAGCGCTCTTCGCGGCTGCAGCTGCGGCCATCGGCGGCCTGCTGCTGCGTCAGGGTGCGTATGCCTCGGCGCATTCCGATCTCGAGCTCGACGGGCACACGGCGGCCGAGGCCGCGTGAAAGGAGCAGCAACAGCTGGAAGCGCGAGCTCGTCGCGATCGCAGTTTCGGATGTCGAGGGTTAGGGCTGGTACTGCTGATCCAGCGAGCAGACCGTGCCTGCGTTAATCCGAATCCATACGCCCGTGTCGAGTGGCTCGAAGAGCACGACGGGTCGTCCGCCGTCGACCAGCTTGGCAAGCTGGGCGACCGTGATCGGGGTCGCGCCGAGCTGTGCCGGATCGCCTTGGCGCGTCAGCACGGTGACGTGCGCGCTCGCGGGCACGACGTACGTCAGGAGCCGGTGCCCCTCTTCGACGCGGTAGTTGTCGTTCGGGACGGGCTCGCCGGGTTCGACGACGCCGTCCTCGGCGGCGGCCGTGTTCGCCGTCAGCCCGGTCGTGAACCACGCAGGGTCGAACCGCAGTTCGTATCCATCGCCCTTCTGTACCAGGCTCGCGATATGACCGAACATGCGGTCCTCGCACGACGACGCGGCGATCTCGTCGGGCTGATCGGAGAAGTAGAGGACCGCGAAAATGCCGGCCGCGATGGCTGCGGCCACAGCGACGACGGCAAGAGCGACGACGGCAAGCTTCACGGCGTGTGCACCCGATGGTACGCGCAGGCACGACAGGCCCGCTTCCAGAGAGGAGATGACGATGGACTACAGGCTCGAGCTCGTGCTCGTCCCGGTCTCGGACGTGGATCGCGCCAAGGCGTTCTACACGGAGAAGGTCGGATTCCACGTGGACGTCGACCATCAGCCGAACGACGACTTCCGCGTCGTGCAGCTGACACCGCCCGGCTCGGCGTGCTCGGTGACGATAGGGCTCGGGATCACGAACGCGGATCCGGGGTCGTATCGTGGCACCCATCTGGTCGTGGCGGACATCGAGGCCGCACGCGCCGAGCTGGTGGAGCGCGGGGTGGAGGTCAGCGAGATTCGCCACATGACGCCCGCTGGATGGGCCGCCGGCCCCGACCCGGAGCACGGGGACTACGCGTCGTTCGCCGACTTCGCCGACCCGGACGGCAACACCTGGGTGCTGCAGGAGGTGCGGAAGGGCAAGCCGCAGCCGTAGCGCGGGCGGCCGCACCAGGCTCGGGCTCGCGATGAGCCCGGGCAACAGCCGTGGCCGGCCCGACTCGAGCACGTCCTCGGCAGTGCCGGTGCTCCGTCAGACTGGTCCGTCGGGGAGGAGTGGCATCGACATGCCGGGATCTCGGCCGATGAGCACGGCGCGCGTTACGGCCGTGGAGCCGAACCTGTCGCGGACGGCGTCGAGCGCTGCGTCCAGGGCATCGGGTCGCCAGTCGTCCGTCAGCGTGAGCTGACTCCGATCGGCGTTCTCGAGGTTGGTCAGCGAGATGCCGACGAGCGTGATCCCCCGGTTCTCGATGATCGGAACCGCGGCTGCAAGCAAGGCTCGCGCTGTCTCGAGGATCGCCGATGACTGATCAGTCAATCGAGGCATCGTGCATGACCGAGTTGCGCGCGTGAAGTCGTTGAACCGGAGGCGGAGAACCACTGTGCGGCAGAGCCGTCGGCCCGCACGCAGCCTCCGCGCGACACGGTCGACGATTGCGATGACTGACGCGTCAATCTCCTCGAGAGGCTTCGGTCTCCGACCGAGCGCGCGTTGAGAGCCGATCGAGCGCCTGCGTCGACCCGTTTGCACCGGCCGTGGGTCACGGTTGTGCGCGAGTGCGTGGAGGTGCCGTCCGGATGCTCGCCCCACAAGGCACATGAGCATCTCCTCGTCGAGCGCGGCGACCTGCCCGACCGTGCGCAAACCCCGGCCGTGGAGCTTCGCAGCGGTGATGCGACCCACTCCCCAGAGTCGCTCGACCGGAAGCGGATGCAGGAAGCCGAGCTCGTCGTCGGGCGGGACGACCAGGAGCCCGTTGGGTTTCGCGACGCCGCTTGCAACCTTCGCGAGGAACTTGGTCCGCGCGATCCCGACCGTGATCGGGAGGCCGATTTGCCCCAGAACCCTCCGGCGGAGTCGTGTAGCGATCTCGGGCGATTGCCCGGCCAGCCGCTCGAGCCCGCGGACGTCGAGGAACGCCTCGTCGATGGAGACCGGTTCGACGAGCGGCGTCGTGTCCTCGAACACCTCGAACACGGCCTTGCTCGCCTCCGAGTACGCGGCCATCCGCGGCGGGACGACGATCGCGTGCGGGCACAACCGCTTCGCCTGCCGTCCCCCCATCGCGGTCTCGACGCCGTAAGCCTTGGCCTCGTAGCTTGCTGCGAGCACGACGCCGCCTCCCACGATCACCGGACGGCCGCGCAGGCGCCGGTCGTCCCGTTGCTCGACCGAGGCGAAGAACGCGTCGAGGTCAGCATGGAGGATGGTCGCGTCAGGCACGAACATATGTTCGCACTCCCAATGCACACGGGCAAGCTCCCGTGGTTAGATTCGGCGGTGGCCGAGCCAGCCGGCTCGCGTGGGCGCGTCGACCACTGGGACGACGCGTACTCGACGCGCGGTGTGCAGGGGGTGAGCTGGTACCAGCCCGTCCCCCGCGTATCGCTCGAGCTGATCGAAATGCTCGAGATTCCTCACGATGCCGCCTTGATCGACGTGGGCGGGGGTGGGTCGTTCCTGGTCGACGAGCTCGTCAAGCGCGACTTCACGGATGTGACGGTGCTCGACATCTCATCTTCGGCGCTCGAGGCAACGCGGCACCGGCTTCCTGCCCACGCACCCGTGCGCTGGGTCTGTGCGGACATTCTCGGGTGGGAGCCTGACCGGCGCTACGACCTCTGGCATGACCGCGCCGCCTTCCACTTCCTCGTGGACGAGCGCGATCGCGCGGACTACCTCTCGACCATGTGCGCCGCTGTCTCGCCCGGAGCGCGCGTGATCGTCGCGACCTTCGCCGCAGACGGGCCCGAGATCTGCTCGGGCCTCCCAGTCTTTCGGTACTCGGCCGCTGACCTGACCAGAGCGCTCGGCGATGCCTTCGAGCTCGTGGCGACGCAGCGCGAGGAGCACGTCACACCGCGTGGAGTGACGCAGCCCTTCACCTGGGTCGCGGGCTCGTTCCGTTAGCCGGGGAGTCAGCCGTTTGGGGACGCGGTGTGCGCGCGCTAGGTCGCGACCAACGAATCGCCGACGCGAACGGTTCCCTGCGCCACCACGAGCGCTCCCACGGCGAGGCACGCGTCGCGCTCTCGGGCGAGCGTTCGGAGCACGTCGAGATCGCTCTCGACACCTCCGGCCTGGGCCCGCGTCGTCATGACACAGCGCTCGATTCGCATCTCTATGTCGAGCATCGCCTCGCCGAGGGTCACCCGGGATCCGACGAGAGAGTCCTCGCCCTCGCCGTCGAGGAGGACGTTGGCCCTGAAGGGGCGAGGATCCCACGACCTCACGCTCGTCGTCGAAACGAGTGATACCCGCGCAGTCGGGTTGTCGTGGAACGCCCCGGAGCTCCGTCGAATGTCTCCCACGCGCTCGTCGGCTCGTGCTCGAAGTCGACCACGCTTTCGTAGCGGCGTGGTACCCCCGTCTCCGCGGAGCGCAGCGTCACCGGTCGACCGAGCCACGCTGTCAGCCCGTCGTCGCCGCCTGCTACCGAACCGTCCGGCAACGTGATCTCGGCAGTTCCGTCCGCGGGCAGGCGTGCCGAGGCGAACAGGAGATCGGGCACGCGCCGGCCCGTCAGGCCCAGGCCGGACGCGACGTCGTAGATCGCGAACCGACGGTCGCCCTCGAGGCCGTCCGACCTTACCGTGACCGCGTCGAGCCGTTCCCCCCCAGCAACGACTTGACCGGATAGCGCCAGAGCTGGGCGACCTCCACGCGACGAACGATACAAAGCTCATCGCGACGTGATCTCTGGATCGGTGCGTCGCCGGTCGGTCGCCACTGCCGTAGAGTCCCGGACCGGGCAGCGGGCGCTTCCGCGCACCGAGACCGGAGGATGCGGATGACACATGATCGCGAGTACCTTCTCGACTTCTCGCGGCGCTATACGCAGGCCTGGTGCAGCAAGGAACCCGCACGCGTCGCCGAGCACTATGCTCCTGACGGCACGGTCGCGATCAACGGCGGAGCCCCGACTCCCATCGCGCTGGTCGCGGAGTCGTTCATGGCCGCGTTTCCCGACATGGAGCTGCTGATGGACGATGTCGTCGTCCGTGGTGACGGGAGCGTCGAGTACCACTGGACGCTCGTCGGCACGAACTCGGGGCCGGGAGGGACCGGCAACCGCGTCCGGATAGGCGGGTTCGAGGAGTGGACGATCGGAGACGACGGCCTCGTCGCGTCCTCGCTTGGAAACTACGATCAGACTGAATACGAGCGCCAGCTCGCCGAAGGCGTCTGAGGTCGTAGCGGCTGCACGAAGACGGCTAGGCCCGCGCCCGTGTCGCCCAGGCTCGAGCCGAGAGCGTGAACGGCGCGCGGAGCCGCTCCTCGCAACGACAGCGAAGACGCTCGCGGCTCTCCTCGTCGAGGCCCGCGACATACGCCCCGGCCGGACCTACGCCGAGCGTGTACGGCTCCCACCAGTCCTCGAACGTGGGATGGTAGATGTCGACCGAGAGGACGGCGTCGTCGGTCTCGCTCAAGCCTGCCGAGTGGAAGAGTCTCGTCAGGTCGCCCTCCGTCGTCCCTGCGAGCTCCGATTCGTTCACGGCGCTCGGGTCGAGCTCGCGCACGACGGTCCAGAACGTGCTGAGCGGTCCGTGGCTGCCTCCGTGATCCCAGACGCATGCCGCGACGACCGCCCCCGGTCGCGCGACACGGGCCATCTCGCGCAAGCCGGCGACCGGGCTCTGCATGAAGTGGACGACGAGCTGCGCCAGCACTGTGTCGAAACTTCCGTCGGGAAACGGGAGCTCCTCCGCTGTCGCCCGTTGTACGTCCACGTCGGGGTAACGCTTGTCGAGTGCCGCGACGAACGACTCCGACGGATCGACCGCGACGACCGCCGAGGAGCCGACCCGTTGGACCAGCTCGGCCGTGAGCGCGCCAGGCCCGCAGCCGACGTCGAGGAGTCGCTGTCCGCTCGACACTCCCGCGAAGTCCGCGAACACCGGCGCAAGCGGACGGGAGTACCTCCCCATGAACCGGTCGTACGCATCGGCGGCGACGTCGAAGCTCACGCCCTGAATCTACGCTGCGTCTCGTTCCCGTGCCGAGCCCGCAGACTCGAGTCGATCGCCCTTCGCCGCTGCTCGGGTCGCTGGCGGCGATCGTCGTCGGGATCCTGTTGGTGGTTCAGCCAGGGCCGTGGCGCGCGGCGCTGTCGACGAGCTGACGCTCGAAGAGCAGGTCGGCCAACTCGTCGTGCTCAGCTTTGCCGGGACCGCGCCTCCAAGTTATGTCCTCGAAGCGCTACACGAGCGGCGCGCGGCCGGCGTGATCCTGCTCCTGATCGACCGCGACGATCGGCCGCCCGCCGGCCCGCCGCAAGGCTTGCGTCAGAGCGCGCAGCTGATCGGGCGAGACGATGTTGCCGCCGAACAGCCGGCCAACACGGACGACGCCATCGTGACGATCAAGCGCACGCGCGCCGCCCTCGATGCAGTCGACCTTCCGCCGTTCGAGGCTGCGATCGCGGCTGGTGTCCCGCTCGTGATGGTCACGCACGCGCGTTACCCCGCGCTCGACCGCTCGCGGATCGCCTCGCAGTCTCAGCCGATCATCCATGACTTGTTGCGCGATGAGCTCGGCTTCCGCGGCGTCGTCGTGACCGACTCGATGGAGGCGCAGGCATCTCTCGCGACGGGGCGGATCACGATGGTCTCGGAGCGGGCAGTGCGAGCGGGCGCGGATCTGTTGCTGCTGACCGGACGGGGCTCGTATCGACCGGTCTACGAGCACTTGCTAGCGGTCGCTCGTGACTCGCGTGAGTTTCGCGCCCGCGTGCATGAGTCTGCGACCCGCGTCCTGGCCCTCAAGGCTCGCGGCGCCCTTCCACCGAGCTGAGACGTCGAAGCGAAAAGCAGGTTCACCGCCCACGTCACTTCGTCTGCGGTGCCGTGCCGCTTCGGCTACCGCCCTTATCGGGCTGATTGGAATCGCGCGAACCGTTTCTCGAGACCGTCGGGATCCGGCCGCCAAAGACGTCTGGTCGGCTCTTCGATCGTGGATCCGTGGAATCGCTTCAGCACGTCGAGCATCGGGCCATCGTCATCGTCGAGCAGTCGGCGCGAGAGGTGTACGCGCAGATCCGGTGCCACACCGACCAGATCCTGGTCGAACGCGCGGTGGTGGATCGAGCAGGGGGAGAGGCCGTTGCTCACGACCGGCTCGCCGCTGTCCTCGGCGTCTCCAACGATGTGCGCCGCGTCGAGAAGGCGCACCTCGCGGAGTCGGCAGATCGCGCAGCGGTCGCTGTATGCGGGGAGCACGGCGCCGCGGAACTGTGCCTGGTGAATGCGCTGCTTGACCTCGCGAACGACGTACCGTCGCTCGATCTCGTCGGGGATGTGGACGGGCTCGCGCTCGTCGTACGCCCCACGCATCTTCCCGAATGCCAGGAGGACGCGAAGCTCGCCTGGCTCGTCTCTCTCGACGTACGTCGGGTAGATCGGCCGGTACCAGTTCGGCCGCGTGCCGACGAAGTAGACGATCGGCACGTCGAGTAGATGTGCGCTTCGAAGCCAGCGGTTGAAGTGGTTCTCCGGGTCGTCGCCCTGGTAGCGGTAGAGGACGCCGTCAGGCGTTTGCTCGTCCTGATACCGGATCTGCTTCGGCGAGCTGTTGACGGAGAGCGCTGCCGGTCCGCGCTGAGCGTCGGCCGCGCGGTAGATGCCGTAGGCGCGGTTGAGGAACGGAATGCGCCGACCCCGGAAGTTGAATCCCTCGGCGAGCGCCGCGTAGGGGACGTCAGGTCCCCACTTCGCCTGTAGCACTTCGAGCGCCGCGAAGCACGCACTCCTGACGTCGTCGTCGCGCATGGGTGAATTCTCCCGCCGCCGCAAGCGTCGCGTCAAAGCGCTCGACCGTTCCCGGTCAGCGCAGTCGTTCGCGCAGCCGGTGGAGCTCCGGTAGCGCCACGAGGTCGGACTCGCGACTCAGCGCTTCCTTCGACTCGATGATGTCGTCGAGGTCTGCGACTAGGACAGTCACGCCGAACGCTTCGTGTTCGGTTGCGCTGGATGCGAGCGCGTCGTAGCTTGCGAGAGCGCCCCGCGTCGCGGTCGGCGTCCCGATGATCACATCGAGATCGCCGAGAAGCGTACGCCACGTCGAGACCTCGAACTGGCGGAGCGCGCGTACGTCGATTGGGAACCCGATGGGAGCGGGAGAGGGTGCTCGGAGCACGGCACCAGCGTCGCGCAGTGCGGACGCCAGGCGACCGAGGTTGTCGTCGGTCCATTCGGGGACGAGGTCGATGTCGAACGTGACTCGCGTGGCGCCGTGAACCGTCGCCGCCAGACCGCCTACCACGACGTAGCGGACACCGTGGTCGTCGAGGAGCCGCAACAGCTTGGCGGCTTGAAGCGGCGGGGCGTCGGGGTCACCCATTGCGCAGCGCGTAGATCAGCTCGACCTGGCTGGTGTTCGCCTCTAGCCGCTCCTCGGGGGTCCGCTCGTCCGCGATTCTCGCAGCCGCCTCGCGCTGTGAATCGGGCTCGGCGAGCTCGAGTCGAAGTTCGAGGCCGCACTTCTCGACGATGCGATGGAGTGTCGCGAGATCCGGCATCGAGCGAGCGCGCTCGTAGCGGGCGATCGCAGGCTGCGACGTGCCGACTCGCTTGGCCAGCTCAGCCTGGGTGAAGCCTGCCCGCCGACGAGCTTCGCGGATCAACGCCCAGACGGGCCATTTGGTCGCTTCGCTCGACATGAACGGATCATACCTTCGAAGGTATGAGAGAGCCGCTCCTGGCACGAGGCGTATGCCTCGCCAGGAGACGTCGGAGCGGGCTACGAGCAGCCGGTGTTGGTGCCGCAGTCGCGGCAGGTGTAGCACGAGCCCGTCCGCACCATGCGGCCGCCGCAGCGGGCGCACTCCTGGGCATCCTCCCACTGGTTGAACAGCGCCGTCTGGCCGGCGGGGGCCGGCTCGAGGGCGGCGACGGCGGCGACCGCGCCCTCGCCTGCGTCCGCGTAGGCCGCCGCGAGGCGCTGCTTCACCTCGGCGGTGAGGATGCCGGCCTCCTCTTGCTGATCGGTGGAGAGGAACTTCTTCCCCATCCAGCGGAAGATGTAGTCGACGATCGACTTCGCGACGCGGATGTCCGCGTCGTTCGTCATCCCCGAGGGCTCGAAGCGCATGTGGCTGAACTTCGAGACGTACACCTCGAGGGGCACGCCGTACTGCAGGCCGAGCGAGACCGAGATCATGAACGAGTTCATGAGGCCGGCGAGGGTCGTACCCTCCTTCGCGATGTCCACGAAGATGTCGCCGGGTGTTCCGTCCTCGAACAATCCGACGTGGATGTACCCCTCGTACTCTCCGACCTTGAACTTGCGGCCGACCTCGACGCGGTCGTCGGGCAGGCGGCGTCGCTGAGGCAGCGCTCCGACTGCGCCCGAGACCGGAGCGAGCGTCGTCGCGCCCGCGTGGGCCTTCCCGGAGAGCGGCTGCGCGACCTTGCAGTTGTCGCGGTAGATCGCGATGGCCTTCACGCCGAGCTGCCACGACTCGACGAAGAGCTGCGAGACCTCGTCGACCGTGATCTCCTCGGGCAGATTGACGGTCTTCGAGATTGCACCTGAGATGAACGGCTGGACGGCGCCCATCATCTTCACGTGGCCCATGTAGTGGATCGCGCGGTCGCCGATCGCGCAGTCGAAGACCGGGTAGTGCTCGGTCTTGACGTACGGCGCACCGACGATCGTGTTGCGCTCGTCGATGAATGCGACGACCTCGTCACCCTCGCCCGGCGCATAGCCGAGCTTGGCGAGCGCCATCGGCACGGTCTTGTTGACGATCGTGATCTCGCCTCCACCGACGAGCCGCTTGGACTTCACGAGCGAGAAGTCGGGTTCGACGCCAGTCGTGTCGCAGTCCATCATGAAACTTATGGTTCCAGTCGGAGCCAAAACACTGGCCTGTGCATTGCGGTAGCCATTTACTTCACCAATTTCTAGTGCATCATCCCAAGCTTTGCGCGCTGCATTCAACAGGTCGCTTGGCACCGAGTGTGAGTGGTCGATGTTTCCGACCGCTGCGCGGTGCTTGGCGATGACACCAGTCATCGCTGCGGCGTTTGGTTGGTACCCCGCGAACGGGCCCATCCGCTTCGCGACCTCGGCAGATTTGCGATAGCCGCGGCCGGTCATGAGCGCCGTGATTGCCGCTGCATATGCGCGACCCTCGTCGGAGTCGTACGGCAGGCCGCGCGCCATGAGCAGCGCGCCGAGGTTCGCGTAGCCGAGCCCGAGCTGGCGGAACACGCGCGCGTTGCGCCCGATCTCGGGCGTCGGATAGGACGAGTAGCCGACGGCGATCTCCTGCGCGAGGAACACCACGTCGACCGCGTGCTCGAAGGCCTCGACGTCGAACTCGCCGTCCTCGCGGCGGAACTTCATAAGATTCAGTGATGCGAGATTGCATGCACTATCATCAATGCTCATGTATTCTGAACACGGGTTAGATGCATTAATTCGCCCGGTATTAGGAAGCGTATGCCAGGAGTTAATTGTCGTGTCGTACTGCACGCCGGGATCGGCGCATTCCCACGCGGCCTCGGCCATCTGGCGTAGCAACCCACGAGCGTCCGTCGTCTCGACGACCGAGCCGTCGGTGCGAGCAGTGAGGTTCCACTCCTTGCCCTCGACGACCGCCTCCATGAACTGATCGGTCACGCGCACCGAGTTGTTCGCGTTCTGGTACTGGATCGACGCCCAGTCGGGCGAGTTCAGCGACATGTCGTAGCCCGCCTGCTCGAGAACGCGCGCCTTGCGCTCCTCCTTGGCTTTGCACCAGATGAACTCCTCGACGTCGGGGTGGTCGACGTCGAGCACGACCATCTTCGCCGCGCGCCGCGTCTTCCCACCCGACTTGATCGTCCCGGCGGACGCGTCAGCGCCGCGCATGAACGACACGGGGCCGCTCGCATATCCGCCCTTGGAGAGCTGCTCCTTCGAGGAGCGCAGCCTGCTCAGGTTGAGACCGGAGCCCGAGCCACCGCGGAAGATGATCCCCTCGCGGCGGATCCAGTCGAGGATCGACTCCATCGAGTCGTCGATCGAGAGGATGAAGCAGTTGTGGACGGCAACGTTGTTCGTCAGGTACTCGCCCGACTCCGTCTGGATGTCGTAGACGCTCTGGACTCCGACTGACTCGATCGAGACGATCTCCTCCTCACGAAGATCGGGGCAGTTCTTGAGGCCGCGAAGCGAGAGCGACTCGAGCAGCTTTCGCTGCTTGTCGGCGCCGATGAACCCGATGTGCTGGGCGAAGCGTGCTCGCTCCGAGCCGATGCTGATCACGACCTCGTGGAGGTCGTGACGGTTGTCTCGCTTCTCTTCCTTGCGGAGGCGGCGCGAATAGATGCCGAGCGTGTTGAGGAGAAGCTGGACGTCCTCCGACCAGCGCTCGCCGATCACAGCAAAGGCAACCCTGCCGCTCTCGGTACCGTTCTCGCGGCTGACGGTGACATAGCCATCAGCCTGGAAGATGCTCTGGAGATATGCGCTGACCTCCTCGCGGGAAGCTGTCCAGAGCTGCTCTGGAACGCGGATCGCAGTTCCGCGGAGAAGGAGTTGCCAGCGATCGACGAACTCGCGCAGATCCTTGCCGTAGAGGCGAATCCGGCGGCAGCGCAGGGACATGTCCTGCGTCGGGACGTCTCGAACGTGACGGGCTCGTATCGGCCCACGAAACCGTCGGCTTGGAGCCAGCCGGCCAGGGCGGCTTCGGCGACCGCGATTTGATCGACGGGCTCCTCGTCCGGGAAGGGCGAGCTGCCACCGGCGAAAGCGAGCGCGCGATCCACGACCTTCGCGCGGTGTGGATACAGATGCATCCGCATACCCGTCCGCAGCTCGTCGACTCGTGTCCACAACGCCGCGGTGCGACGCTCTTGGACTGCTCTGACCACATGGTCGCCAGTTGCCTCGACGAAGCTGCCGTTGCGCAGCGTGAGGCGGAAAACCTCCTTCAGACCGTTCGCCTTGACCGCTAGGATGCGCGTGATCCCGTTCGCGTCGTAGACGGTGCGACCGACTTGATCCTCCTCGACCAGCTGGCCGATCGGCACCATTCCTTCCGGCGTCGAGACGAGCGCGTGCCACGGCTGACACGCCGAGCACTGCGGCTGCGCCTCGAAGCCGACGTTGAACCAGACCGGGGAGTTGAAGGACGCGTACTGGTTGACGAGGATCGCCGCGAGCTCGGCCTCGAAGGCGTCGGCCTCCTCGTCCGTTGCGAAGTAGCCGCCCTCGCGGCCCCAGCCGCCAATCGTGTCGACGACGCGGCCGATCATCTGCTTGACGGAGCGCTCGCGCTCGGGGGAGGCCATGCGGCCGCGGAAGTACTTCTGCGCGACGATGTTCGTCGCGGTCTGCGACCAGAACTTCGGGAACTCGACGTCTTTCTGCTCGAAAGTCGGGCCGTCGCGGCCGGGGATGTGCGCATCGCGGAGCTCCCACTCGACCGCGTCGAACGGGTCGATGCCCGGAACAGTGAAGTAGCGCAGCGGAGCGACGCTCGCATCCGCGTCGACGACCGTGTTGACGACCTCGTCCGCTGTCGCCTCTCCGTTGACCTGCACCTGCTCCGCGGTTGCCATCGTTTCCTCCCGAGCCGAGTTCGACATCACGTCCTCCCGCTCGGGCGAGCGATGTTCGTCATACGAGCGGACTCGGGATGGTAGGACGCGTGTCGGACGGTGCGGGCGCGAGGAAAAATACCTGCAAAAGACCAGAAACACATGGGACGAGACATTCTACCGCCCCGGGCTACGGTGGCCGCGGGAGACGCGCAGCTACAGCAGCGTGTCGTCGTCGCCGAGCTCGTCGGCGGGTACCGCCTGGGCGCGGCGGCGCGAGATGTATCCGAGCCCGCCGGCGGCGAGCAGCGCGAGCGACATCCCGCCGAGCACGAGCAGCGGGATCGGTACGGACGACGGTCCAGCAGTGTCGACTTCGGGGGCTACCTGCGACCCACCCGACTCATCGCCGCCGCTGCCTCCGCCTCCCTTGCCGCTGCCTCCACCGCCGTTCCCGCCGCCTGCCACGCAGTCGTTGGTCGATCCGTCAGGGCTGGGGTCGCACCCGCCCTTGGCGAGGTCCCCGCGAAGAGCACTCTGGAGTGCCCGTGAGATGACCTCCTCGGCGTCCGCGTAGTCGCGAATGTCGTCGGGTATCGCGTCGATCGCCTCCTCGTAGCAGTGCAGGGGGTAGAGGCGGTCGATCCGGCCGTTGTCGAACCAGTCCGCGAGCACCTTCTCACCACAGGGAGTGGCTGCTGCGGCCGTGCCCGTGACAGCGAGCGCTGCTAGCGCGGCGACGAATGCGGCGCCGAGCGCCAATAGCGCGCGGACGGTGCGGTATGTATCCCAGGTCTCAGAGTTCACGGGCGCGGCCGGGAGGGCAGGATCGACGGAGTCTCCCGGGGTGAGGTGATCCGGTGGTGTGGGGAGAGTAAACGATTTGTTAGACGCTGCCGGTCGATAACCTCCGTCGATCTGGGCCGTTCCGGGGTCGCTGGTAGCGTGGCCGGCCATGGATCGGGCGTCGGAGTCGCCCATGCGGGCGCCCGCGGCCGGCGCTCTCGGGCTTACCGGTCTCGTCGGAGCCGTGCTCGTGGGAGCCACCTTCGCGGGGGACGGGGCTGGAGTCGGCGGCATCCTCCCCGTGGGCGGGGCGGCGGTGATCCTGCTGGTCGGCGCGTTCGTCGCCATCGGTTTCGGACTCCTGTCTACCCCCCGGGTCGGACGCTCAGGTGCACTGCTCGTCGCTGCGATGGTCGCGCTCGTTGCCTGGATCGGGACGACGATGGCTTGGTCGGTCGTGCCGGATCGGAGTTGGGACGCGTTCAACCGGTCCGTTGCCTACCTGGCCTTCCTTGGACTCGGAATCGTTCTCGCCGGGGTCGGCGAGCGGTTCGCGGCCCGTGTCTCGGCGGCGATGCTCTCGCTGGTCGTCGCGATCACGCTGACGTGGGCATTGCTCGCCAAGGCAGTGCCGGCGCTCGATCCCGACGGCGATCGAGTCGCACGACTCCGCGAGCCGGTCGGGTACTGGAACGCCCTCGCACTTCTTGCGGACGTGGCTCTGGCGCTCGGGCTCTGGCTCGGAACCGGACGCGGCCGGCGCAGGAGCGTACGCGTGCTCGGCGGGTTACTGGTCTACGTCGCGACGCTTTCACTGCTACTCACCCTCTCGCGGGCGGGCGTCCTCGTCGGAGCCGGAGTGCTCGTCCTCTGGCTCGCTCTGTCGCGCGAACGGGTCGAGAGTGGGTTGTTGCTGCTCGCCGCGGGCGTTCCGGCCGTGCTCGTCGGCGCCTGGGCCTTCACGAGACCTGCCCTCACGCAGGACGTCGCGACCCGGTCCGACCGGGTCGCAGACGGCGCGGTGTTCGGGATCCTCGCACTCGCCGGCGCGGGCGTGGTCGCGGTGCTCGTCCTGCTTGCCACGCGGCGAGCGCTCGGCTCGGAAGGTCGCGCGCGGGCAGGCCGCGGGCTCGTCGTGATCGCCGTCGTCTTTGGGGTCGCCGCGGTCGCCGGTCTCGGAATCGCTACGGGTAAGGCCGTGTCGTCGGGCCGATCGTGCTCGGAGGTCGTGAACGACCCGAGCCGGCTCGAGTCCCTCGATCCGAACAATCGCCTCTGCTGGTGGGGCGAGGCCTGGGACGTCTTCGCCGGCCACTCGCCGCAGGGCGCCGGCGCGGGGACCTTCGAGGTCGCGCGCAAGCGCTACCGGCCGGACGCGCGCTCGGTGCTCGAGCCGCACAATGTCCTGCTGCAGCAGCTTGCCGACGGTGGAGTGGCCGGGGTCGCGGTCTTTCTCGCGCTGATCGGGGCCGGGCTCGCCGTCTGTATCTGCGCACTCCGTCGTGTCGACGGGCCCGAGCGCGCGGCTGTAGTCGCGCTTGTCGCTGCGCCGGCCGCATACCTCGGTCACGCGCTCGTCGACTACAACTGGAACTTCCTCGCCGTGACAGCTCCGACGATGGTGGCTCTCGGCGTTCTCACCGGAGTCGGCCGTGCGCGAGCCCGCTCGCGCAAGCGTCCGATCCTCGTCGTCTCGCTCGTGGTCGCTTCGGCTCTCGTGCTCGCCTCGTTCTCGTTCCCGAGACTCGCCGACCGCATGGAACGCAGCTCCACCCACGCGCTCGGCTCGGGCGACGTCGAGCTGGCGCTCGACCGGGCGCGCTGGGCGCGTTTCTTCAACCCGCTCTCGATCGATCCGCTGCTTGCGCTCGCTCGCATCGAGGAATATCGGGGACGCCTGGGGCACGCCGAGAGGCACTACATCCGAGCCGTCGAGATCCAGCCGGACAACCCCGAGAGCTGGTACGCGCTCGGGCTCTTCGAGTTCGAGGCCGTGGACAACCTCTGCGCGACCTACCGGTTCCTCAACAACGCGTACACCCTCGACCCGGCCGGGAATCAGTGGGTGGAGGGCGGCCCGCTCGACGTCGCTCGCGACGCGGTCAACGAGGGGGGCTGCGCCCCCGGTTCCTAGCCGGCCCTAGCCGAGGATGAAGACGACGTGGGCGCGTCCCAGCCGGCCCGCGCGTATGCCGTCGAGCGGACCTACGGACGTCACGCCGAGGTCCTTCCCGAGCCGCCTCCCCTCACCCGCGAAGCCGGGCTTGTACATGACGAGGCTTCGAGACACCTGCCTGGGTGCGTTCCCGACCGTGCCGATCTTGTACCCGCGCGCATGGACTCGCGACGCAGCCGCGGCCGCCGCTCCGGATCGGCCGTTTCCGTTCAGCACCATGACCATCGTCCGCGAGCGTGGGATCTTGGCCACCGCGACGGGAGCGGGCTTCCGCGGTGTCGGCTTGATCTGCGGGGCCGGCGCCAGCACGCGCTCCTGCGCAGCGAGCTGCAGGCGGTCGGAGAGCGCTCCCATCAGCGCGCTGCCGCCGATCACGAGCAGCAACAGGAGCTCGGCGACGGCGATAGCGGCTGCGACGTACGCGGCTGTTCGCCACGGGCGGACGAGCGCGTCTGCGACTGGAAGCGGATGATCCACGGGCGCTCGTTTCGCCCGCGGCGCGGTTAGTCCTTCCGCGCTGCCTGCAGCCAGTCCCAGGTCGACTGCAGGCCGTCCTCGAGCTCGACCATCGCGCGGAACCCGAGCTCCCGTGCCGCCAACTCGGGGTCGAGCGAGCTGCGCTGGAGCTCGCCGAGCCGCGCCGGCGCGTGCTGCGCCTCCGCGTCGGAGCCCGCGACCCGAGCGCAGAGCGCGTAGAGATCGACCACCGACGTCTCCCGTCCCGTGCCCACGTTGAACACGCCGCCCTCCTGTCCGACCGCGGCCGTCGTCGCCCGGGCGACGTCACCGACGTAGACGTAGTCCCGTGTCTGCAAGCCGTCGCCGTAGATGTAGGCCTGCTCGTGGCGGGCGAGCGCTCCGAGGAAGATGGCGACGACGCCCGCCTCACCGTGCGGGTCCTGGCGCGGCCCGTAGACGTTCCCGAACCTGAGCGCGACGTGGGTCGTCCCGTAGAGACGGTTGTACGCGCTCAAGTACTCCTCGCCGGCGAGCTTGGCCGTCCCGTACGGAGAGACTGGCTCGCGTGTCGCAGTCTCGGTAGCCGGTGCGTCGCACTCGCCGTAGATCGCGCCGCCGGTGGAGCTGAAGACGACCTGACCGCCATGCCGTCGCGCGGCCTCGAGCACGCGGATCGTGCCGACGACGTTCACCTCCGCGTCCTCGACGGGCCGCTCGACCGAGACACGCACGTCAGCCTGGGCCGCGAGGTGGAAGACCGCCTCCGGCCTCGCCTCGTCGAAGACGTCGTCGAGTGGCTCGCGGATGTCACGGATGTGGAGCTCGGCCTTCGGAGAGACGTTCTCGCGCGTTCCGCTGACGAGCGAGTCGATGACGGCGACCTCGTCCCCGCGCGCGACGAGCGCGTCGACGACGTGCGAGCCGATGAAGCCCGCGCCTCCGGTCACCACTGCCCGCACGGCCGCATCCTACGGACGCGCGCCCGGAGCCCGCCGGCGTAGCAGATGCACCGCCACCGTAGGATGCGGCCGATGTTCATCACGTTCGAAGGGCTCGACGGCTCGGGGAAGTCGACGCAAGCGGAGCTCCTACGCAGTCGGCTCGAAGCCGACGGCGAGGACGTCGTTTCGACGCGCGAGCCCGGCGGGACCGAGCTCGGAGAGAAGATCCGGGATCTGGTGCTGCACGGCGGTCACGTCACCCCCTGGGCGGAGGCGCTCCTGTACGCGGCCGCGCGCGCCCAGCACGTCGACGAGGTGATCGCGCCAGCCCTCGAACGCGGCGCCTCGGTCATCTGCGACCGGTACGTGGACTCGTCGGTCGCGTACCAGGGCGTTGCGCGAGGGCTCGGGCTCGAGCGCGTCCTCGACCTCAATCTTGCGGCCGTGGGCGGGCTGATGCCGGATCGCACCTTCCTGCTCGCGCTCGACGTCGTTCGCCTACCCGAGCGTCTGCGCCGCGAGCCCGACCGGCTGGAGCGCGAGTCCGGTGACTTCCACGCGCGCGCCGACGCCGGCTACCGAGAGCTTGCCGCCCGCTTCCCCGAGCGCATCGTCGTCCTCGACGGCGCGCTTCCGGCCGAGACCATCGCCGAGGAGGTGTATGGAGCGCTTCGCGTCCGTTCCTGAGCAGCCCGAAGCCAAGCGGCTGCTCGAGTCGGCGCTCGCCGAAGGCGGCGCGCAGGCGTTTCTCCTCCACGGGCCGCCTGGTGTCGGGAAGCGGACCGCCGCGTTCGCGTTCGCCGGAGCGCTGCTCGGCGACGAGCGCCGTGTCGTGGCGCGCACTCACCCCGACCTGTACCTGCTCGAGCCCCTTGGCGAGATGATCCGCATCGACGACGTGCGCGCGCTTCGGCACGACCTGCACATGCGCCCGTTCGAGGCCGACCACCGTGTGTACCTCGTCCTCGACGCGCAGCGGATGAACGAGGACGCCGCGGACGCTCTGCTGAAGGACCTCGAGGAGCCGCCGCCGTATGCGGTGATCGTGCTCGTCGCGAGTGAGCTCGGCCCGCTGCCGCCGACGATCCTGTCGCGCTGCCAGCTCGTCCCCTTCAGGCGGCTCTCGGAGCGAGCGGTTCGCGAGTGGATCGCGGCGCAGGCGCCCGAACGGAGCGACGCCGAGGTGCGCGCGCTCGCGCGGGCGGCAGCCGGCCGGCTCGACCGAGCTCGCAGGCTGCTCGACTCCGACGTCGCGTCCCGCCGAGACGCGCTGATCGCCGCCGCCCGGTCCGTGTACCTCGACGCGGAGTTCGAGCCCTCGGAAGCGGCGGCGGTGCTGCTCGCCGCGGCCGATGCGCTCGGAGCCGAGGCGAAGGAGCGTGAGCAGGCGCTGGTCGAGGGGCTCGACCTCCCGTCGCGAGACGCCGACCAGCGGGTGCGGAGGGCGGAACGCGGCGCCGAGCGCGAGGAGCTGCTCGCGGGCCTCGAGGCGCTCGAGGCGTGGTACCGCGACCTCGTGGTCGTGGCAGCGGGAGCCGAGTCGGCGGTCGTCCATGCCGATCGGCTCGAGGACCTCCGCTCCGACGCGGGCAGCGAGTTCGGCGAACGCGCGATCGGAGCAGCGGAGGCGGTACGCGAGACGTGGCGTGCCCTCGAAGAGTTCAACCTCAACCCGTCGCTCGCCCTCGAGGCGCTCTTCGTCCGCGCCCGGCGCGCGTTCGCGGGTGTGGCGGGGCCGATCCCGGTCTGACCGCGACGACGCTCGGCCGGCTTCGGGATTCCTCAGACCAGCTGGGATTGCGACTTCCCGAAGCGCAGATAGAGGGAAGGCACGACGAACAGGTTCAGCAGCGTCGAGGTGACGAGGCCGCCGAGAATGACGATTGCCAACGGGTACTCGATCTCGTGGCCGGGAATCCTGCCGGCGATCACGAGCGGCACGAGCGCGAGGCCGGTCGCGAGCGTCGTCATCAGGATCGGCGACAGTCGTTCCCGGGCTCCGCGCAAGACGAGCGCGGGACCAAAGGTCTCGCCCTCGTAGCGCCCGAGGTGCTGGAAGTGGTTGATCATGAGAATCCCGTTGCGGGCGGCGATTCCGAACACCGTGTAGAAGCCGACGAGGGAGCCGAGCGAGAGGACGCCGCCGCTCAGATATGCCGCCAGCACCCCGCCCACGAGGGCCATCGGGAGCGTCAGGAAGGAGAGCGTCGCGAGACGCCAGCTTCCGAACGATGCCTGCAGCAGGAGAAAGACGATGACGCCGGCGCCGAGGCCGAAGAGCAGCATGCGGTGCTCCGCGGACTGGCGTTCCTTGAACTCCCCCAGCAGCTGTGGGTGGTATCCGAGCGGGAATTCGACGTCCTGAAGCCGTCGTTCGACGTCACCCGCCACCGCGCCCAGGTCGCGTCCGCTGACGCCCGCGAGAACGTCGATGCTTCGCGAGGTTCCCTCGTGGTGGACGACGTTCGGAGTCTCTCTGATCTTGATGTCGGCGACGTCGGCGAGACGCACCCGACCGCCCTTCGGCGTGTCGATGGGAAGCTCGCGAATGCTCGACACGCTGTTCCGGGTGCGCGGTGTGCTCCACACGTGAACGTCGTACGCTTTCCCGGCTCGGAAGATGTCGCCGACCTCTTCGCTCTCGACCAGGGTGGCCGCCGCCCGCCTCACGTCGCCGGGCTTGATCCCGTACCGCTGAGCCTTTCTGAGGTTCACCGTGACCTGCACTTGAGGGACGCCTTCCTGGAACTCCACACTGGCGTCCTCGATGCCGTCGATCTGCGCCAGCATGTGCCTCACCTCGAGCCCTTCTCGGCGGAGCACGTCCAGGTCGGGCCCGAAGATACGCACGACGATCGGCTCGCTCGTTCCGGTCAGGACCTCGTCGATTCGCTCGTTCAGGTACGTCTGGACGTCATGGAACATCCCCGGGTAGCCGGCGACGACTTCCTCGATGGAGGCGAGCGTCTTGTCGTAGTCGGCCGCAGGATCGATGGCGATCCAGTTCTCGCCGAAGTTCGACCCGGCGACCTCGTCCGCCAGAAAGGCCTGGCCGATGTGGGACCCGAAGTGATCGACGCCGGGGAGCGCACGGAGCTCACGACTTGCCCGGGTCACGATCCGCGTCTCCTCCGGCAGGGAGGCGCCCGGCTTCGTGATCCAATGTCCCAGGAAGTCGCGTTCCTTGAAGGTGGGGATGAGCGACTCGCCGAGGGTCGGGAGCACTGCCAGCCCGGCCGCGACCGTGAGGCCGGCGAGAGCGTACGCCCAGCGCGGTCTCGACACGATTCGTGCCAGCAAGCCCTCGTAGCCACGCTCGAGCCAGCGGGCGAATGGCGACTCCCGGTGTTCCAGCCGCGCCTTCGACAGGAGGATGTAACACAGGGCCGGCGTGACCGTCACCGCGACGACCAGCGAGGCTCCGACTGCCAGCACGTACGAGAAGGCAAGGGGCTGGAAGAACGTGCCCGTCAGCCCCGTCAAGAGGAAGATCGGCACCATGGCGACGAGGATGATCGCCGTCGCATAGACGATTGGGCCGCGCACCTCGAGCGTCGCCTCGATGACCACGGCCGCAACCGACCTGTCGCCCCCGTCGACGCGATGCTCACGAAGGCGTCGCACGATGTTCTGTACGCCAATGATCGCGTCGTCGACGACGACCCCCAGGGCGATCACGAGGCCCGCGAGGACCATGACGTTGACCGTCTCGCCGCGGATGAACAGGACGAGCCCGGCCGCTACCAGCGACAACGGAATCGCAGCGACGCTGATCAGCGCCGCACGCCATTCGAAGAGGAAGAGGCCCAGCACGAAGACCACGAGGAGGGCACCGATGAGAAGCGCGCGCGTGAGGTTGTCGATCGACGTGTCGATGAAGTTCGCCGCGCGGAAGATCTGGGTGTCGAACTCGATGCCCGGCAGGCCTGGCTTCATCTCCTCGATCGCGGCTTCCACGTCCTGAGTCACGTCGAGCGTGTTGCCCCACGGATTCTTCTCGACGATGAGCAAGAGACCGGGCCCGCCGTTGACGACGGCATCTCCGGCAAGCGGTTGAGTCCCGATCACGACGTTCGCGACGTCGCCCACGTGCACCGTCTTCCCGTTCGACTTCGTGATCGCGACTCGAGCGAGGTCGCCGGGCTTCTCGATCGCCAGGACGTGCTCGACGACGAACCTCTGATTGGGTGTGTCGACGAATCCCCCGGTACCGATGAATTGCCCTTCCGAAAACCTCAGGAGCCCGGCGTCCAGGGAGTCGGAGGTCGCCTCCATCACCTGATTCAGCGACACGTTTTGCCGCTGCATCCGCCCCGGATCGACCTCCACCTGGAACTGCTTCAGGTGCTCGCCCCACATCGCCACGTTGGACACGCCGCGGACTCGAAGGAGGCGCGCTCGGATCTTCCAGTAGGCGATCGCCGACAGGTCTTGGATCGAGAGGCTCTTCGACGAGACGCCGATCTTCATCACGCGGCTCGTCGTAGATGCGGGGGGCATGATGAACGGCGGTGCCGCCCATGTCGGCAAGGAGGGCGTGATCATCTCGATTCGCTCCTGCACGAGCTGCCGCGCATGCTGGAGATCCGTTCCGTCCTTGAAGATGAGCTCGATCGACGAGAGCTGCGCGACCGACTTCGAGCGGATCACGTCCAATCCGTCGAGGCCGGTGAGTGCCTGCTCGAGCGGAATGCTGACCAACGTCTCGACCTCGGTCGCGGAAAGCCCGGTCGATATGGTCTGGACCTCGACCCGCGGCGGCGCGAACTCAGGGAACGCGTCCACGGGCATGGCTCGAAGCTGCTGGACGCCGAAGACCGTCATTACAGCGGCGGCGGCCAGCACGATGAACCGAAACTTCAGGCTTGCCGACACGATCCAGCGCATCAGCGCTCGAACCCCTCGCGAGCGATTGCTCGAGCTCGTCGTCGTCTCATCTCAGTCCTCTTCGATTCCGCCGTATTCGACGCCCCAGATCTCGAGTGCGCCGACCGTCACGACGGGCGTGCCGGAGGCAGGGCCCGCGGAGAGAATCGCCCGGTCCCCGTCGATGCGGTCGACCGTGATGTCCTGCCGGACGAAGACGAGGTGCTTCGGGCTCGTATACGTCCACGTGTCGCCGTTGGGGTCGTACAGCACCGCGTCGTACGGAATCACGGTTCGCTTCCCAGCTTCGGCGCGAGCCGGCGCTGTTCGGACGCCGATCCGCTTCGCCGCTTCGGATGTCAGGACGACGCGGGTGAGGTCCGTGCCCTCGATTGCCTGGATCGTGGCGGGATCGCCCGCAGCCGCCTCCTCGGACCCGCCGCCGCAGCCTGCACCGAGCAGGGCGACGCCGATGACTACCACTGGTATGAAGCCGTTCCTTCGCAGCATCTCTCTCCTCCTCGAAGGCACTCTGTGCAGTCGGTTCACGAGGCCGGCTCCGGCGTGGCTCTGTTCTCGACGACCGCGTTCGACGAAACGGGTGCTGGTGCTGCCGGCATGAGATCTGGTGCCGGATCGCGGTGTCCTCGTGCCTCTGGCGTCTCGGCGACGGTGCCGAACCCGAAGCGCACGTAGAGCGCGGGCAAGACAAAGAGGGTGAGCCACGTCGACGTCACGAGCCCGCCTGTGACCACGACCGCGAGGGGGTGCACGAGCTCGTAACCGGGCCTGGGCCCCATGACGACGAGCGGCAGCATGAGCAGCGCGCTCGCCGCGGCGGTCGTCACGATGGGGACGAGCCGCTCGCGACCGCTCTCGAGAACGACCTGCGAACGGGACGACTCTCCTTCGGCATGGTCGAGCTTTCGGTATCGCGCGAAGAGCAGGAGCTCCTGTCTCGTGGCCAGCCCGAGCACGGCTGCGAGGCCGATGAACGAGCCGAACGAGAGCGTGCCCCCGTCGAGCAGCGCTGCAAGCAGACATCCGGTCAACGCGATGGGCAGCGTGAGGAAGGCGAGCGTCGCGATACGCCAGCTTCCGAGAAACGCCTGCAGAGTCAAGAAGATCCCGAGTGCGGCCGTGATCCCGAGAGCGAGCAGCCGACCGGTGGGCTGACCCGACGAGGCAAAGACCTTGGTGTGGTACTCGAGTGGAAACCGCATCTCGGCGAGACGGCCCCGGACATCGCTCGCCACGGACGCGCGATCACCGCTGACGTCGAGACCCACATCGAGGTAGCGCGAGACGCCCTGACGCTGGATGATCACGGGATCTGCCGCAATGCGTACGTCGGCCACGTCGCCCAGGCGCACATGACCGCCGCTCGGTGTGTCGATCAGGAGCTGACGGATGCTCGTCAGGTCACCACGCGTCTCGGGCGCTCCCCAGACGACGACGTCGAAGACCTTTTGATCCTCGAAGAGGCTGCCGGCGACGATGCCCGAGATGAGCGTCGCTGCAGCGCGGCGCACGTCGCCCGGCTTGATCCCTTGCTGCTGTGCCTTCGCCAGGTCGACCCGTATCTCGAGTGTCGGTTGCTCGACCGGCGACGAGATGCTCGCCCGGGCCAGGCCGTCGATGCCCGACACGACCTTCATCACCCGCTCCGCCTCGGCGCGAAGGACGCTGAGCTCCTCCCCGTACACGCGTACCGTGACATCGTCTTCAGGTCGCGACAAGACTTCCCTCGCGCGCGAGTTGGAGAACGCGTCGATGCTCTCAGACATACCCGGATACCCGTCCACGACCTCACGAACCGAGGCGACGGTGGCGTCGTAGTCGGCATCGGGATCGACGCTGACCCAGAGCTCGGCGGAGTTGATGTCGACGACCTGATCGGCGAGCACGGCGCGCCCGACATGGGCGCCTACCTCACGGACGCCCGGGAGGGAGCGAAGCTCTCGGCTGACGAGACTCGTGATGCGGTCCATCTCCGGGAGCGATGCCCCGGGCGGGCCGTTCCAGCGAATCAGCAGCTGCTGCTCCTTGAACGTCGGAAGCAGGGAGCTGCTCAGGAACGGGACCGCGACGAGCGCCGCGACGATCGCGGCAGCGGTCGCGACGTACACGGCGCGGGGTCTCCGGGTCGCCCGTGAGAGGGCGTGCGTGTACCCCTGCCGAAGCCACCGCCCCAGCGGCGACGCGCCGCGCTCGAACGGGATTCGAGGGAGCAGCAGGATGGCGAGCGCCGGTGTCACGGTCAGGGCGACGACCATGGATGCGACCAGCGCGAGGAGGTATGCCCGGGCGACATCCGGGAAGAACGAGCCTGCAACGCCTTCCATGAAGAAGAGCGGCACGCAGACGAGCGCGATGATGAGCGTCGCGTAGGCGCTCGGGCCTCGCATCTCGAGCGTTGCGTCGAGGATCACGGCAGCCGGGGACGTGCCATTCGGCTCGAGACGCCGATCGTGAAGACGTCGCTCGATGCTCTCGACGCCGATGATCGCGTCGTCGACGACGAGAGCGAGCGCGGCAACGAGTCCCGCGAGGGCGACGGCGTTCATGGTCGCGCCGAGCGCGTAGAGCACGAGCGCCGCGGCGACGAGTGGCAACGGGATCGCAACGATGGCGATCAGCGCCGTCCGCAAACGGAAGAACAGAGCGCCGATGAGCAGGACGACGAGCAGCGCGCCGATAATCAACGCCAGCGTGAGATTGTCGATCGACTTCTCGATGTAGCCGGCCGGACGGTACGCCGCCGTGTCGAACTCGAGGCCGGATAGACCGGGCCGCATTTCGTCGATCGCGGACTCCACCTGACGGGTGACGTCCAGGGTGCTGGCGGTCGGGAACTTCTCGACGACGAGCAGAAGGCCGGGGCCGTTGTCGGTGAGGGCGTCGCCGATGAGCGGCTGATGATCCTCCGTGACGTTGGCCACGTCACCGAGCCGAAGCTTGGTGTCACTCGCGCCCTCGACCGGTACCTGGGCCAGGTCGGTCGCCGTGACGATCGGCGACACGTGATACACACCGAGACGTTGGTTCGAGGTATCGATCAACCCGCCGGTGCCGGGAGTCGACGCCTCGAGGAACGTGAGCGGCGAGACCCACAGCGCGTTGCCCGTGGTGTCGATGACCTGGAGGAGCGAGACACCCCGGTCGCGCAGCTTCGCAGGGTCGACCTGGACCTGCAGCTGACGGTCACGCTGGCCCCAGATGGACACGTTCGCCACCCCGGGCAGGCCCATCAGACTGGGCGCGATCGTCCACCGGGCCAGCACGGACATCTCGATCGGAGACACCGTCGTCGACGAGATCCCGACCATGAGGGCGCGGTTCGTCGACGACAGGGGCTGCAGCATCTGCGGCGGCTTCGAGACGTTCGGCAATGCATGGGCTTGCGTCAGGCGCTCGGCGACGACCTGGCGCGCCTTGAAGAGATCGGTCCCTGGCTCGAAGACGAGCAGGACGCGCGACATCCCGGGAACCGACTCGGATCGGATGTCGTCCAGGAACGCGACGCCGTTCAGCAGGTCCTGCTCCATCGGGACCGTGACGAGCTGCTCGACCTCGGCTGCGGACAGCCCGAGCGCCTCGGTCTGCACTTCCACGGTCGGCGGACCGAACTCGGGGAGGACGTCGATCGGCATGTCGTTCAGCTGGCTGACGCCGACGACCAGCAACACGGTTGCCGCGGCAACCGTCATGAGCCGGAACTTCAAGCTCGCCCAAACGATCCAACGCATCATGTCCGGCAACCTCCCCAAGCGGTTTCCAGGTCGAGTCCCGCAGAATGGGCGTCGGAATGCGAGCCGTCGGGCTCGAACGTTCCCCGGACAACGACGCTGTGCCGCTGCGCCGAGTGCGGCCGCGCACGCACATGGCCGTCCTTCCGCAATCGGACGTACAGACGCCGCATTACCCTCTCCCCAGGTTGTCCCTCACGTTGCCGAGTGCTTCCTCGGCCGCGCCTCTCGGCGCTGGGACCTGAATTACTTCATTGCCGATTCATTCACAAGCGAATGTCAGGCTGCGTTAATTCCTCCGCCCGAGTGTCGGGCCGGCCTCGCCGCGACGTACGAGGTGCTCCGCGACGACTCGGCTATGCGGCCGGCAGTCGAATCGTGAACCGCCCGCCGCCCGCGCTCGCGTCGACGGCGACCTCGCCCGAAACCGCACGTGCCAGCCGGCGCGCGAGCGCCAGGCCCAGGCCTGCGCCTTGCGGCGCTCGAGCTGCCGCCGACCCTCGAACGCCCGGCTCGAAGATACGGTCGATCTCGTCCTGAGCGACACCTGCTCCGTCGTCGGCGACATCGACCTCGACCTTGCTGGCGTTTCGGTGAACCGCGATCTCGACCTTCCCATCCGCGTAGCGGCAGGCGTTCTCGACGACCGGCTGGAGTATGCGCTCGGCGACGTCGGCGTCAACCCCGATTCGGATCGGAACGGACGGCTGCAAGACCCGTACGTGCACGTTTCGTGATGTCGAGAGCGTGCTGCAGCTGTCGGCCGCGTTGAGGGCAACGTCGTAGACGTCGGCCGTGCCCCGCTCGGAGACTGCTTCCTCGCGAGCCGCGGTGACGAGTGTCTCGACGATCCTGGTGAGCTGGCGGGCGCTGCCGAGAATCGCGACGAAGGCATCGCGGTACTCGGCCGGATCACGATCTCGCCGTAGCGCCAGTTCCGCCTGCGTCGAGATGCGGGTGAGCGGGGTCCGAAGCTCGTGCGACAGCTCGGCGGTGAACAGCTTCTCCCGACGCAGGCTCGCCGCGAGCCGGTCGAGGAGTCCATCGAGTGTCGACGCCAGCAGGGTGAGCTCGTCGTGAGGAGCTCCGAGCGCGAACCTGCGGTCGAGGTCGCGATCGCTCCACGCCGCGGCCTCCCGCGTCATCTGCGCAACCGGCTCGAGCGCACGGGCGAGGAGCCAATAGGCCGCAACTCCCACGGTGCCCAGCAGGACGAGCGCCAGCAGGAGCGAGCCGAGCAGCGCCGCACGTCGAGTCTCGTGATACGGGCGAAGAGAGATCCCGGCCACCAGCGTCCCGACGCGCTGGCCCTCGGACACGATCGGGACGGCAAGCAGTCTCGTCTCATGACCCGGCACGTCGACCGTCTGCCTCGGCCCGCCCGCGAGCGTTCGAGCGATCCGCTGAGCTTCCCCGCCCGTCCGCGGCCGTTCGATCAGCTGTCCGCGGGTGAAGACCCAGACCTGGCTTTCGATGACACCGTTGCGAGGGGCGCCAGGTTCGCGCAACTGCCCGCCGACGTTAGCCAGCGCCGCCAGGTGGTCCTCCGCGCGCTCCCGCAGGAGTCTGTTGGCGCTCCCGTTCAGGCTGCGGGCGACGAAGACGTTGAAGGCCAGCGTCATCAGCGCGAGCGCGCTCGCCACGGCGACGAGGACCGTCAGGAGCAGGCGACCCCGCACCGTGACCGGAGCTATGTGAAGGCTCACTGGATCCGGTAACCGACGCTGCGCATCGTTGCGATGGTCGGTGCACCCGGCAGGCTGCGCAGCTTGCGACGCACACGCACGATGTAGGCGTCCAGCGTGTTCTGGTGCACGATCGCCCCTTCGGGCCAGGCCGCTCGGATCAGATCGCGGCGGCGTATCACGGCGAAAGGCGCTGCCAGCAGGCACGCAAGGAGGCGGAACTCCGTGGGCGTGAGGTTGACTGACGCCTGTTCGACGAAGGCCGTGTGGCTGACCGGGTCGAGAACGAGCCCGGCTGCCTCGAGCTGCTCCTCTCCGCGGCTTCGGCGAAGCAGGGCATTGAGTCGAGCCACGAGCTCCTCGAAAGCGAAAGGCTTCGTCATGTAGTCGTCGCCACCCGAACGAAAGCCGGACAAGCGGTCGGGGAGTGCATCGCGTGCGGTGAGGAACAAGACCGGGACCTGCTGACCCTGGGCGCGCAGCGTGTGGCAGAGATCCCGCCCGTCTGCATCGGGAAGGCCGATGTCGACCACGAGTGCGTCCGGAGATGGCCCGCCGGCTCGGGCGAGGAACTCGGCCCCACTCCCGACGGCCTCGGTTCTGAATCCCTCTTCCTGTAGGCCGCGAGCGAGGACGCCGCGGAGCTCATGATCGTCCTCGACAATAAGGACGCGCGCTGCTGTCATGTCCGTCTCAGTATGGCGCCGAGCCGCAGGTTGGGGAGGGCTTGCAGCCGGTGTGCCGCCACGGGGAAGATCGTCGGCTGGTGAAGCTGCGAAGCAGGGTTCAGGCAGACGGAGCCGATAGCCGATGCCGTGAACCGTCTCGATCAGCTTTGGATGGAAGTCGTCGTCCAGCTTCCGGCGCAGGGCGTGAATGTGGACGGCGAGGACGTTCGAGTTGCCGGAGCCGGCGTCCCCGTTCCAGACCGCGAGGCGAATCTGGGAGCGCGTCAGGACGCGGCCGCGATGGCGGATCAGGAGCTCGAGGAGCGCGAACTCGCGCGCCGTCAGCTCGATCGGCCTGCCCGCTCGGCTCACCTCGTGACGGCCCACGTCGACGACGAGGTCGCAGACCTCGAGCCGCTCGTCGTGGGCGGAGAACGGGGTCCGCCGCAGCGCCGCCCGGAGGCGCGCGAGCAGTTCCTCGAACGAGAACGGCTCGGTCAGGCAGGCGTCGGCACCGGCCTGCATGGCGAGGATACGGGCGACCACGCTGTCTTTCCTAGCGAGTATCAGGATCGGCACCGTGGAGGCGGCACGGATTCGGCGGCACGCCACGAGTCCATCGCGGATGTGAAGACGCAGGTCGAGCACGACGAAATCCGGCCACCACTCACGTACAGCCGACGGCGCCGCGCTCCGATCGTGTTCGACGCGTACCTCGTAGCCCGACCGCCCGAGCACGCCGGCCAGGTTCACCGACCTCGGGTCGTCGACAACCACGAGAAGTCGCCCCAGTTCGCTCCTGTCCGCCGGGCCGCGGGCCGGAGTCAGGGTCGGTTCAGCCGTCTGGATCGTCTGCACGACTCACAATGTGAGTCAGATCGTCTGAACGAAACCTGAAAGCGACGCTCCGCACGCCGTGGATCGAGCGCTGTCGCCCGTTCCGCCCGTACAGGTTCGGTCGAGCGCGCGCCGTAGGGCCGTTGCACGGAAGCCCAGCGCTACACTCAGTCGTCTTCGCCGACGTAGCTCAGCTGGTAGAGCACTTCACTCGTAATGAAGGGGTCCCCGGTTCGAGTCCGGGCGTCGGCTTCCAGCGACGGCATCGCCGATTTGGACTGCAACGTCAGCGAGTGAGCGACCCTCGTGAATCAGCAGCGACGCGAACGAGTGCCGCAGGTCATACGGACGGCCGATGACCACGCCAGCCTGATCGACGGCGGGACGGAAGACTCGGTCACGCCAGTTGTCCCAGTCGTACTCGCCCCACACAGCCCCACGGCTGTTGGGGAAGACGTAGTCGTCGTCGTTCGCGCGCTCTGACGCGCCACGCCAG
>JAIBJO010000129.1 GCA_020029615.1 Actinomycetota bacterium
GACGGCAGCGGGCTTCGGAACCTCACGCAGCACCCGGCGAAGGATGTCCGTCCTACCTGGTCGCCCGACGGGCGGAGCATCGCCTTCGTAAGCCGGCGCGACGGTCAATCCGAGGTCTACGTCATGAACGCCGACGGGAGCGAGAAGCGAAACCTCACGCGGGATCGGGCGAGCGACGACTATCCAAAGTGGTCACCCGACGGGCGGAGGATCGCGTTCCTGCGCGGCCGGCTTTACAGCAACAACCCGGGCGGCCTCGGCGTGCACCGCTTCTACGGCTACCACCTCTATGTCGTGAACGCCGACGGCAGCGGGCTGCGCAGGCTGACGCTCAACATAACGTGGAGGTATCAGCCGGTCTGGTCACCGGACGGGCGGACGATCTACTTCGGGCGCTACCTCGTCAGCACCGACGGGAGCGGAGCGCGGAAGCTCCCGTACATACCGTTGATTGCCGTCTGGTCGCCCGACGGGCGGCAGATCGCCTTCGTGAACAACGTGAGTACCGGGCTCCCGGGGCCTGGGGCAGCTGGGTCCAAGGACGACTCGGAGATCTACGTCATGAACGCCGACGGGAGCGGAACCCGCAGGCTGACGCACAACGTGGGCTATGACGGCGAACCGGCCTGGTCCCCGGACGGGCGAAAGATCGCTTTCCAGAGCACAAGACGGGCAGTTCGCGGCGTAGTCGGGGGCCGCAAAGGGGAGATCTACGTCATGAACGCCGATGGAAGCGGAAAGCGGAACCTCACCCGGAACCCTGCGCAGGACGGCAGTCCCTCCTGGTCGCCGGACGGGCGGAGGATCGCGTTTGTCAGCAACCGCGACGGGCGTCTCGAAGCTCACGTCATGAACGCCGACGGGAGCGGTCAGCGGAGTCTGACGCAGGCGACATGAGGGAGGTTGTGACGTGACGCTGACTGGAACGGTCTGGCGCTAACGGACGGGCGAAAGGGATCGCGTTCCAGAGCAGGCTCGACATCGTTCAGCGAGAGGACCGCCCGCTGCGCGACAGTGCAGAAATGTCCCTCGAACGCCTGGGCGCGGTCGTCAGCCGACGTCCTCGATCATCTCCACGAGCTCCTCGACGGCATATCCCTGACCACGGGCGAACTCGACGAGCTCGCGAACCTTCTGCAGGACGGCTCCGCGCTCGGGCGTCCCGGCCACCGTGATCCCGCGACGGCGCCGAAGCTCGAGCAGCCCCTCGTCCTGAAGCAGCCGCAACGAGCGCAGGACCGTGTTCGTGTTCACTCCGAGAACGGTCGCGAGGTCGCGTGCCGGCGGAAGTCGCTCACCGGGCTTCGCCTCGCCGTCCGCGATCGCACGCCGAATCTCGGCCGCGACCTGCAGATAGAGGTCGGTCGGGTCGGCCCTGTTCACCTTGACATCAATCAATGTACTAGTAATACTAGCTCAATCGTGAACGGTGGGTTCGCATGACCGTTTCCGCCCCGCCTCGTCCGCCCTCGCCAGCGCGGGCGGCTCCCGACAGCAAGCCGCTCGAACGCGAGGAGATCGAGGCGCTCGTCGAGGCGCTGATCGAAGAGGCGAGGCGAGAGACGCGCCGTCGCCATCGCCGCTACTGGGCGCTTGCAGCGCTCGTGGCCTTCGTGGGCGTTGTCGTCCTCGCGCTCCTCGAAGGCGGTGCGGCATCGCAGACCGCGTCGCCGGCGCGGTCGGCGCGGTCGAGCCTTGCCGCGCAAGCGGGGACCTCGAGGATCGCCTTCACCAGCGAAGCTGGCGGCACCAGCGAGCTCTACGTCGTGAACGCCGAAGGCACCGACAAGCGCCTCCTGGCGCGGCGCGTGACGCCGAACTTCTTCTCACGTCCCGCCTGGTCGCCCGACGGGCAGACGATCGCCGTCGCCGGTCTCTTCATCAACGCCGACGGGAGCGGGCGGCGGAACGTCGCGCGCGAGTGGGGACTTGACGGCTTGCCCGTCTGGTCGCCCAACGGTCGCAAGATTGCGTTCATGCGATCGTGGGGGAACGACGGTGACATCTACGTCATGAACGCCGACGGCAGCGGGCTGCGGAGGTTGACGCGCAACGACGGTGCGGGATGGGCCTGGTTCCCGATGTGGTCGCCGAACGGCAGAAAGATCGCCTTCAACCGGGTGCAGCCTCCCCCGAAGCCCCCCTATCGCAAGGGCTGGACAAGCGAGGTCTGGGTCATGAACGCCGACGGCAGTGGGCAGCGGAGGCTGGCGCACGGGGAACCGAGCGCATGGTCGCCTGACGGCCAGAGGATCGCGTTCACTTCGTTGGACAAACCCGGCCTTTACGTCATGAACGCAGACGGAAGCGGACAACAGCGGCTCAACAGGGGGAACTTCCGGAGTGCCACATGGTCGCCCGACGGCCAGAAGATCCTCTTCTCCAGATACGAGCGCGGGTCGCGCGGCAAACTCTCCGACATCTACGTGATGAACGCTGACGGGAGCGGGCAGCGCAAGCTGACGGAACGCGGCCATGACGCTCGCTGGTCGCCCGACGGCGAGAAGATCTCCTTCGTCAGTAGCCGCGACGGCAATTACGAGATCTACGTCATGAACGCCGACGGGAGCGGGCAGCTGAACGTGTCGCAGAACCCGCTCCGAGACGATCGCTCGCCTGCCTGGTCGCCGGGCCAGAAGAAGTAGCCGCGCCGGCAGGTCACAAGTCCGCATCGGCGGTCACGCTGACGCTCTGGCGCCATGCCACTCCGTTGTGCGAGTGATCAGAAATGTTCCTTGACGCCGAGCGAACGCGCCAGGCTCAATCGCGCGCTGTCAGTCGAACCAGATGAGGGGTATGTCGCGCACGAGCGAGATGTGCACGAACTGCCCATCTGCTCTTCCGTACACACGCACGGTGTGCCTGCCCGGCTTCAACGCGTTCGTGCCAGTGCTGAGGTAACTGGCGGTGACTGTTCGTTGGCTCACTCCCGAAGGAGCAGCGATTTCCTGCACGCCGCTGGACCCCCGGCGGACACCGTCGATCGTGAGCCACACGCTGACGAGGCCGCCTGGGTCAGCGTTATCTCCTTGAACCCGCGTCTTGGCTGTGAAGAACACGACCCCCGGATGCTTCGTCGGGACTCGGAATGAAGCCTGCGCGAGCAGAGTGGCGGAGCCAATAGGCTCGCAGCCGGGGAACCCGCTACTGCTGGCTAGGCAGTAGTAGTCGAGCGAAGTGCCATTCGAGTCCGTGTGACCCGCTGCGAGTGCAGGCGCGCCACCGAAGACACCAAGCCCACCGCTAAGAACTACGAGCGCGGCCGTCGGACGCACGAGGTACCGGGCGCCATCCTCAATGGGATTCTCGAGCGGTCCGCCTGCATCGAACCACGGAAACTCCGTCGCATCCAACGAGACGACCGCATGCGGCTTGTTCGTGCGGAACAGCGCGTGCGTGAATACCGGCGCTTCGAGTTCGTTCGATCCGATCTCCTGGACGGCCCATAGGGAGCTTCCATTGCCGGGATGGCGACCATCGGCGTAGATGCTGGCCATGGGATCCCCCCAACTCGACTCGTCCGACGTCGCGCCACGAAGCGACGCCGAGCCGACTGCGACGGCGGGAATGTTGGGACTCACGCGCACGGAAACCACTGCCGTGTGCGGTGGATTCGAGGGACTCCGGCCGCGTGTCGTGAAACCAAAGGGGCCTTCCTCATGGTCGAGTTGTCCAACTGCAACGCGTTCAGCTGGATGGACGAACACGCTCAGGTTCGACCCTGCTGCAGCTGTGAACTCCCCAGAGACAGCCTCCCCGACCAGCTCGACGACGTGGGAGCCCTTACCCAAGCGTGTCGCCCCGACAGCGTTGAACGAGTGACGGACGGGAACCGCCCAAGGGTTGGGCGTCACGCGCCAGTCGGTGGAACTCTCGTTCGTCACACGTCGTCCGTCGATCTCGATGAACACCTTCGCGGCAGTCGCGGCGCTCGCCGGTGCGTAGGAACCATCGGTCGCGACGAACACCGAGTCGGCGCGTGAAAGACGGACGCGCGCGGTGAGGAGGATGGTGCGATCGGTCACAGTTCGATCACTCCCGAGGGCGAGATAGGCAGAGCGCGCTTGCGGTGGCGCGAGTTCCGAGCCGTACGCGGAGGTCGCAGCAGCAACGGTCATGGCAACCAGGAGCACACCGATAGCGAGAGGCGCATCCACCTGTTGCCGAGAACGGCCAATCACGCCTGGTCACCCTAACGTGCCGAGCTCCGGTGACAGCAACCCGGACCGCACAGTGCGGGAATGATGCTTGAGCCGTGGACGGTAGGCATCACCGGGTAGGGGTCGAGGCACCGTCTTTGCGTCCAGATGGAAGTCGATCGTCCGCCAGAGCGTCGATCTCCAGTCGGACGCGCTTCGATGCACGACCCGCGCGGAGGTAGCTCAGAGCGGTCGCGACTGCGCGCAGTCCATACCGGCCGCGTCCGCGAGGCCGGCCGCTCGACACCGCTACCCCTCGCGCCAGCTTCTCAGCCTCGCGAATCAGGTCCGCTTCCTGCTGCTTGCCAAGCAAGCGGTACGTCTCGAACATGCCGTCACTTCCTTTCGACACGCGTAACGTAACGTGCAACGTAACATGTTCCAGTACGATTGTCAACATGGGCCGACCGAAGGTGCACGACGATGAGACGCGAGCTGCGCTTCGAGCGGCGACGGAGCGCGTCGTCAGCGAATTCGGCGTCGGAGCCTTCTCCGTCCGCGCCGTGGCGCGCGAGGTCGGGACGACGACGCGCGCCGTGTACAGCCTGTTCGGATCGAAGGAAGGACTCCTCGTCGACGCGATGGCGCAGACCGCATTCGCATTCCTGGCAGACGGGATGGACGCGTTAGGCGAGACCGACGATCCCGTCGAGGACCTCGTGGCGGTCGGGATTGTCTTTCGTACGCTCGTCCTGGAGCATCCGACGCCCTATCGGATCGCGTTCCAGCGGATCACCCCGGGCTTCCAGGCGGGGCCCGAGGTGGTCGAGGCGCGCGAACGATCCTCTGCCCGCCTCACGCGAAGGCTCGAACGGGTCGCCGATACCGGCCTTCTTGGCGAGAAGGGCGTGGTCGAGGCGAGATGGGAGTTCCAGGCGATGTTGGAGGGACTGGCGAACTGGGAGCTGCGCGGCAGCGTCTTCCGCGACGTGGCCGCCGGAGAAGAGGAGCGCACATGGCGCGAAGCCCTGCTGACTGTCATTCGGGGCTTTCGAGACTCCCGAGGCACATGACACTCCCGTGCCCGAGTGTGCGGAAATGTGCCTTTACAACGCCACCTGGCGAGACCGGGAACACCCGGCGTGTCGCTCGGTCATGATCGCCTCACGATGAACGCGAGCGCCCCGATAACGGATTCGCCTCCGATCTAGGTAGTAGGGATATGGGTGGTCTCGACGCCGACCTGGAGGATCTCTACCGGCGACGACACGCCGCCTTCCAGGTGATGCTCGCCTCGGTAACTGGCAGCGTCGAGAGCGCCCGCGACGTCGTGCAAGAGGCCTTCGCACGAGCGCTCCAGTACCAGCACGGATACGACGGCCAGAGGTCACTCGAGGGGTGGGTGTGGCGGATCGCGTTCCGGGTCGCTATCGACTCCCAAGGGTCGCAGGAGCTCACGGTCGACGAGGTGCCGGAGGTGGCGTTCGTCGATGAAGGCCGGGACCCGGCGCTCGCAGCCGCGGTTCGGGAACTCCCGCCGCAGCGACGGATGGCGATCTTCCTGCGCTACTTCGCCGATCTGTCCTATGCCGAGATCGGCGAAGTGCTCGGAATCGCCGAAGGGACGGTGTCGCCAACCCTGTCCAAGGCGCACATGCAGCTCAACACGAAACTCTCGACTCACGAGGTGGTGGCATGACCACGTATGACAACAGCCCGCTCGCCGCTCGCTTCTCCGCGCTTGCACCCGAACCGCTCGCCGGGGACTGGGCGGACGTCGTCGCTAGGGCTGGCGTAGGTCGCAAGGACCGGAAGGTGCTCCGGCGCTTCCGCGTGCTTGGGCGTCGTCGCCTCGTCGTCGTGCTTGCGGTGGTGGCACTCGTTGCTGTCGGAGCGGCATCGGCGATCGGCGGTGTGCGTGAGTTCATCCTCGATCGGGGCTTCAT
>JAIBJO010000130.1 GCA_020029615.1 Actinomycetota bacterium
CGGCGTGGCGAAGCGAAGCTTCATCAGCGGGATGAGGCTCTGGCCGCCTGCCAGCAGCTTGGCCTCGTCTCCGCGCTCGGAGAGCGTCGCGATCACCTCCTCGAGCGTCGTCGGAGCGGTGTACTCGAATCTCGCCGGGTACACAAGACCCTCCTCTCCCGTGGGGGGTAGAGACACCTGCGAAGCCAGGGTGCGAGAGAGCATACGAAAGTCCCGGGTGTCCTGGATTGCGCATCACTGCGCCTGGCTCGGCTACGCAGCGACGTCGAGCTGCGCGGCGGCGTAGACCCGCCAGGTCGGCAGGTCGTCGACGAAGCACATGAGCGCGTAGGTACCGGCGGGTACGTCGACGTCCAGAAAGGTCGTTTCCCCTGCCTGGGCTGCTCCGCGAACCACCTGCTCGTAGAACGGCGGCAGAGCGGGGAGCGTTCCGTTCTGTTCGAACTGCTGCCTCGCTTCCGCGAGGAGCGGCTCGAGGTCGTCCTCGACCGTAAATCCCTCGGCGATCCCAGCGAGCGCGAAGGCGCCGAAATACTCGGTCCGGTTCTCGACCTCGACCGTGAACATCCCCGTCGACAGCGTCTCGTCCCCCATGTAGGTGCAGCCGTCGTCGGTCATCGTGGCGCGCATCTCGTCAGCCGTGTCGCCGCCGCAGGCAGCCGGCAGCAGGATTGCGATGACGAGCGCGGCGGTGACGGCAGCAAGGGTGCCGAATGCCACGAAGCCGAGCATATAGCCGGTTTCTCGCGATCAGGGAAATCGCGTGTCGCTGCGGTCGAGATCGAGGCGGCCGCCGTCGCGGCACTCGGCGGGGACGCGATACTCGGCGCTCGCTCCGCCTCGGAGTGCGTTCTCGACGAGCTGCTGTCTCATCATCTGCCGGGCGGTGCCCTCCGAGAGCCCCAGTCGCTGCCCGAGGTCCACGCCCGTTTGAAGCGCGTAGCACTCGGTCGTGCCCTCGTCGTCGACGCCGCGAAGGTGCCACGCCTCGTGTGCGAGAACCGCGATCGCGCGTGCAGTCTGGCTGGACGTGGTCTCGCCCTCGAAGGCAAGTCGGTAGAGATCGAAGCAGCGCTCAGGAGTCAGGTACGCGTTGTCGCCTCCGACAGCGGCGACGCCGTCGGCGTGCTGAACGAGGCCGACGTAGTCCCGTGACTCGTCACAGCGGATCGTGACGGGCTTTCCCGCGATCCGCGATGCCTCCTCCGAGAAGCGCTCGACCGCCGCCGCACGCTTGTCTCCGGCGACGGAGCCCCAGCCGGTGCGGCTGTCCACGAACCGGATGACCAGCGCGAGCGCGGCGATGACGAGTAGCCCGGTGAGGAGGCCGCGCACCGGAGGCCAGACGCGACCACGCTCCCGCTCCCAATCCGGCGGAGCGGTGGTGCCGACGTCTTCTTCCACCTGATCGCGTGCCGCGGCGATCAGCTCCTCGACCTCCTCGTCGCTCTCGCCCGAGTAGGGGATCCAGAGGTCCTCGTCGCCGTCGCGGACGAGCAGCAGGTCGTCCGTGTCGTCGTCATAGCCGAAACGCTCCCGGTCGACATCCTGTGGCCGTCGGTCCCGGCGAGGCGAAGGGGCGTCGCGCAGGGCGCCGGCGAAGAAGTGGAGCTCGAGCCCGAGCGCGATCGCGAACGCGACCCAGACCGGGACTGCTGCCCTCAGCTCGCGTGGTCCGAAGATCCACACGACTACGAAGAGCGCGAGCGAGATCCTCAGTGCAGCCGGGAACCTCGGGTCTCGGTCTGCCGATTCAGACACTCCTCGAAGGTAGCGTCAGACGAGCCGGAGCTCGCGTTGCGGCGTCGACAGCCACTCGACACCGTCGGTCGTGACCAGCACGTCCTCCTCGATCCCGATGTAGCCGCGGCCCGGTACCGCCGCGCCGTACTCGACTGTGAAGACGTTCCCTTCCTCGATCTCGCCGAACGGTGACCTGCCGTATCGGTCCCAGCGTGGGGCCAGCGTCGTTCCGCCGTCGTGCGCGGAGCGGCCGAGCTGATGGCCGAGGGCGTGCATCGGCTCGGGGTAGCCGGCGGCCACGAGGCTCGCACGCGCGGCCGCGTCGACCTCCCAGCCCGCGACGCCGGGCCGAAGCGCTGCGACGCCGGCGTCCATGGACGCCCAGACCGCGTGCCACGCGGCGAGGACGTCGGGTGGAGGGGAGGTCTCACCGTCGTCGAGGAAGTACCAGACACGCTGCAGGTCGCTGCAGTAGTCGTCGCGCCGCACACCGAAGTCCACATGGAGAAGCTGGCCGCGGCGCGTGCGGAGGTCTCCCGGCGCGGTGTGGCCGACCTGCTTCTCCGGGCCTGCGTTGACGGCGGGGCAGTGATCGCGATCCCACTGCCGACTTGCGTCCACGGAGAGCACTGACGATGCTCTCCGACGAGACGAGCCGATCGACGTACGGCGTCCCCGCGAGCGTCTCCGCGAGGAAGAGCCAGAGGCCGTGCGTGAGGCCGTCCGCCGCGGGGTCGCTCTCCGAGTAGTTGAGCGCGATCGATCGGGGAGCGAGCCGATCGAGCGCAGCGCGCAGGGGCGGGCGGATGCTCTCGTCGTAGCCGACGACCTCCGAGTACGCACCGAGCGCCTCGACGCCCGATGCGTCGAAGCGCCCGACGATCGCGATCCGCTCGCCCGTTCGCGAGATCAGGAACGCGCCTTCCCAGGCGCAGTACGTGCCCGCGATGAGGTCGAGGCAGGGATCGCTCGTGAGCGACGTCTCGCGCACGAAGGTCAGCCAGAGGTCGACGTCCTGCTCGCGGAGGATCTCGACGACTTGGTCGAGCTTCTCGTTGACGACGGTCGGCTGTGAAGGCACCGCCAGCACGCTACCAACACGTTTCCAGCCGCCTTCCAGCGATTCCCCAGCCGCGTGAACGAGTCTTGGACGGCCATTCGACGCCGGAACGACGGCAAACCAACAGACGGCGAGGAATTCATGGATGAGCTGTATCGGATGCTGGGAAGAGAGCACACAGCCGACCTTCAGCGTGAAGCTCGAAGGCACTCGATCGCCGCGGTAGCAAAGGCAACGCCGCCTCGTCACGAGGAACCGACTGCGAAGTCCTGGCGGCGAGCCTGGCTTGGGCTCGCTCGCTCACGGCTCATCCCCCTCCGCTGATCTCGAGTGAGGGTGGGTCGAACGCTCTTCGACGTTCGTCGCGCGCGCGAGCACACCGTGGCGCGCCGAGTGAGGTTCGGGTCGATCTCGCCGGCAACCTTCACCGCCAGGTCGAGCGTCTCGCTGACAAAGGGCGGTCGTGTCGTCACGATGCGCCCCTCACAACGTTGTTCCATTCATCCTCCAGCGATTCACCAGCGGTGTGAACGACGCTCCAGAGACCGACCGCATGAAGCGGTCAGACGAAAGGAGCAGATCGTGAAGCGTGACCGAACCATCAAGAAGCGCCAGCAGCTGGCGCGGCGCGTCGAGCGAGCAGCCGTCCCGGAGCGGCCGTACATCGGTCGGGGCCCGCGCTACCTCGTCCAGCCGAGCGTTACTGCTGCGTGCGCTCCCTCGCTGCACGCGATCGCAGCCGCTCTGCGAGACGAGGCTCGCTCCATCGACGACGCGAGCCTCGAGGCAGTGAAGCGCTACCTCACGGACGGGACTGGTCTGTTCTTCGGCCGCGACGTGACGGCAGCCCGCAACGAGGCGGTCGACCTCGAGCACCGCGTCATCGGTGTCGAGCCAATTCTCATGGCTGAGGAGCAGTTCGCGGTCGCCGCCTGAAGGTCACGTGCTCATCGGCATTCGACACAAGGGAGAAGCATGTTCATGAAACTGTCGGTACTGGCCGTCGCCGCGCTTCCGCTGCGGGGTAGGCGGCCGGTTACACGATCCACGTCCAGGATCTGATCGGTGCCACGTACATCGCGAACGGCGCCGTCGGCGCGATGGGTGATCACCTCGCCAACGGTTCATTGCTGCTGGACCACGGCGCCGTCGACGCGGCGGCGCCAGAGGCCCTCGGGTACGAGCAGCGAAACCACGGCATGTAGTAAGGGCGTGGCCTTGGAGTACATCGTGTTCAAGGCCGATTGGGAAGCAGCGGGCCACGCGTCGCCGCCCGTGCTCTTCGGACGCCAGTTTGATTTCACGGCTGCTCCGAACCGCTACGGCCTGCCACCGTTCTACTCGCTCCATGCGTGGATCTGGAAGCCGAACCCGAGCGGACTGCTCTTCGCGTGGAACCCTGACGTCAACTGCGTTGGCTGAGGATCACGCGCGTGCGCGAGCGGGCTGGGGCCACCGTTCTGGCCCGTTTCGTGCGTAGACGGCCAAAGTGGAGGAGAATCGCTAGGCGATGACCGAATTGACGGAGCTCGGGCGGAGTGTCGAGATCGGCGGTTACTGGATCGAGGAGCTGATCGGCCGCGGCGGTATGGGCGAGGTCTACCGCGCGCGCGACCCCCGTCTTGACAGGAACGTCGCTCTCAAGATCCTCGCTTCGCGTTACGCCGACGACGACGCATTCCGCGAGCGCCTCCTGCGCGAGTCACGGCTCGCGGCGAGCCTCGATCACCCCAATGTCGTCCCGGTGTACGACGCAGGGTTGGCGGACTCGGGCTTCTACCTCGCGATGCGCTACGTCGATGGCGCCGACCTGCGCGCGGTGCTTCGGCGCGAAGGCGCGCTCGATTCAGCTCGGGCCCTCGAGATCGTCTCGCAGGTTGCGGGCGCACTCGATGCCGCTCACGCGCGAGGCCTCGTCCACCGTGACGTCAAGCCCTCGAACGTCCTGATCGACGAGCGCGGCCACTGCTACCTCGCCGACTTCGGGCTCACGAAGAGCGTGTCGGATCGCGGCCACGTGACGGACGGCTCGCTGCTCGGCACGCTCGACTACGTGGCTCCAGAGCAGATCCGTGGCGACCAGGTTGACGGTCGTGCAGATGTCTACGCGCTAGGCTGCATGCTCTTCGAGTGCCTCACCGGCGAGGTCCCCTTCCGGGCTCCGTCTGAAGTCGCCACTCTCTACGCCCATCTCGAAGACGAGCCTCCGACCGCGTCGTCTCGGCGCTCGGAGCTGCCGCCGGCGATCGACACCGTTCTCGCTCGGGCGATGGCGAAGGCGCCGGACGAGCGCTGTGCGAGCTGCGGGGAGCTCGTCACCGACGCCCGCCTGGCGCTCGGGCTCGACGCGACGGAGCCTCGTCGGTTACGTCTCGCGGTAGCCGCCGCCATCTTCGTGCTCGTGGTGGCGGCAGCTGCTCCCGCCTCGATCCTGCTCACGCGCGACACAGCGCAGGCCGCGACGAGCGGCTCGGTGGTCCGGATCGATCCGGCGTCCGGCGATGTCACCGCCCGCTACCGCGTCTCGACGCATCCGGGCGCGATCACGACGAGCGCTGGTCGAGTGTGGGTGGCTGATTACCGGGATGACGCCCTCTGGACGTTGGAGCCGCACACCGGCGAGCTGAGGCGCGTCGCGTCGGTTGGCGAGCCCCGCGATGTCTCCGCACTCCACGGCAAGGTCTACGTCGTTTCGGACAGCGCTGAAGTCCATACGAAGGTCTTCACTGGAACGGTCGCTCGCTACGACGCGGTTACCGGGTCGCGCGAGCGCAAGCTGGATCTCTACAGCTGCACGGTTGCGGCCGGCGAGGGTGTCGTCTGGTCGATGGGGCTCTTTGGCGACAACCGGCTGAGCACTGGGCTCGGCGAGCTTCGCATCGTGGGCAGCACGACGATCCCGTATCGGGAGCCGGCTTCGGTCGAGACGACTCGTATCAACCAGCGCGACCTTGCCATCGGCTACGGGTCGGTGTGGGTGCTGGGTGATGGGATCGACCGACGGCTGTGGCGGCTCGATCGCGTGAGCGGGCGGATCCTCGCGACCATCGAGCTTCCGTTCATTCCGCGGACGGTCGCCGCCGGCGAAGGAGGCGTCTGGGTCAGTGCGCCGCTCGACGACCGTGTCCTGCGCATCGATCCGGAGACGAACACGATCACGTCCACGATCCCAACGGGCCGCGGTACGAGCGGGGTCGCGACCGGCGCCGGATCGGTGTGGGTGACGAGCATGATCGACGGCACCGTGTCCCGCATCGACCCTCGTACCG
>JAIBJO010000007.1 GCA_020029615.1 Actinomycetota bacterium
TCAGCTGGATGGTCCCGACGCTCTGACGTGGAATCTGCGTCGACACGGCGTACGCCGAGCCGCTCAGGACGACGAACAGCGCGATGCCCGCCACCACCAATGCCGGCGAGGGCCGCCTTCGCAAGAGTTGAATCATGCCTCTCCTTCCTTCGTGGCCAGCTGTTCTGGCCGGGGTGTCCTACCTCTCGATGCGATCCCAACTCGGGCCGCAAGAGATTTGTACTCCTAGAACGCGGTCGTCGAATAGCTCCTAAGCGGTGGAGAGTAGGAGTCTGGCCCCCAGGGGAAGAGAGGCACCAGCCGCCGGGAAGGGACCGCGCGCAGGATTGCCGGAGTGTCGGACGATCACACCGAGACGGGTGAGAGTGGCGGAGCGGAGGCGCGTCGGGCCAGACCGCCGCCCCCGCTCCTACCCCCTGCGTATGCGTACCTCGGGCCGGATGGCCCCAAACACCAGCCTCGCGCCCGTCGACGGGTCACCGCCAAGGCGATCAGGAGAAACGCGATGCCAAGGACCCCGACGATGTTGAAACCGTGGCGGGCGGGTGGCGGCTTGTTCCCCCCGTGCTCCGTCGAATGCCTCGAACGCGAGCTCGCCGTGTACCAGGAGTTCGTCGCCGTCTCCGGCGAGCCCGCATAGCCCGAGTCGGGATTGCGTGCGCGCGGACCTGCGCGCTGTGATCTGCACTCGCGGCGCGGACATCTGCTAGGAAGGGCAGCCGTGATCGTCGCGCTCCACGTGGCCACGGGCGCCGCAGCCGGCGCGGCGAGCGGATCGCGACGTGCGGCGGTCCTCCTGGGGCCAATCCTCCATCTCGCGGGTGATCGCCTGCCGCACCAGGACATCCGCTCGCGTCGTTTCGAGATCGGAAGCGGTCTCGCCGGCGTCCTCCTCCTCACCGCACGGCGAGGCCCACTCGATCCGGCGACGCTCGGCGCCGTCGCGAGTTCCGCCCCAGACCTCGAGCACGTCCTCCCGTTCCTTCGCCCTGGCGGAAGGAAGCTCTTTCACGATCGCCTCGGCTGGCACCACTCGGGGCGCTTCCCGGCGGCCCTGCAGCTCCTGCTGGCCGGCGCGATTCTCGTCGCGCTCAGCGGGCCACGGCGCAGAGCCGGCTGAGAGGGACCGAGTCCACCGACCAGCCTCCCACCGACATCACGTCCAACGGGAGACGGCCTAACAGGCCGGCTCCCGACATGGCGATTCTGTCCCCCAGACGAGGGCGCCGCGACGCAGTAGCAAGAAGCCTCTCCGCACGGCCGAGCTCGCTCTACAGCCGGGGTGCGCTACGCGCGACGCGCCTTGCTCGCAGCGTGGTCGCGCTCGGACGAGATCTCTCGATCGATTCTGTCGGCGCGGCGCATGGCGTCGTAGACGGCGTCCCAGTGACGTGAGACCTCTCCCAGTGCACGGGCGGTGGTCATGGCGGCGTCTTCAAGTCGCGCGTTCACTCTCTCGACCTCGGCCAAGCGCTCCTCGAGGCCGCGCATCTTTTCTGCGAGCTCGCTCAACTCCTGGGCGACTACCTCGTAGTCATCCATGTCTGGCCATGATCCCGCGACTACCAACCGATCGTCAAGTCGGCTTGGTTAGCCTAGAGCCAGTGCCCGCCTGACACGGGGTAGCGTGAGCGCATGGAAGCCGTCCTCGATGCCATCTCGGCTTTCTGGAACTACCTTGCCTCTGTCCATCGCGTCGCACTCACGCTTGCGCTCGGCTGTCATGTGGCGAAGACCGTCTGCGCGAGCCGCGCGTGGCGCAATGTCCTCGTTGCCGCCTATCCCGAGACACGCGTCGGCTGGCTTCCGCTGTACGCCGCATACGTCGCCGGCGTCGGGGTCAACGCGCTCTTCCCCGCCCGCATCGGAGACCTCGTTCGCCTCACGATGGCGCACCGTGCGATCAAGGGATCGACGTACACCACACTCGTCAGCTCGAGCCTCGTGCTGGCGATCGTCGATGCGCTGTGTGTGATCGCGCTGTTCTCTTGGGCGGTGACGCAGGGCGTCTTGCCGAGCCTCGACGTGCTCCCGTACTTGCCGAGCTTCGACTTCGCGTGGTTCCTCCGGCACGAGACCGTCGCCGAAGTCACGCTCGTCGTCCTCGTCTTCGGCGTCATCGCACTCGCCGTCTGGATCAGAGCCAACGTCGCCGAGTTCAGACAGCGTGTTCGACAGGCATTCACGGTCGTCCGCACCCCTGCGCGGTGGCTCCGCACCGTCGTCGCCTGGCAGCTCACGGAGTGGGTGCTTCGCCTCGCGACGATCTGGTTCATGCTCGGCGCGTTTCGGATCGAGCAGTCGGCCCGCAACGTGCTGCTGGTGCAGGCGGCGGGGAGCCTCGCCACGCTCGTGCCGATCAGCCCCGGTGGGATCGGGACACAGCAGGCGCTCCTCGTCTACACCCTCCGTGGTAGCGCATCGCGTTCAGCGCTCGTGGCCTTCAGCGTCGGCATGAAACTGACCGTCACCTGTGTCAACCTCATCGTGGGCTTCACGGCGATCCTGCTCACGCTACGGACCCTGCGCTTCCGCCGTGCGTCCGACCCGGCCGCCACAGCAGACACGTCCTGATGCTCACGTTCCGCGGCGGCGTGAGCACCATCGCCCGCTGCAAGCAGGCCAGGCGGGAGCGACGACCTTGCCACTCGTGATCTTGGGCGCGTTCGGGACCAACGTCTCGAGCTTCTCGTCGCGGATCCAGGTGGCGACGACGTTCGAAGACTCTTTGCCCTGCTCGGCTGTCTCGAAGAGGCCGAGCGAGCTGAAGACGCCGTTGCCGGCCTCGATCAGGTAGTAGCCGGCGAAGCCGGGCAGCTTGCTGAGCTTCGGGACGAGCGTCTCGTTGACCTTGCTCGTGAGCTCCGTCGTGCGATTCTGGTCCACACCGTCATAGCGGCGAATGGTCGCGAACATGTGATGCTCCTTCGTTCCGATCGGGACAGGAGAGTCCGAACGAACTCCCTGCTGCGCTCAGGTCGGTGCGACAGTCGAAGAGGAACGTGCGAAGCCTCGACGGCTTCTAGGACAACCAACGCGCGAATTCACCTTAGCTGCGATACCAGCGCGCCGTGTTGCGTCGCACGAAGCATCCTCGAGCAGCCCAACGTGCGGTTAGCGAGCTGTGCCACCTTCGTCTTCCCATTCGTCGAGAGACAGCGCTTCGGTCGAGATCGGATGGCTCGCCGGCTGCGGGCCGGCACGGGGCAACGTCTTGTAGGCGCCGTACGCCACGATGGCCTTGAGATCGTGTCGGCGAGTGTCTGGGTAGTACAGGTCTCTGAAACCATCCCAGTCGAGTCCGTCCCGGTAAGCCTTGCGGGGCCCGGTTCGTACTGATGCTCGTGGAACGTTCCACGCCACGCGATCGCGCTCCCGATGATCATCCCTCAGGGCCGTCTGCGCGGCCTCCGTAAGCGGTTCAGTCAGCGTCTGCACCATCATCCTCTCCTCTCTTCATAAGGCTCGGACCTGGCGCTACTCGGAGTGAGCGCAGCGGCGGAAGGAGGGAGCTTTCTGCGATCAAGGGTACCACCGCGCACGCTAAGGGTCTGCTACCGGAGCGGCCGGCGGCGACCAGACGTACGGCGTCGTCGTCGTCACGGCGGCGAAACCGAGACGCTCGAGGATCGGGCAGCTGTTGTCAGAGGCATCGACCTCGATGAAGCGGAAGCCGCGCTCGGCGGCCAGGTTTGCCCGGTGTGCGATCAGTGCTCGGTAGACCCCGCGCCCGCGCCACGCCGGTACCGTCCCGCCGCCCCAGAACGTCGCGAAGTCCGTTCCCTCCTCGAACCGCACCCAGGCGGCGCAGACGACTGCGCCGTCGGACTCGGCGACCACGACAGTGAGATAGTCCGGATCCGCGCGCTTCTCCGCGTCGAGGCTCTCTGCGAGCCAGGTGGGCGGCTCGTCGTCGTACTGCCAGATGTCCGGCTGCACCGCTGCGATTCGCTCGAAGTCGGATCGCTCGGTCACCTCGCGAAGGGACACGCTGTCGGGCGGCCGGGGCGGGCCTGCGACCTCGTTCACCCGCGCGATCACGACTGTCTCCTGCTCTTCGGGAACGAAGCCGGCCGCACACAGCCGGCTCGGGAGATCCGCCGGCTGGTCGTGCCCGTGCAGCTTCCATTCGAAGCGCTCCCCGCGCTCGGCGAACACCCGCACCTGACGCGCGATCAGGTCGTCGAGGTCGGCACCGTCGAGCCCACCGAGATCGCGATAGACGACCCAGCCGCGTCCACCGAGACCCAGAAGGCGTAGGAGCGGCCCGTCTCGCTCGGCTCGAGCTCCGCCAGGCAGCGGGTCGTGCACGTAGTCGCGGAGTTGCGCGTCGTAGACAGCCAGCAGCTCGGGGACGTCGGGCACGGGGGAACCCTAGATGCTCAGGCGCTACGGTAGATCGATCGCGACCACGTCGTTCGCAGTGAGACCGAAGCTGGACCCGTCGAAGTAGAGGGTCGGCAGGTACGCACCCGTCGTCACCGATCCGAGCGTCGCAGGATCGAACACGAAGACGTCGTCGTCCTCGCCGCTGATCCCCGTCACCGAGAATAGATCCGTGGTGGACAGGTAGAGGTTCCCCGACGAGTCGACCGCGACGGCATCGACGTCCTCGCCGGCATTGGTGCTCAACCCGACGTCCGAGCCGTCGAAGTAGAAGGAGAACGCCCCGGCAGTCACGTCGCCGATGGAGGTCGGGGTGAATTCGAGGATGTCCTCGTCCACGGCGGAGACGCCCGTGACCGCTACGCCACCGGTCGTGGAGACCAGGACATGCCCATTCGGGAGGAGCTCGACTGCATCCACGTCCTCGCTGCTGAGCGTGAGACCGACATCAGAGCCGTCGAAGTACATCGAGAACGTCCCGCTGGTCGCCGGGCCGAGCGTGCCGTCGAAGCGCACGACATCAGACTCGTCGACCGTCCCGGCGATTCCCGGAACGACGCGATCCGCGGTGAACGACATGAGTATCGCGCTCGGCCCGATACGAGTGAAGGCGTCGATGCTCAGGTTCGTGATCCCCACGTCGGACCCGTCGAACACGAGGCTGAAGGCGGTTCCGTCGAAGTAGACGACGTCTTCGTTCGCGACCGGGACTCCGCCGACGGTGGCGGCAGCGCTCACCGCGAAGTAGAGGGGTGAGGCGCCGGTCTCGACCGCGTCGGTTACGGTGACCGAGATCGCCTGCGTGTCGGAGAGGCTGCCGTCGGATGCAGTGACCGTGACCTCGTACAGATTGTCGAGATTCGCGTCGGCCGGCGCCTCGAAGTCGGGTGGGACGGCGAACGACAGAAGACCGGTGCTCGGGTTGATGGTGAAGTCCGCCAGGTCGACGCCGGCCGTGATCGAGTACGTGACCGACTGAAGATCGCCGTCGGTCGCGTCGACGTCTGTGACCACGGATTGGTTCTCCGGCCTCGGGAGAGCGGTGGAGACGCCGCCACCGTCGGAGGTGATCACGGGCGCAAACTCGTTCAGGTTGGTGACGGTTACCGCGATGGCCTGCGTGTCGGTGCGGCTGCCGTCCGAGACCTGGACGGTGACGTCGTAGACATTGTTCACGCCGATGTCGATGGGCAGCTCGAAGTTGGGAGCACTCAGGAACGTGAGAACGCCGGTGGCCGGCACGATCGTGAAGGCCGCCATGTCCGCCCCGCCGGTGATCGAGTAGGTGAGCGTGTCGCCGACATCGGGATCGGTGGCATTGACGTCGGTCACCGCCGTGGAGTTCTCGGCCCTCGAGAGGGCGGCCGTGGCACCGGCGCCGTCGGAGGTGATCGTGGGCGGGCTGCCGGTCTCGTTGATGTTGGTGACGGTGACCGCGATCGTCTGAGCATCGGAGAGGCTGCCGTCGGAGGCGGAGACGATGACGTCGTAGACGTTGTTCAGTCCAACGTCGGTGGGCGCCTCGAAGTTGGGAGCGACGAAGAACGTGAGGACGCCCGTCGAGGCGTCTATCGTGAAGCGGGCGGCGTCGGGGCCGCCCGAGACCGAGTATGTGAGCGGAACGCCGTCGCCGTCGGTCGCGTTCACATCCGTGACAGCCGTCTGGTTCTCTGGAGCCGAAACCGAAGCCGTAGCGCCACCTCCATTGGAGCTGATCACCGGCGCGAACTCGTTGATGTTCACGACGTCGACCGCGATCGCCTGTGAGTCCGAGCCCCCGTTGCCGTCGGCCACCGAGACGACGACGTCATAGACGTTGTTGGCCCCCACGTCGGTGGGCGCCTCGAAGTTGGGCGCGCTCAGAAAGCTCAAGATCCCGGTGGAAGGGACGATCCCGAAGCGGGCAGCATCGGCGCCGCCCGAGATCGAGTAGGTCAGCGTGTTCGGATCCGGATCGGTGGCGTTGACGTCGGTCACTGCGGTCTGGTTCTCGATCGGCGACACGGTGGCTATGGGACCGCCGCCGTTGGAGGTGATGACAGGCGCCACGTTGCCGGCTCCGGCCGACCACTCGACGTGGAGCAAGGCGGCGGCTGCTGGAATCTGGTTGTTCGCGACTGCGACGCGGCGACCGCTGCCGGTGACGAAGAGCGCGAGCGAGCTGCCGGTCGCCCAGCCGGACCGACCGACGATCTCCCGGATGATCGAGGCAAGGTTCGTCGTGCGCTGCGGGAGCCCGGCCTCGCCGACGGTGAGCCACGACGGGGGCGACCACGCCGCGCTGGTGCTGGTCGACGGCCTCGACGAGAGGTCGAAGTTGACTGTCGTGAACGGGGGTGCGTTGTCGTGGGCCTGGCCCTTGATGGTGAGCGTCGTCGCCACCGAATGGGCCTCGTCGGCCTGGAACTGGACGTAGGCATTCGAGATGCTGGCGCCTTGCGGGATGGTGATTCCGTTGAAGCGCAGGCCCACGACCTGCTTCGCGTCGGCGGTGTCGGTCATCATGTCGAGGTCGCCGTCTCCGCGCTGCACTAGCCCGGTCCCGGCTACCTCCTCCGCGTCGTCCCCGGCCACCGAGACTCGCACGTCGAGCACGCCGACGCTTCCCGAGCCCGTAAACGTGAGCGTGACATCGTCGGAGGCCGTGTACTGGCCATCGTTCGCGGTCAAGCGAACGACGTAGACGCCCGGAATGGTCACGCTCGCCGTCGTGTCCACGGCGTTCGCGTTTCCGAACGTGACGCCGCTGGGCCCGCTTACGAGGGTCCAGGTGGTCGTCACCGCTCCAGGAGGAATCGGCTTTCCGTCGTCGCCGACGGTGCCGTCGAGGTTGGCGGCGCCGGGCAAAGCGGTGCTCCGGTCGGGGCCGGCGGTGACCGTCGGCGGCAGGTTCGCGGGCGGATCCGGCGCGGGTGCCGTCAGTTCGTACAACTTGCCGTCGACGGCGTTCGGGTCGACATTGTTGTCGATCCCCCGATCGACGATGTAGAAGCGCTTGACGGAGCTTCCGTCGCTCGCGGGTGCATAGGCGAGGCCCCCTGGCTTGAACGTGTTGGAGGCCGACGCATCGATCGTTCGGACGAGCGCTCCAGTCCTCGTCGTCTCGATGATGATGGGCACGGGTGGCGCAGTATTGGCCCGGTCGCTGATGATGAAGAGCGTCCCGCTCACCGGGTTGAACTCGACACTCTCGGGGTCCTCGACCCCGTACTGCGCAGTGTCGAAGTGGTTGACGAGCGTCCCCGCCGTCGTGTACTCGTACACCTCTCTGTTGAGACCGTCGGTGACGAACAGGTGGCCGCCGAAGGTGTCGTAGGTGATTCCCTCGGGATCGCCGTTCCCCACCGCCAGCGTGTCGAAAGACGCCACCGTATCGCCGGCGGTACCCAGGACCCCGTCCGCTCCCGGGTCAACGTCGAACACCTTCTTTCCGTCATCGGCAGCGAAGTAGTAGTGCCCGTTACCGGGGTTGAACGCAACCCCGGTCGGCTCGTTCGTCACCGGAACCACGACGCCAGGGGGAACGTTCGAGATGTTCGCGGTTCGATTGACGGTGAGCCCGATGCGATTCAGCTCCCAGACGTTCGCTCCCTGGAAGTGGGTGATGCCGTTGACGGTTTCCTCGACCTCGCAGTCGCCGACCACGAGCCGGTCGCTCGGCGTCACGTACGTGACGCCGCAGGCATCCGGGCTCGGAGGCGAGAGCCCTCCCAAGTTCGCCGTTGTGACGAGCGCGGCGGTGAAGTTGATGGGAGGGACCGCGACGAGCGGAGCGAGCGACAGCTCCACGATCTGACCGGCGCCGGGTCCGGTGCCGCTGTCTGCGAGGTACACGCTGAGCTCCGTGGTGTCGTCTGTCAGGTCGCCGCTGGGAGCGAACGCCATCCCTGCCGGCCTGCCCAGACCCAGTCCAGAGAGGTCACGCGTGGTCACGAGAGCCCCAGCCGTGGTGAGCTCGACGAGCCCCTGCGCACTTCCGAGGTGGAGATGGCCCGTGGCAGGGTCGAATGCCAGACCGCGGACGCCGCTCGCGCCGCTCGGCCGCAGGTCGACGTCGGAGATCGTCGCCACCTCGAGGTTCCCGTCGGCACCGGGCTCGACGCGAACGATCCGTGGCTGAGCGGCATCCAGCACGAACACGACACCGCTCGCCGGATCGACGGCCATCCCCTGTGGATCCGAGAGATCGAGGCGCAGTGCGTCACGGCGTACGAGCGTCTTGGGGTCGAGATCGCCGCCGGCATCCGCCCGCACCTCGAGCAAGCGATCGGCGTTGTCCAGCAGCAGGAGCCGATCACGGCGACTGTCGAACGCCGTGTTGACGGGATCCCTGACCGCAGCCGCGATCCGTGCCGAGCCTGCCCGGTCCGAGACCGGTGACTGCTCGAACGGCGTGAGCCTGACGACCTCCGTCTCTTCAGGCGCACCGCCCGAACCTGCTGCGATGACGTAGAAGGACTCGCTCGCGTTCGAGAAGGCCAAACCGACGGGCGAGGAGACGCCTGTCCGGTCGGACTCGAGCGCACGAGCCTGCCGCGCAGTGCCGGGCCCGGCGGCTTGACGCGCTCCGTCCGGAGCGGCAGCGGCCGTGACGACCAAGCCTGCAGAGATGACTGCCACGGCGACGAGCCACGACGCTCCGAGACGCGCGTTCGAACGCAGGCGCGACCTACGACTCGCCATCCGCGCCTCCCGTCGCTCGAGCGAAGACGTCGCTGTGCGTGTCCGTCGCACGACCAGGCCAACTCGGCCTCGGGTCTCTCTCGACACCCACCCCTCTCCCCGCTTTGACCTTCCCCTCAGCGGAGATTGTGCGCGAGGAGGCCCGAAGTCAACCCCTAGGCCACCATGAAGTCACGATTCGCGTTTGCGGCCGGTATGACGCGCTACGACAGCGCTTGCGCAGTTTGCAGGCGTCCGCCGCCCGCCGGCGCGGCAGCGTTCCCAGGCTCAGTACTCGAGACCGGCTTCGGCGAGAGGGCGGCGGCCCCACGAGAAGCTCGTCTCGTACCAGCCGGTCAGCGGGGTGAGCGTCGTCCCGAACCGCGACGAATGGGCTATCCAGCCGTTTCCGAGGTAGATCCCCATGTGCCCGACCTCGTTCGGCGCGGAGCGCAAGCCGCGCGACCCGAAGAAAGCGATGTCGGCCGGCTGGAGCAGACCACGGACGATCCTGGAGGTCCGGGGGACTTCACCGCTCATCTCGTAGCTCGTCCGCCCGCGGAGAACCTGCGCGAGCTGAGGCGCTCCGGCGAACGGCTCGAGCTTGTAGACCCGCCAGACGAACCCTGAGCAGTCGAAGCCGCCGGGCAGCTGCCTGCCGAAGACCGGCTGCGGCCTCTCCGACGTGCCCGCCCAGACGTACGGCGATCCGACGAAACGAAGTGCGCGGGTGAGCACCGCACGCTCCAACTCGGTCAGGTCCGGGAACCCGAAGCCAGCGCCTGCGTCGCGAATTGCGTCGATTTCTGAAGCCTCCAGCTCGAGCACCCGAGCAAGCGAGTATGCGGCTTCGGCCCGAGTCGCAGGTTGCAGGAGCTGCAGCTCGAGCGACTCGGCGTTCCGTAGATGGTTGATGCGAAGCCCGAGCATTCGAGCGACCGTCTCGGTCCCGAGCCACGGCGTGGGCGCGAGCCCGGCTTCGGCAGCCGCGACCCGGATAGCGCGTGCCACCGGACGGAGCCCGACCAGCGTGACGAGCCGCGCATCGAGCTCTCGCATCGTGACAGGGCGATCGGGCTCGTCGACGGGCATCGATGCACCGAGAGCCGCCAGCGCCGTCGCAAGCTCTGTCGCAGTCAGTGGGTCGTCGGGCCTGAACGCAACAGCTGAAGGAGTCATCAGGCCGGCGCCCACGACAGACGCAATCTGCGGCGCAGCCCAGGAGCCCGCGGCGGGGCGCGCCGCCGCCCCGGCGGCATGAGCCACGAGCACGAGCGTCACAACGGCCAGAGCTGCACACCGACGCATGAATCTGGCTATCGGCGAGGAAGCGCCGGGTCCACATCTTGCAAAAGGATGAAATCGACCGAGACCGGTCGGGTGGTGGGGATACAGTGGGCGCATGCGCACGCTCGTGGTGACGATCGCGGCGCTGTGCGCGCTCGTTGCCACGGGCTGCGGAGGCAGCTCGGGCGAGCATTCGGCGACACCGGGTGCCACGCGGGCCGAGAACGACTCGCCGCAGGATCCCTCACGTGAGCGAGCTCCGGCGATCGAAGGCGCCTCGCTCGACGGAGATCCGATCTCGCTCACCGACTACCGCGGCCGACCCGTGCTCATCAACGTCTGGTCCTCGTGGTGAGGCACGTGCCAAAGCGAGGCGGTCGCCTACGCGAGCTTTCAGCGAGACAACCCGGAGGTCTCGTACCTCGGCATCAACGTCGCGGACACGCCTGACGAGGCGAAGGCGTTCATCGAGCGCTACGAGTGGTCGTGGCCGTCGATCCAGGACCGGCGGCGGGACCAGGCCCGCGCGCTCGGAGCGGAGTACCAGCCGCACCTCATCCTCCTCGACGCCGCCGGCGGGATCGTCGACACGTGGGACGGCGGGGGTGACGAAGCGGTATGGGCGGCAATGACGGCGAAGCTCCCGTAAGAGAGGCGGCGCGCGTGCGGATAGGCTCCCCGGGGCATGAGCTCGACGACTGCCGCTCGCTATCCCGACTGCATCGCCGCGACCTGGCTTGCCGCCCGCCTCGCCGTCGATCCTGCGACGATCGACCTGATGCGACGCAACGGCGAGCTCCTCGCCGTGCGCGAGCCCGGCTCGACCCAGTGGCGATACCCGGCCTGGCAATTCGAGGACGGTAGGCCCCGCCGCAGCATCGCGCGCATCGTCGGTGCCGCCCGCGACGCCGGGCTCGACGAGTCGCGGCTCTACGACGTGCTGACCACGCCGCTCGGCTTGCGTGAGAGCGGGCGCAGGAGGCTCGTCGACCTGTTGCTGGAAGGCCGCGAGGACGAAGTCGTCACAGCCGTCAGAGCGGCAACCTAGAGGCGGAGACCGCCTCACTCGCTCGGACGATCGCAACGTCTCCGCTGACCGTCTTGACGTGGAGAGGCACCACGGGCTCGCCTCCGGAGGCGGCGTCGCCTCCGCTCGGCTCCGCATCCTCGAGCCCGAGCTGCGACTCGAGCTCGCCCGAGACAGTGCCGGCGTCGATCCAGACGCGAGTACCGCGACCGACCCCGACGCGAACGTCACCCGACACCGTCTGAATTCGGACCTCGCCCGCCTCGACAGAGCGCACGTCGACGTCGCCCGAGGTGGTCGAGAGGCCGAGCAATCCACGAAGCGATCCGATCGTGACATCGCCGGAGACCGCGCGAGCGATGATCGGGCCGTTGGCAAGCCCGACGCCGAGATCGCCCGAGACCGTCGCCAACGACGCCTCGGTCTCGACCGTCGCAACGGCTATGTCACCGCTGGCCGTCTTCACCTGCAGCTTGCCTCGGACCGCCTGAAGCGTCGCGTCGCCCGAAGCGGTGCGGATGGAGACGTCTCCGAGATCGCCGTCGACGCGGAGATCGGTCGAGCCGCCCGAGAGCTCCAGGTCCGCTCCGGTTGGACATGTGATCCGGGTCTCGATGTCGCCACCCCACGTGATCTCGATCGGACCCCAGCGGAGCCTGTCCTTCTGCTCGACGCGAACGACGTGGCGTCCGTGGTGCTCCTCGGCCGTGACCGAGACGTCGTCGATCGCGTCGGGGCCGCGACGGCCGACAGGAACCAGCTCGACGCTCGTCCGTGGCTCGTCGGTCGTCGTGACCACGACGCGCCCACTCGGGAGCTTGACCTGGAGGGAGACGCTCCCGGGAGTCTCGAAGACCGGCATCTCGCGTCTACGCCCTGTCCCGAGGGCTCGTGCGGCGGAATCGACGGCCTGTGGTGCGTTCGCGCGTGGTGCGGACGCGGTCGCCGAGGGCGATGAGCTTCGCGTACTCGAGCGGAAGTGGCCTGAGAAGCATGGTGCTCTCCTTTCAACCTTGGGCGTAGCCCTGAATTCGATTGCGGCTGCGCTTGGACGAGCGGTGATCGAGCATCCGCGCGATCGTTCGCACGAGCAAGGCGTTGGTAGAGATGCCTTCGCGGGCGGCAGCCGCCTCGACGCTCACCTTGAGAGACTCCGGAAGCCGAAGCGTGATCCGCCCCGAGTGCTCCTCGCCGAATCCGACCTGGGCTCCATCGGAGACCTCGTCGGTGACGACGACGAGCTCCGGGTCGCGACCGGCAAGCCGGACCTCGATCCGCCCCGCGTCGAGCTGTGCTCCGATCTCGAGCGCCGCCTCGCCCAGAAGGTCGAGGAGCCGGAGATGGAGCGTGGACGCGAGAGCCTCGCTCAAGCGACGAGCTGCCTCGGCCGTGGCCTCGTCTCCAAGTCCTGCCGTGACTGCCAGATCTTGCTGGATCGCCTGGATGTGGCTCTCGAGCTGCACTATGACTGCATAGTGACATCATTTCTGAGTCATGTCAAGGTCATTGTGGATGCTTCCTGCCGAGGGGCCTGAAACCGTATGCTTGAGCCAAATCTCCGCGTGATAGTGGCGGTGCGTTCGCGCCGGGAATGGAGCACGACGGCCTCGACCGCCTCCACAGGGGAACCGCTACGCGAGTTGCCAGATATCGCCGCGGATGATCGGCGTGGCACCGCCATCCGCATCGAGACCGTCGACGTCGACCTCGGCTCCGCCGATCATGAAGTCCGTATGCACGGCGGAGACGTTCACGCCCAGCTCGAGCAGCTCGTCCGGGGACACGTCCCCTCCGAGCCCCAATGTCTTCGGGATCCCCCTGCCGAAGGCGATGTGGCAGGTTGCGTTCTCGTCGAAGAGCGTGTCCGAGAACACGAGGCCGGTGCGCTTCACGGCCGACGAGCCGTCGACGAGCGCAACCTCGCCGAGATAGCCGGCCTGCTCGTCGACGGCGATCTGCTCGCGGATCACGTCGGCGCCCTCGGACGCACGAACGTCGACGATCCTGCCGCCTTCGAAGCGGACGACGAGGTCGGACACGCGCGTGCCGGACGCGATCAACGGCAAGGTCGAGCTGACGACCCCCTCGGTACGGCGCCAGTCCGGCGTCGTGAAGATCTCCTCGGTGGGCATGTTCGCGATGTGTGTGATCCCGGTCTCCGTGTCGAATGCCGCGCATACCCAGCGCGACGACGCCAGGAGACCGATCGTGAGGTCGGTCCCGGGACCACGGAATCGAACGGCGTCGAAGCCGTGGCTCTGGAGCGCGGCCGCTCGCGCGTCGAGCTCGTCGGTGTGAGCGCGCCAGGCCGCGACGGGGTCCGGCTCGTCGAGCCTCATGGTCGTGGCGACGGCCTCCCAGAGCCGCTCGACGTCCGGCTCGCCGAAGACCTGAGTCGCCCAGCCGGCGTTCGGGGCGGAGACGATCGACCAGTTGAACCGACGTGCCGCGATGGCGCTGCCCATGAGCTTCCGGATCTCCTGTGGGTCGGCTCGGCCGACGAGCGCGGGGTCGAGATCGGCGAGCAGATCGGGATCCGGGTTGCCCGTCAACGAGATGAGCGCCGGCCGCTCCTCGGCCCAGCGGCGCATCCAGTCGAGGAGGTACGGGGGCGACCAGCCGATCTCCTCCTCAGGCCCGAGCTCAATTGCCGCTCGGCGAATGTGCAGATCGGAATAAAGGACGATCACGTGGCGCGCGCCGGCGCGATATGCCTCGCGGGTGACCGCGCGCGCGATCTCGGCATGGTCGACTAGGCACGTGACGACGACGTCCTGGTCGCGCTGCACGTTTGCTCCGACACGAACCGTCAGCTCGGCGTAGCGCCGGAGGCGCTCGTCCGGAGTCACGAGCGCGACCCTGCCGGCCGTCGGATGGTCAGTCGCCCCAGTCGAAGTCTCGTGGACGCCCCGTCCACAACGCCTCGTCGAGGGCGGCTCCTTCGACGTTCTCCGCGGTCTCCTCGCCGGGCCACGGCAGTCGCTCGGAGCTCAGCTCGGCGGCGGGCTCGCCGTCCAACGTCTCCTCGATGCGCGCCTGTTCCTCGCTCTTGAACAGCGGGTGGTTCTCGAGTTGGTCGCCGTCGAGGTAGCGCTCGAGCGGCATCTCCGTGTCGAGCGCCGCGTTTCGTCCCTTCAGCTCCAGATGTTCGCGAATTGCCTGTGCGAACGGGGACTCGATCTCGGTTGCAGGGTGGTCTTCGAAATCCGACATGTGCACTCCCGAACGGCGGAACTCTACCGTAGCACCCGTGGAAAACCCTGGTAATGACCGCGGTTCGGGCCGGCGCCCTCCATGTGCAAGGATCTCGCCATGCCGTTCCTCGTGTCCGCCGTGCTCGTCTATCTCGTGCGTCGCATCCGACCGATGACGGTCGCCGTGGCGATGTACGAGGCCTGGCGCAGGCTCCCCCCCGAGCAGCGCGAGCGGATGGTGCTGGCGGCGAGGCGAAACGCCCCACGCGTCGCGTCCTCGCTCGCGCGCCGCGGCCGTCCCCGCATCTGACAGCTCGCCGGACTACGCGCGATAGCCGAGTGCCTCGCGCACGATCCGGTCCTGCTCGCGATGGTGGAGCCCCGGGTATCCCTCGCTCGGGCTGGCGCGCCAGGCTCGGCCGACGTAGAGGACGCTGACCGCGTGAGGGGCGTGCGCAGCGGCCTCGTCGAGCCGGTGCCGCAACGAGCGCCAGGCACCCATGTTCTGCGGCTCCTCCTGCGTCCACACGATCTCGCGCACCTCCGGGTACGACGCCACGAGCGACGCCACCGCCTCGACCGGAAACGGATAGAGCTGCTCGATCCGCGCCACGCCGACGGTCGGCGACGAGGCGCGAAGCTCGTGGCCGACGACGTCGTAGTACACCTTCCCGCTGCACAGGACCAGGCGCCGCGCTGCGCCGTGATCGACACCGGGATCGTCGAGCACCGGCCGGAACGATCGCTGCGTCAGGTCCTCGAGCGTGGACGTCGCCTGCCGCAGCCTGAGCAATCCCTTCGGGGTCATGACGACGAGCGGGCGTGCGGTCGCGTCGAGGGCCTGACGGCGGAGGAGATGGAAGAACTGCGCTGCTGTGGTGCAGTTGACGACACGGATGTTGTCCTGCGCCGCCTGCTGCAGGAACCGCTCGAGGCGCGCGCTCGAGTGCTCCGGGCCGTTTCCCTCGTAGCCGTGCGGGAGGAGGAGCGTGAGCCTCGACGTCTGCCCCCATTTCGACCGTCCAGACACGATGAACTGGTCGACGACGATCTGCGCGCCGTTGACGAAGTCGCCGTACTGCGCCTCCCAGAGGACGAGCGCGTCCGGGGCCGCGATGGAGTAGCCGTGCTCGAAGCCGAGCGCAGCGAACTCGGACAACGGCGAGTTGTAGATCTCGAACGACGCAGCTGCCGTGGGGAGCTCCTGCAGCGGGGTGAACGTCTCGCCCGTTCGGGGATCGTGGAGCACCGCGTGACGGTTGGAAAACGTGCCCCGCTCGGTGTCCTGACCGGAGAGGCGGATCGGGATCCCTTCCTCGAGCAGCGAGGCGTATGCGAGCGCTTCGGCGTGCCCCCAGTCGATCCCACCGTCGAGCATCGCCTCGCGGCGACGCCCGAGCTGGCGAGCGAGCTTCGGGTTCACCTCGAAGCCTTCCTTGACACGGAGCAGCTGCTCGTTGAGCTCGAGAAGGCGCTCGGCCGGCACCGCCGTCACGACCTGCGCCCCCGTGTCTCCGGGAATCCTCGGCTCGACGGTCGGCTCGGGCCCGGCGAACGACGCGCGGAGCCGATCGTGCACCCCGCGCAGCTCGTCGAGCGTCGCCTCGAGCAGTTGGCTCGCTTCAGCATCGGTGAGAATGCCGTCGGCGACGAGCTTGGCGGCGTAGGTCTCGCGAACCGGCGCTTGTCGCTTGATGCGCTCCGCCTGCAGCGGCTGCGTGTACGCCGCCTCGTCCTGCTCGTTGTGCCCGAAGCGCCGATAGCCGACGAGGTCGATCACGACGTCGTGCCCGAACTCTGCTCGATAGGCGAGCGCGAGCCGGATTGCCGACAACGCCGCTTCGGGATCGTCGGCGTTGACGTGGATGATCGGGACGTCGAAGCCCTTCGCAAGATCGCTCGAGTACCGCGTTGAGCGGCCTTCCACGGGCTCCGTCGTGAACCCGATCTGGTTGTTGGCGATGACGTGGAGCGTCCCGCCCGTCGAATAGCCGTCGAGCGAGTGGAAGTTGAACGTCTCCGCCACGACACCCTGCCCCGTGAAGGAAGCGTCGCCGTGGATGAGAATTGGCAGCGCGATCGTCGTGTCGTGAACTCCGGCCCCGTGCGAGCGGTCCGTCTGCTCGGCGCGCGCAAGCCCCTCGACCACAGGGTCAACCGCCTCGAGATGGCTTGGGTTCGCGGCCAGCGTCACCTGCACCTCGCCCGCTCGCGTCGTCCGCGTCTCGGACGCGGCGAGGTGGTACTTCACGTCGCCCGTCCCGCCCTCGGGATCGGCCATGAGCGCGTCGATGCTCCGCTCGCCTTCGAACTCTCGAAGAAGCGCCGTGTACGGCCTCCCGACCGTGTGCGCGAGGACGTTGAGTCGCCCGCGATGCGCAATGCCGATCAGCACCTCGTGCGCTCCGCCTTCCGCGGCGAGCTCGATCGCCTCGTCGAGCATCGGCACGAGTGCATCGAGCCCCTCGATCGAGAACTGCGTCTGGCCGATGAACGCACGGCGCAGGTACGTCTCGAATGCCTCCACCCGAGCGAGTCGCTCGAGCAGCACACGGCGCTCGGATGGGTCGAGCGGCTGCCGGAAGCGCCCGGTCTCGATCGCCTGGCGCAGCCAGATGCGCTCCGCGTGATCGGAGATGTGCTCTATCTCATAGGCGATCGTCCCCGTGTAGACCTCGCGCAGTCTCGGCAGCGCCTCGAGCAGCGACTTGCCGGGCACGGAGAGGCGAAGCAGACGAGAGGGGATGCGTGCCTGCAGCTCCTGCGTCAACGGTGGCTGAAGCTCCGTCTCGTCGAGCGCAGGGTCGCCCATGGGCTCGGAGCCGAGCGGGTCGAGGCGGGCATTCAAGTGCCCGTGCATGCGATACGCCTTGACGAGCGACATCGCTGCGGCCACCCCTGCGAGAAGCTCCGAGTCGTCGACCGGCGCGTCGGCCTCAGTCTCGTGCGGTTCGGGCGCGGGCGCCTGAGCGACAGTCGGGGGGAGCATTGGCTCCAGTGGCGGCCCACCGGTATCGGGCGACGAGGTCGCCGGCTCCTCGAGCAGGACGCCGGCCGGGACTTCGTGCCCGTCGTCAGACGGGCGGCGAGCGCCCAGGCGCGTCAGGCCCGGAAGCGCGGAGAGCACGCGCTCGTCTGCACCTTCGAAGAACTCGCGCCATGCGGGGTCGACTCCCGCGGGGTTGTCGAGGTACTGCTCGAGGAGCTGACCGACGTACCCGGTGTTCAGACCCGAGGGCTCGAGAGACGAAGCCACGTCAGACGTTGTAGCAGCGCCCCAAGGCCCCTAGAACAGTGCGTTATCGGTCGTGATCGCGATCACCATGCCGAAGAAGAACGCGAGGCCGCCCACCGCGACCGACACGGCCGCCAGCGTACGATGAGCGTCCGTCATTCGCACGGCGACGAGGGCGACGACGATCGCGGCGGGCGCGAGCACCCCGGGAGCGCGGGCCACGGCAATCGCAGAGAGCGCGAGTGAGAAGGCGCAGAGAAACCCCGCGACTCTGTCCGCACTCCTGGCGGAAGCCTCCATCAGGCCGTCCGAGCTCGGCGTGCGCCGGCACGACGCCCCGCCGGTCGATTGGGTCGCATGCCTGGTCGGGCAGATCGCCGGCGCCTCCACTCGTTCCAGCCGCACGGGGTGAGCGGCGCGAGGACGCCGACGTTGTCGCTCTCGCCCGTCGGCCGAGGCTCCGCGCGAACGGCCCACCAGACGACAGTCAGCAGGTACACGAGTGGGAGCTTGAGCACCACGAGCATGAAGAGTGCTTCCCAGACCGAGACGGACATTCCGAGGAGTCTAATGGCAGGATCCAGCGCCTGGAACACGGCGTCCTTACACAAGCCTCATACCCGAAACGCTAGGGTGCGGGGGCTTTCCAGCCTCTCTCCCGTCGACTCTCGCCGCCTCAAGGAGACATTCGTGAGACGTACCGTTCGCCTCGTCGTAGCCCTGTTCGTCCTGGGAGCCCTCGCGGCACCAGCGGCGCTCGCGGCCGAGCGCATGTGGATCGGCTTCCACGACGACCCGAGCTTCCGCTGGGTCGGTGATCGCGCGGTACGAATCCAAACGTCGGGACAGACCAACGCAAGCATCATGCGATTGCTCGTTCAGTGGAACCTCGCGGCCAAGACCCGTCCGGCGGACGCGGCGGATCCGTTCGACCCCGCATACATCCTCGACGACATCGACGAGGCCGTACGGGCCGCTCAGGACAACGACCAAGAGGTCGTCCTCACGATCTCGGGAACTCCGCGCTGGGCGAACGGCGGTAAGAGCCCGAACGTCATGCCGACGAGGATCTCCGACTTCACGTCGTTCGCCCGGGCTATCGCCAGTCGTTACTCCGGCCGCTTCATGGGCTACCCGTTCGTCCGCTTCTGGTCGATCTGGAACGAGCCAAATCTGCAGACGTTCCTAACGCCTCAGTTCAACGCGGCAGGGAAGTCGGTCGCACCCGCCAACTACGCGAAGCTCGCCGCGGCCGCCTACGCGGGGATCAAGGCCGGCAATCCCCAGGCGCAGATTGCCATCGGCGAGACCTCTGCCCGGGGGACCGACAGGCCGGCCGGACTGCGTCCTACGCACTCGCCGGGCAAGTTCGCGGAGCTCGTCGCGAAAGCAAGTCCGACGCTCAAGTTCGACGCCTGGTCACACCACCCGTACCCTTCGGTCCCGAGCTCTCCTCCGTCGCAGGTCGTGAGGTGGCCGAACGTCTCGTTGGCTTCCCTTCCCCGCTTCGACGAGAGCCTCAAGAAGTGGTTCAAGCGCAAGTCGGTTCCGATCTGGATCACCGAGTACGGGCATCAGACCAAGCCACCGGATGCCCTCGGTGTCTCGTACGCGACGCAGACCGCCTTCATCCAGCAGTCGATCTCGATGGCGACGAGCCTCCCGTTCGTCCACATGTTCATCTGGTTCGTCTTCCAGGACGATCAAGGCCAGCCGTGGGAGTCGGGTGTCTACGCCGCGAACGGTGCCGCGAAGGGCGCCTCCCCGGCGCGATTCACGGCGAGCGCGAGACCGCTTGACGCGCGGAACGGAGTGCTCCAGATCAAGGGTGGCACGCCGACACCTCTCGTCAACCTCTACGCGCGCCGCTACTGCGCGACGAACGCGACCGGGTCAGCCATCGGGATGACGTGGCGCGTCTTCAGGGGAGGCAAGCTCATCGCTGTCGGACAGCAGTCGTCCCCGTTGCGCGTGGATTGCACGATCAGCGCACGGCTTCGTTTCGACGCCGTCAAGGGCCAGACCTACACGGCGACGTTCGCGCTCAACGACATCAGCGGAGTCGTGCTCAACCGCCGGTTGACGATTCGCGGAGTCTAGCTAGGGGCTCACCCCTCCCAGCGCAGGACCTGCATTCCCTCCCACCACTGCGGATTTCCGCGATCCTTGCCGTCGACGGTGAGGATCCGACGAGCGCGAGGCTGCTCCGCGACGTAGTCGTCCATGGCTCGCTCGACTTGCTCCCAGTCGGTGTCGTCGACGATGAGAAGGGCGCCTGGCGCAAGGCACGCCTCCGCAATCCGCAGCCCCTCGAGTTGTGCCTCGTAGGTGTGCAGCGCGTCGTAGTACCAGACGCCGACACGCGCGTCGTTCAGCGCGCCTGCGGGGACGAGCTCGAAAACGTCGCCGACGAGGAGCTCCGGCCGCGGAAGGCCGAATGCCGTGAGGTTACGCTCCACCACGTCGAGAGTAGCGTCGCGGAACTCGAAGCTGTCGACGCCGACGAATCGCCGGTGCTCGTTGCCCAGCATCGCGGCGACGAGGCTGGCGCCGTGAAAAACGCCGACCTCGACGTATGTCTCCCCGTCATCCAGGCACGACGCGGCCAGGTTGAGAAGTGCGAAGTTGTTCTCCTTCGCGAGGTTCTCGACATCGCTGACGATCCTCGCGAATCGTCGATCGCGCGGGTGCTCCGACTGCGGGAAGTCGTCGAACAGACGAGGGAGCTCGCGGAGGAAGCGATCGGCGTCCACGGGGGGAGGATTGCAGAGACGAAGATCGGGTAGCGTCCGAAGCCATGCCCGCGGCGCGCCGAGACCGGTTCGGACTCCGAAACGCGTAGGCCGTGTGAACGTCCGGAGCGCCCTCGCGAGGTTGACGACGCCGACGATGGCGCCCTTCTGGACGATGATCGCGATTCGCGTCGGCTACTGGCTCGCAGCGATCGTAGCGCTGCTCTGGGTACCGCTCCCGCACAACGTCCCGAACTTCCCCGCCGATGGCCCACACCTGAGCCTCGTGTTCAACGTGTTCGCGCAATGGGACTCCGGATGGTTCATCCGCATTGCCGACCGCGGGTACGACGTGGAGCAGAGCGCCTCCTTCTTCCCGCTGTACCCGATGGTCGTCAGGGGAGTCGCTGCGGCTCTCCACTCGACCGTGATCGCCGGAGTCGTGGTCTCCCTCGTTGCGGCGGGGGTCGCGGCGATTGCCGTCTTCAAGATCGCGCAGCGCCTGGTAGGCGACGCGGTCGCCTCGGACAGCGTGCTACTCCTCGCGCTGTTCCCCTTCGCGTTCGTCTTCACCGCCGTCTATTCGGACGCGCTCTTTCTCGCGCTTGCGAGCTGGTCTTTCGTGGCGGCGATGCGTCGGCGAGCGATCCTGGCGGGGGTCCTCGGAGGGCTCGCGGTCGCGACGAGGCCGACCGGCCTTGCCCTACTGCCGGCGCTCCTCGTGTTGCTGTGGCCTGAGGAGCGAACGGTTCGATCGATAGTGCGGCCGCTCGCGTTGATCCTGCTTCCCGCGGCCTTCGGAGCCTACGCCCTCTACCTCCATGTGCACTTCGACGATGCCGGAGCCTTCTACCACTCCCAGAGCGTCTTCTGGCTTCGTGAAACCCACACCTCGGGACCACTCCAGGGAGTATGGGACGCTCTTCGCACCGCCAAGGAAGGGGCGGCCGAGCTCGTTCTTCACTTGCCCGCCGACAACGGGTTTCCGACAGGCTTCGAGGAGTCCCAGCAGCGAGGCACATGGAATCTCCTGCAGGCGGTGCTCCTCATCTCGGCGGCCGGCCTGACGTGGGTGGCGTGGAAACGCCTCGGGTCCGCTTTCGGCCTCTACTCCGCCGCGGTCATCGCCATCGTCCTGAGCTCCCCGGCTGCGGTCGTTCCGCTGGTCAGCATCCCCCGCTTCTTGATTGCCGACTTCCCGCTGTTCATTGCTCTCGCCGCCGTTGCGGCGCCGCGCCCGAGGTTACGTCTCGGGCTCATCATCGGGTTCGCCGCCGTTGGCGGGATGGTGGCCGTTGGGTTCTCTCGCGGCGCATGGATCGCGTGAGTGCGTCACCGTGTCGAGCTCCGCATCGGCCTCGACGCCGGTCCCGGCTTCCCGTCGAGGTTGTGGGGGATGACGCGATACCAACTCGTGCGTGCGCCTGAGCTAAGGTCGATGTAACCGTCGTCGAGATCGGTCACGCACAGCTTGCAGACGGTCCTCCACGGACCAGCTGTGCCGGCCGAACGCTGGACGCTGTAGTTCTTCGCGCCGGCCGAGCCCTGCCAGTAGACCCGGGCGCCGATCCGTCCGATGAAGCTCGTCGGGCCGAATGCGACGGACGTGACGATCGGCGTCGGAGGAATCGCGTGCGCCGGCACCCGCAGTCCGCTCATTCGGAAGTTGTGGCTCCGGATGATCTGTGCGCGTGCGGCCATGTCTGCAGGCGTGTTGACCATGGTTTGAATCCCGGTGTAGTACAAGGCCCACCACTGCCCGCTCTCACCCGAGTGGGCGATCGTCGGATCGGAGGTGTCGGCCGGGATCGGCATCCAGCCGTGGCCGTCCTTGTGGCCCAGGAGCGCCCAGAACGCATCGCCCGCGATCTCGGAGGCTGCCTTCTCGAGCGACCCGAGGAAGCTACGCAGGCCGTTCAGAGTCGCGTGGTTGGTGCGATCCCAGCCGTACTCGTAGGCGACGAACGGCTTGCCGGAACGCTTGCACTTCGCGATGCCGCGCCTCACCGAAGCCAGCGGCTGATTCCAGTGCGGATAGACGAAGCTCACGCAGACGTCGACGTCGCGGATGCCCGCGTTCTCGCGCCCGGACAGAACGAGGTGGCGTCTGTCGATGCTGCGGATATAGCCGGCGATCCGCCTGGTCCAAGTGACGGGACTGCCGCCACCGTTCAGGAGGTCCCAACCGAAGATCGTCGGGTCGTCCTTGTACGCGACGCCCGTGTAGACGTTCACGTGCTCGAGCAGCTCCTCGATGTGCGCCTCGACGTCGCCGATCACCGTTTCGTCGGTCCAGAACGGCGGCATGTCGACGAGCGAGCAGTTGGGGACGGAGATGTCCCGCCAGCGGAGGTAGACGCAACCCGTTCCGCCCGCACGCGCATCGTCGCCGACGATCGTGGGGATGATCTTCATGCCGTGTGCACGTGCGGACCTGAGCGCGTAGTCGATTCGCTCGAGAGCAGCTCGGTTGAAGTGCCCGCGAGTCGGCTCGATACAGTGCTCGCAGCCGACCGAGTCGCCCATCGTCTGACTTCGGACGACCCTGACCCCCATTGCCCTCGCCGTCGCCATCGCATCGTCGATCTCGTAGTTGCTCGGATAGTGCGGGCCATTCGGATCGAAAGGGCCGTACCCGGTCAGGCCGAGCCACTCGATGTTCGCACCCCCGAAACGGAACGGGCGACCCGCCACGAGAAGGCGCATCCCCGATCGAGTCACGAACGAGTCGGCAAACTGCTGAAGCCTACGCGGGCGGAGCGTGGAAACCGGATCCTGAAAGGGTCGGACCGCGGCAGATGCGGGCGTCGCCGACGCTCCCGGCATCACGAGCACGGCAGGAAGGACGACGAGGAGCGACGCGATGAGCGGGCGGGCACGGATCGCATATGGAGTGACTCTCATCGCTTGGTCGTCCTTTCGCTCGACAAGGCTGTCCCAGCGGCGCCGTCGCGCACGCCGACATGATGGCCGTCTCTCATGAGCAACGAGACCAGGGCGAGATGAGCGCATACGTTCGCCTGCGCCTGCTTCGGTGGCCCGCCCTCGCCCTCGTGACCGTCGCGTTGGGCACGGGGGCCGCACCCTCCGCCACCGCGGGTCTCGAGCGGCTCCCTGGAATCACCTTCGACGACAGCGCCGCGGGTCGTCTCGTCGTGACGACGGCCGCGTATCGACTCACGCTCGACAAGCGAAACGGGACGATCGTCGACCTCGTCGACCGGAAGGCTGGAGCTCGCGTCGCGCACGGAACGAGGGGCTGCCTCTGGCGCGCGCAATCCCGAGGCCGCCCGGCGCTCGAGAGCGCGTGCTCCTTCACCCCGGGCGGCGCACGCCGCTTCTCGTACGAGTGGACTCCGGCAACCGCCACCCTGACCCTGGCGTACCGCGATGTCGCCCTTGGCTCGGCGACGGTCGCGCTCCGTGCCCGCGCGCAGTTTTTCGATCTCCGCGTGACGGTCGAGAATCGAAGCGCGGGCGTCGTGCTGACCAACGTCTCGCTTCCCGGGGAGCTGTTCGGGGACATCCGCACCGTCGAGGCGGGCTACGCACCGAACGTCCTGCCCGGAGTCCGACTCGAGCCCGGCTACTTCACGCGAGTCGGAAACGACCTTCACGTCTACCCGTCCCGGTGGGCGTTTGCCGACTTCGTCGCCCTCGATGCCGGGGGCGGACATCTCTCGGTCTACTCCGTCAACCGAGGCCCGATTCAGCCCGTCGTGATCGGCTTCCTCCGGCACCCGCCGTCCGGCCGCTGCTCTGGACGGTGGTTCTGCGTCATCCATCAGTTTCAAACGTGGATCACACCTCGCGGTCGCTGGGCAAGCCCCGTCGTTCGGATCCGAGTCGGCCAGACCGCGGACCAGTCGATCCTCGCGTATCGGGGCGAGAACGGCCTCGACGCGTACCCGTCCGCGCGGACGAAGCTCGGTCCTCGACTGAACACGCTCGCGCGGGCCCCGCTGATCAAGGCGGACCTCGTGAAGCTGAAGCCGTTCCGGGACTGGTACGAGGACCTGCCGCTCCTTCCTTCGCCCGCACTCCTGCACCCGGTCGCGTTCCAGCCGGGCGGGCACGACGAGACCGATCCCGACTTCCTGCCGCCGGATCGGCGCTGGGGGACGAACGCCGACTTCACGTCCGTCGTCGAGACCGCGCGTTCGCTCGGACAGCTCGTGATGCCGTATCTCAACGTCAGCTGGTGGTCCGACGACTCGCCGACGATGAAGACGCTCCCGTCGCCACTCCAGCCGAGTGATATCGCCGTGATCGACAGGGACGGCAATCCCGTCGTCGACGCCTACGGACCGAAGTCCGGCATCGTCGTCTCGCCCTACGCCCCGTTCGTCCGCAGTCGGGTGGCCCGGCTGATGCAGGAGTGGCGTACGGACGTCCCGGCGGACTGCCTCTTCTTCGACCAGGTGGGCGCGCGTCAGTGGCTTCGCGACTTCAATCGCGCGTCGGCGAGCCCGCTCGCGTACTACGACGGATGGCTGGCTGTGATGGCGCCGTACTCGGACCGCTGCCTCATGGCCGAGGACGGCTGGGACCGCTTGGCGCGCGACTTCGCGGGCTTCCACGGGAGCATGCTCATGATGGACCGCGAGCACGACCTTCCCGACGAGATCTTCGGCGATGGCAACTGGGCGCCGTATCCACTCGCCACCTGGCTCTTCCACGACAAGGTCCTCCTCTACCAGCACGACCTGTACGACGGCACGATGACCCACGATGGCGAGGTTCTGACGTGGAACATGGCTTTCGGGCTCGTCAGCTCGTACAGTTGGAACGACTGGATCGACTCGATCAGCAGCCCGTGGCTCGGGCTGGTGGGAGATCTCCAGCGCACCCTCGGCGCGCACTATGCAGGGGTGCGGCTGACGAGCTACCGGAACGTCACGCGCGCCGTGACCGAGAGCACGTTCGGGGATCTCCTCGTCCTCGCGAACTGGGATTCGACCGGCGTCCACTCGAGCGGCGGCTTTGGTATCGCGCCGCACGGCTTCCTCTCTCGAACGCGTGACGGTCGCGCTCTGGCGGGGTCGTTCGAGAACACGTTCGACGGTCAGCCCCTCTCCGAGGGCGTTCACTACCTGATCGTGGAGCGCGACGATGCGAGCGTGACCGTGCGGCAGCCTCTCGGCGCTGACACGACCCTCGCCGTCCGTGTCCCGAGCTCGTGGAACTCTGGTCGCGCGCTTCATGCGACGGCGATCGGCGCCGACGGGGAGGACATCGGGGCGGTTCCCGGCGAGCTTCGCGACGGCCGCTTCGCGTTCCAGTACGCGGGCGAGCTGAACGGTCATCCGGTCGCCGCCTATCGCATCACCGTGAGTCAATAGACGCGCGAAGGTCGGCCCCGAGGGCTCCCCATCGCGAAGCTCTACAGGTGGCTCGTCACGCCGGCCAGGTCCGGCTCCTCGGAGGGTGGCTCGTACCAGGACAACGCATAGTGCCCGTCGTCGAGATCACGGGCGAAGGTCGAGAGCTTGAGCGGGCGGAAGGTGTCGCACATCACGGCGAGCTCGGTCGTCTCGCGAACCCCGAGCGCCTTCTCGGCGAGGCCCGGCGCCGGCCCATGCGGGAGTCCCGAGGGATGGAGGGTGATCGAGCCGACCGAGATGCCCTTGCGCGAGCCGAAGTTGCCGGAGACGTAGTAGATCATCTCCTCCGACTGGAGGTTCGAGTGGTGATACGGGATCGGCACCGCCTCCGGATCGGAGTCGAGATGTCGCGGACAGAACGAGCAGATGACGAAATTCGGCCCCTGGAACGTCTGGTGCGAGGGCGGCGGCTGGTGGATGCGACCCGTGATCGGCTCGAAGTCGTGGATCGAGAAGCTCCACGGGTAGAGGTAGCCGTCCCATCCGACGACGTCGAACGGGTGGTAGTCGAGTACGTACTCCTGGATGCCGCCGCGAACGCGCACCCTTACGAGGAACTCGCCCTTCTCGCGGTGCGTCTTGAGCTCGGCGGGCGGATGAATGTCGCGGTGGTAGTAGGGAGCGCCCTCGAGGATCTGTCCGTACTGGTTGCGGTAGCGACGCGGGATCTCGATCAGCCCGGGCGTTTCGAAGACGAGGTAGCGCTGGGCGCCCTCAGGCACGAACCGGTACGTCGTGCCGCGCGGGACGACGATGTAGTCGCCCTCCTTGTAGGAGACGTCGCCGAACGTCGTCTCGAGCGTACCCGTGCCCTCGTGGACGAAGATCACCTCGTCTCCCTCGCCGTTTCGGAAGAAGTAATCCATCGACGAGGCGGGGCGACAGAGCGAGATCTCCACGTCCCAGTTCCACATGAGCGTGCGCCGACCCGAGATCTCGTCGCCCTCCGCAGACACGTCGTGGGTGTTCATTCGCCGGTGGGCGTGCGTCTCCGGCACCCACTCCTCGCGCTCGAGCGGCGTGAACGCACCGAGCTCCTTGACCCGGCACGGCGACTCGAGGTGGTACAGGATCGACTCGTTGCCCGTGAAGCCCTCGAGCCCCATGACCTCCTCGGTCAGGAGCCGCCCGTTCTCGCGGAAGACGATATGACGCTTGCGCGGGACGTCCCCGCGACGCTGATAGAAGGGCATGCCCGCCCCTTTCGCTTCGGTGTCACCGAGGTTCTAGCAGCGGACGCACGGGCGAGCGGGGCGGCGACTTCGTCACCGCCCCTCGCTACGACGCGCTCTACGCTCCCGCGTTCGGATCCGTCTGCCAGAGGCCGAACTCGTTTCCTTCCGGGTCGTGGCAGATCGCGAACCAGCCCATGCTCGGGACGGGATTCGCCTCGCCGGCTTTGCCGCCGAGCTCGCCGACCTGCGAGGCGCTCGCGTTGATGTCGTCGACGTCGAAGTACACGCGCGCACCGCGCTTGTCGCCGTCGGCGCCGTAGATCGCGCCGCCCGTCGTCTCGGAGAACCGTGTCATGTGGTACTCGGTCGGCGAGCCGGGATACTCCTCGAACTCCCACCCGAAGAGCGAGCCCCAGAACTCGCGCGCCTTCGCGGTGTCGCCGGCCGGGATCTCGTAGTGGACCATCTGGCCTGCCATGTCTCTCCTCTCCGTTCGTCTGGCACGACCCACCGCCGCGCCTCTGTCATTCAATACGACGACGAACAGGCCGCGAAGTAATCGACATGGCGAGACGTTCTCTCGGGTCGTGCAGTGGAGCCAGCCGGGCTCGAACCGGCGACCTCGTGACTGCCAGTCACGCGCTCTCCCAACTGAGCTATGGCCCCAGGAGCGCCGTCAGTCTAGCGCCGAAGTCGAAGTCATCCGCCCAATTGACTCCGAGTCGCTGATTGTTCTTGCTGTGCGCAACACGAAGATCGACCTGCGTCCGATCGGCGAACTGATCCGTTGACAAGACGAAGTAGCGATCGAGGTCGGGGCAGTACGCAGCGATCAGATCAACCTCGGAGGCCCGGTATTTCCGCTTGCGCAGGCCTTCACGGGCCCGCCGTGTCGAGCAGCGCCGCACCACCACGACATCACCGTGGAGTGGAGCGAACATGCACTGAACGCGGTGCAGGCGCTGCCCGATCTCGAAGATGAGGTCGTAACGGCCACCTTCCGCAACTGGTCGATAGACGCCGACACCGAGCTTGGTCGCCTCGTATGCGATGGCAAGTTCGGCAACGGCGCCCTTCTGGTCGGTCGAGAGCACGACCTCGAGGGTAGTTTACGTATCGGACAACGGGTCTAAGCGGTCGCGACTACGAGCTCGACGGACGGCACGTCGCTCCACAGGTCCTCGAGCCGGTAGAAGCCGCGCGTCTCGGGCGTGAAGAGATGGAGCACGACGTCGAGGTAGTCGGCGACGATCCACGTCGCCTCGGTCGCACCCGCCGACGAGCGCGGCAGGATCCCGTGCTCCTTCTTGAGGACGCCTGCGACCTCGTCGTAGATCGCCTTCGTCTGCCGCACGTTACGGCCGCTCGCGATCACGAAGAAATCTGTGAAATCGCAGACGCCCCGCATGTCGAGAATCGTGACGTCGGTCGCCAGCTTCTCCTGGCAGAGAGCGGCGGTGCGGCGTGCTTGTTCGAGCGGGGTCAGGTCGGTCTCGTGTCCTCGTCGACGTCGTTGGCAGTCTACTCGGGCCCCGCGTAGAGGCCGAGGCCGGCGATGACGTCGGCGACCTTCTCCGGCACGAGGTCGGCGATGTTCTCGCCGCGCCGCACGCGGGCGCGGATCTCGGAGGACGAGATCGCGACCGGCTCCAGCTCGAACGCGACGATGCGATCGCCGGCAGCAAGGCGCTCTCGGACGGCCTCGACGTCGTCGTGGGAGACCCCAGGGCGCATCGCCACGGCAAGTCGCACGAGCTCGAGGACGCGCTCCGGGGCCTTCCAGCCTTCGAGGCTCGCAAGCTCGTCGGCCCCCAGGATGAAGACTGCATCGCGCGGCGGCCGACGCTCTTCGAGCGAGTCGACCGTACGCGCGTGGCGGTCGACCTCGACGGTGACGTCGGGGATGTCCTCGAATGCCAGCCGCGCCAGCTGGAGGCGCGCGCCTACGGGTGTCGTTGCGCTCTTGTGGCCGGGGTCGGCCACGACGAGGACGAGGAGCTCGTCGAGGGCCAGCTGCGAGACGGCGGCGCGCGCGAGCGCCACGTGGCCGATGTGTGGCGGGTCGAAGACACCGCCGAGCAGCCCTACTGCCACTCGAGCGTCTCCTCGCCCACCTCGACCTCGGCGCCCCGCTTCACACCGATCCGCCTGAGTGCCTCCTCGAGCTCCTCGGGCGGAGGCGGTGTGCCGACCACGCGATAGCCGCGATCGGTGCGATAGATCCGAAACCTGGGCCCACGCCTCGCCCGAGGCCGGTACTCGAGGAACTCGGGCACGAGGCCCTCGCCCTCGGCCTGCGGGCTCTCGACCGGGCAGCGGTCGAAGAGCTCCCGCTTCAGTTCGTCGATCCCGTGGCCGGTGACGCACGACGTCGAGATCACTCGAACGACTCGCCGGTCGTGCACTCCGAACACCGGCGGCTCCGGAAGCAGGTCGACCTTGTTGAGGACCACGACCTGCGGACGCTCGTCGAGACCCGCCCCGTAGGCGGAGAGCTCCTGATCGATTGCCCGAAACCGCGTCTCGAGCTCGGGCTCCGAGGCGTCGAGCACGTGCAGGAGAAGGCGCGCGCGCTCGAGATGCGCGAGGAACTGGTGGCCGAGCCCGGCGCCGTCAGCCGCGCCTTCGATCAACCCTGGTACGTCGGCCACGGTGAGCTGTCTCGCATCCGGACCGTCCACGACCCCGAGCACGGGCTCGATCGTCGTGAACGGGTACTCGGCGACCTTCGGCGTCGCATTCGAGATACGCCGCAGCAACGAGGACTTGCCGGCGTTGGGGAATCCCGCGAGCGCGGCGTCGACGACGAGCTTCAGTCGCAGGACGAGGTCGATCTCGTCGCCCGGCATCCCGGTCTCGGCGAAGCGAGGAGTCTGGCGAGTCGGAGTCGCGAAGCGGGCGTTCCCGCGCCCACCCTGACCCCCGCGCGCGACCACGAGTCGCGTGTCGGCAGCTGTCAGGTCGGCCATGAGCCCGCCGTCGCCGTCGAGCACCTGGGTTCCGACCGGAACCCGGATCTCGACCGTCTCGCCGTCCGCGCCGTGCTTCTTACTGCCGCGTCCGTTGCCGGCACGGCCGGCACGGAGGACTTTCACCCGCTGGAAGGCCGACAGGTCTCGAAGGGCGCCGTCCGCGACGACGACGACGTCACCGCCACGTCCGCCGTCGCCGCCGTCGGGGCCGCCCTTCGGCACGAACTTCTCGCGACGGAAGCTGAGGCCGCCGTCACCGCCTCGGCCGGCCTCTGCATGGATGCGCGCACGATCGTGAAACATGCCTCCGCCGCCTCCGGCGCCGGAGGTTAGAGGCTCACTCCGAAGCCGCGGCGACGGAGACGAAGCGCTTGTCGCCCGAGCGGCGGAACTCGACCGTGCCCGGACGAAGGGCGAAGATCGTGTCGTCGCGCCCGAGGCCGGCGCCCGGACCTGGACGGAACCTCGTCCCGCGCTGGCGGACGATGATCATCCCGGTCTTGACTTCCTGTCCCGCGAAGATCTTCACGCCGAGTCGCTTGGATTCCGAGTCGCGGCCGTTGCGCGAGGATCCAAGCCCTTTCTTGTGCGCCACTAGACACCTTCCTTCTGTGCTCGCATCGACTCCAGGGTCGCGAGGGCGCCCTTGCGCTTGCCGTGCTCCTGCTCGTGCGCGAGCGCTGCCGCAAGCTCGTCGGAGCTCCAGCCGCCTGCGGCCGACTTGATCTCCGCCACGGTCATCTCCGCATACCCCGCCGGGATCGCGGAGGGGGGCTTGGAGGCTGACGGACGGGCTTCCTTCGGCGCCGCCTCGGCCTTCGGCTTCGCAGCTGCCCGCGCAGGCTTCCCTCCGATGGACTCGATCCGGATCTGGGTCAACGAGGCGCGAAAGCCGGTGTGCTTTCGATACCCCGTGCGCTTCTTGTACTTCCCGATCCTGATCTTCGGGCCCTTGACCGCACCGAGCACCGTCGCCGTGACCTTCACGTCCGGGTCGAGCAACGGCGCGTCATCGCCTCCCACGAGCAGGACCGTGGGCGTGATCGTCGAGCCCTCGTCGTCGGCGAGCCTGTCGACGAGCAGCCGCTCGCCCTCGCGGACGCGGTACTGCTTCCCGGCAACCTTGATGATCGCGTAGGTCATGGAATTGAAGACAGTGCTGGGGTCAGACGTACGTCTGACCCCAGCGCAGTTTTGTACGCGGGCACGGGCGCCCGCGAAGCCGCCGCATGATAGCGGACTCGACGCGCTACGACGGTTCTGAGCGAGGGTCGAAGTCCCCGATCCACTCGGACATCGGGACGTACTCGGGTGCCGGGGGCCCCGCGACGACGCCGCTCACTCCGGCCAGTGCTCCGCCACCACCCGTGCCGCTCAACCCGAGCTCGGCAGGCGCATCCGCAGCCTCGGGCTCCACCTGCTCGCCGTTCGTCGTGGGCTTGCGACGTTTGCGTCCTCCGCGCGACCCTCGGCGCGAGCGCTTGCGCTTGGGCTGGCCGTCGTCGCTCACTTCAGGGTCGGCGCCCGCTTCGGCAGCTGCCGCCGGCTCGACCAGAGTGGCAACCGGCTCCTCATCCGCCGCTGTATCGGCTGGCGGCACGTGAATCTTCGGCCGGGCTTTCGGTCTCGCCTTGGGCTTCGGCCTGGCTGCTTGTGCGGCGCCGTCGATCACCGGTTGGTCCTCAGCCGGAGCCGCTTCGGTCGCGGCGGCGGCCGATGGCTTCTTGCGCCCGCGACCACCGCGCGTTCCACGCCGAGTTCGCTTCTTTGCGGTCACCGCCTCTTGCCGGGATCCGCTTTCGTCCTCGCTGTCGACGGACGGCTCCTCGGCGGTGGAGTCGACCGCTGCCTCGGGCTCGATCGGGAGATCGGTCTCGTCCTCTTCGGAGGAAGCGACCTCGACCGCCTGCTCATCCGCGATCTTCTTCCGGCTTGGAGCACGCATCGGGCGCTCGGCCTCCGCCTCGAACGTGATCGGCGTGGGCACGACGACGTCGCCGTCGAGGCTCGCGTAAGCCGCTCCTTCGAGGGCGCGGCCGATGCGCACGGTCACCTTCTTGCCTACGAGCTTCGCGGCGGCCGCGACAACAACCTCGTACTCGTCGACCTTGCCGACGCCGGCTGTCGGGTCGTGCAGCCCGACCTCGACCAACTTGAGGTCCACGGACGCTCCGTCCTCCACCGGCGTCGTGGGGCGCAAAGCATCCAGCTTCCCTTGCGCGAGGACCTCGAAGTGATCGAAGTGGACGTGGCCGTTGTCGTTGCCAGGCGTCAGGAAGAATCGTCGACGAGCCGCCGTCTCGATCTCGACCAGCCTGCTCGCGCCGGGGCCCGTGATCAACGACAGGACGCGCGGATGAACCTCGACCCGGAAAGCCTGGACGCGCGAGCCTTTCGCGATCTCCCTCAGTCGCCGCTCGATCTCGAGGGCGTGGGTCGCCTCGGAGACCACGAAACCGTCACCCGCGCATACCGGGCAGCGACTCGTGATGATCTCGCGAGGCCCGTCGGTGACGTTCTGGCGCGTCATCTCGACGAGGCCGAGCGGAGAGATCTCCACGACGTACGTCTTCGTCCGATCGCGCTCGAGCTCCGTGCGCAGCGCCTCCTCCACCGTGGCGCGGTTCTTGGGGTTCGCCATGTCGATGAAGTCGATGACGATGATGCCGCCGATGTCGCGCAGCCTGAGCTGGCGGACGACCTCTCTCACGGCCTCGAGGTTGTTCTTCACGATCGTGTCCTCGAGCCGCCCCTGCGCGCTCTTTCCACGTGAGCCGACGAACCGCCCGGTGTTCACGTCGATGACCGTGAAGGCCTCTGCGTAGTCGAAGACGAGGTAGCCGCCGGACGGGAGATCGACGCGTCGTTCGAGGGTGGAGCGGATTTCCTGTTCGACTCCCGAAGCGTCGAAGAGCGGGGCTCTGTCGCGATAGCGGTGGACCCGCTCGATCATGTGCGGGGAGGTCTTCTTCAAGTAGCTGATGATGCGCCGGTGCGTCCGGTCGTCGTCGATCTGCGCACCGACGAAGTCACCGGCGAAGAGATCTCGCACGATTCGCAGTGGAAGCTCGGCTTCCTCGTAGACAAGCGTCGGCGCGGTCGCGCCCTTGGCCTTCGTCTGAATCGTCTTCCACAGACGCTGGAGGAAGACGAGGTCGCGCTCGATGTCCTCCGCGGAGGCACCTTCGGCCGCCGTCCTGACGATGATCCCGCCGCCCTTGGGGTCGAGCTTCCTCACGATCTCCTTGAGCCGCGTGCGCTCGGCGTCCTCGAGCCGGCGTGACACGCCCGAGCCTTCGCCGTTGGGGACGTAGACCAGGAAGCGGCCGGGCAGCGAGATCTCGGTCGTCAGCCGTGCGCCCTTCGACTTCATCGGGTCCTTGACCGCCTGCACGAGGATGGTCTGCCCGCGCTTGATCAGATCCTGGATCTTGCGTGCACCCTTGCGACCTTCGAGCTCGGGGCCGACGATCTCGTCCACGTACAGGAAGCCGTTCTTCTCGAGCCCGATCTCGACGAATGCGGCTTCCATCCCCGGTAGGACGTTGTCGACGACTCCCAGGTAGATGTTTCCCGCGATGGATCGCCGCTCCGGGCGCTCGAGGTAGACCTCGGCGACACGGTCGTCCTCGAGGATCGCGACTCGCTGCTCGCCGACGTCGACCGAGATGAGCAGCTCCCGCTTGGCCGCCGGAAGCGGAGCCCGCTTCGTCGGCGTTCGACGACGGCTGCTGCGCTGTGACCGCTTGTCGGCCTTGCGTTCGGTCCTCGGCTCGGTGGTCCGCTCGGCCTTGCGGGCGGGTCGGGCGCGCCCGTCGTCGGCCGCGTCGTCGGGCTCGCCAGCCGCGTCCCTGACGGCTTGCGCGCCGGCGGGCTTCTTCCTTCCGCGCCCACCGCGAGTTCCGCGGCGGCGCCTCTTCCTCGGGCCTTCGGGCGCATCGTGCTCCCCGACGGGCTCCGGTGCCTGGACCTCAGGCGGTGTCGGTACCTCTACGGCATCGGCCTCTTGAGCCGTGCCCTCGTCCTCTTGCTTCTTGCCGAAGCGAAACCAGCGTAGTGCCAAGGTTGAAGTCTCCTCGTTCGATCGCGCGCGGGCCCCGGAAAGCCGTCGGCAGTTCCGGCCTCGCGCTGCGTGGGTTCAAGACATCGGTCGACATGACCTGACGCAACCGTAGCAGCCGCAGCGCCAGGCCCCCTCCGGACGGGTTACGGCCCATTCGCGGTCAGGCCGCCGCAGGACGAAGGCGCGAGCGGCGTGCCCGGACCGCGCGAAGGCGCTGGGAGAGGCGTGCCCAGGCCCACGGCTCGACCTCGGCGTACCGCGTCTGGCTCTGGCCGCGCGTCGACTCCAGGTACTCGAACCACGCGTCGGCCTCTTCGAGCTGCAGGAGCTCTTCGGCCAGCTCCGTGTTCGGCATCGTCCCTCCCATCGGCTCGGTCGGGGCGCATGCTAGGACCAGGTCCGGACAGACCCGTCCCACGAAGCTGCTAGCCGGAGGGGATTCGGGACTCGAGCACCCTCAGGGTCTTCGCGAGCGCCCATGTTCCGGCAGCCGCGACCCCCGCATCCACCACCGGAGCCGGAAGCACCCGCCTGGCCGACCGCGCCACGCCACGGAACGCGAACCCTGCCGCGAGAGCGAGGGCCGCGCCGCCGGCTACGAGGGGCATCTCGTCGGATCCACCCGACGCCCTGGTGGTCGCGCGAAGCCGAGCGAGCATGCGAATCTGCTCGAGCGCGATCAACGGCCGTGCCACTCCGCTTCCGCGGCCTGCGACGGCGAGCAACACGGAGCGAGTAACCGCCTGGCGCACGATTGCGTGGTAGACCGATGGCTCGAGCCTCGGGATGCGTGAGGCGAGCAGCGGCCCGTGCTCCGAGGCTTCGACGATCCCGTCCGCGATCTCGCGCACAGGGAAGCCCTCGCCCGCCCGGCACTCGACTACGAACGGAGAGAGGACGTATGGCGGCTTCCAGTCCGCCTGTGGCCAGAGCTGAACGATGACCACGGGGGTCCCTCGCTTGTCGGCGTCTCGAACGAGGTCCCGATCGGCCTCGGAGGGCTCTCCGGCAAGAATGCGAACGAGCACCTCGGCAACGGGCGCGCGCGCCCCGTCGTCGACGGCGACCGCCCCCGCGGCGGCGTCCGCGCCCAGCTCCTTGGCAAGCTGCTCGGCCAGCATGCCGCTGACCACGATCGGCCCCGCGGTCGCGGGCGATAGCTCGTCCCGGGCGGTCTGGACGACGCTATGCGCCTCACGGATCAACGCGCGGACTCCGGCGGCGCTCAGAGGGATCGCCTTCCTGCGAGCTCGCCCCGGGCATGGACGCTCTGGAGAACGCCGATCAACACGAGGTTCGTCACCATCGACGAGCCGCCGACCGTGACGAACGGAAGCGGAATGCCGGTCACAGGCGCGACACCCATGGTCATACCGACGTTCACGAAGATCTGGAACAGGAAGGCGAATACGAGCCCGCCGGCAACCACTGCCCCGTAGAGATCCCCGGCCACCGTCACGACCCGTAGCCCCCGCCAGACGACGAGCAGGTACAGGAGCAGCAGGATCGCCGAGCCGACGAATCCGCGCTGCTCGGCAAGTGAGGCGAACGCAAAGTCGGTTGCATGCTCGGGCAAATAGTCGAGCCGTGTCTGGCTTGCCTCGACGACCCCGCGCCCGGTGAGGCCGCCCGAGCCGACGGCCGTGATCGACTGGTTCAGGTTGTACGTGATTCCGCTCGGATCTGCCCCGGGGTCGAGGGTGAGGCGCGCAGCCTGGTACGGCTTCAGCACCTGGATCCCGGCTCCCGGAAGCAGCCAGAGAATCGAGGCGATCCCGATCACGCCGATCGCGAGCAACACGAGGAGCTGACGCCAGCGGACGCCGACGAAGAAGAGAACGGCGCCGAGCGCCGCCGAGTACACGAGCGCGGTGCCGAGGTCCGGCTGGAGGAAGACGAGCAAGATGGGGGCCGCTCCCAGCCCGACTGCCGCAAAGATCGTTCGCCAGCGTGTCACGCGTCCGATGCGCTCGACCAGAAATCCCGCAATTGCGAGAACGAACAGCACCTTCCCGAACTCCGACGGCTGGAACTGGATGAAGCCGAGGTCGATCCAGCGCTTCGAGCCGCGGATCGTCTCGGCGGCGACGAAGACCACGACCATGAGTGCGAGCGTCGTCCCGTACACCAGCTGCCAATGCCGCCGTGCGAGATCCACTGGGACGACCGCGGCGGCGACGAGTCCTACGACGCCCAATCCGGCGGCGATCGCCTGGCGCATGACGTAGTAGTTCTCGTCTCCGGGTACGTCGAAGCGGGTGATTCCGGCGACGATCCAGAGCCCGTAGCCCACGAGCGCGAACGTCGCTGCGAGTAGCACCCAGTCGAGGCGGCGGAGAAACGCGATCGGCGCGGCCTCACCACGACCCGAGGGGGCACGAACACGCGGCTGCTGGGTGATCTCGATCATCAATCCGTCTCCACGACGACGCTCGGCGGGGCCTCGACGCCGAAGAACCGCTCGAACACCCTGAGGGCCGCAGGCCCGGCGGCGCTCGAGCCGTGCCCACCGTTCTCGATGAGGGCGCACACGACGATCCGTGCTGCGTCCGACGGCCCCCAGCCGCACCACCACGACTGATCCTCGAGATGGTCCGCCGGATACCCGGGCAGCGGCACGACCTTCTCCGCGGTGCCCGTCTTGCCCGAGATCGGCACCGCAAAGTTGGAGAAGACGCCAGAGGACGTCCCGCTCGCAGCATGCGTCGCCCGGTAGAGGCCGTCACGCACGGCCGTGAGCGCCGCGGCGTCGACACCTGCCGACGTCGCCGGAGGAGGCGCGAACCGCCGCAGTACCACTCGGGGTGACCCCTTGCCCCCCGGCTGCTCGACATCCGAGACCACGTACGGGGCCACGAGGTTGCCGCCGTTCGCGAGCATCGCATAGAAGGCAGCCATCTGCAGAGGCGTGACCAGGAGATCCTTCTGTCCGATCGCCAGCTGGATCGAGTCCCCGGGGTTCCACGCGCGGTCCCAGTCGCTCTCGAACGTCTTGCGGCGCCATTCCGGCGTCGGCAGGAGCCCGTCCGCCTCTCCGCCGATGTCGAGACCGGTCGGGCCTCCGAACCCGAGCTGGCGCGCCCACTTCTGCATGCGCACGCGGCTCTCGGAGCCACCCTCGTAGAAACGGTTCCCGATTTCGTAGAAGTACGTGTCACACGACTCCGAGAGCGCCTCGGGGAGCGTCATCGGGCGGTCGACGAACGGGTTCCAGTTTCGGAACTTCTGCTTGTCGAGCCCGTACGTGGCAAAGGGAGAGCACTGCAGCGACTCGTAGGGCGAGAACACGTGCTCCTGCATGCCCGCCAGCGCCGTGACGGGCTTCCACGTCGAGCCAGGCGGGTACAGACCCGCGATCGCACGATTGAAGAGCGGGTTGTTCGCGCTCTCGTCGTACAGAGCGCTGAGCTCCTTCGGGTCGACGCGACCGACGTACACCGACGGCTTGTACGTCGGTGACGATGCCATCGCGAGCACCGCGCCGTCGCGCGGGTCGAGCGCGACGATCGCGCCTCCGTCGGCGGCCCAGTGCTCGTTTCGGTGAGCGAGGTCGATCCCGTAGCGCAGCGCCTCCTCGGCAGCCCGCTGCAAACGGATGTCGAGCGTGAGCCGGAGCGCGTATCCCGGTCTCGCCTCCTGGCGCAGCTCGATCGGCGACTGCGGGCGACCGAGTGAGTCGACGCGAATCTGCGCGAGACCGGATCGGCCTCGAAGGTACGAGTCGAACGCCGCTTCCACGCCGGTCTTCCCGACTCGGTCGCCGGACCGGTAACCGTCGCGGCGGAGCCGCTTGAGCTCTTCGGGGGAGATCTCGCCCGTGTACCCGAGGACCTGCGCGGCCAGCGCAGCGTACGCGTAGTCCCGCAGATAGACCTGCACGATCGCCACCCCGGGGAACTCCGCCTGGTGCTCGTAGAGGTAGTTGACCTGTTCCTCGCCGACGGAGGTCTTCACCGTAATCGGCGTGAGCGGATCCAGGCGGTGCTCGTCGACCGTACGCGCGAGCGCCTTGGGAGGGACGTCGAGGACGCTCGCAAGCCGCTGAACCAGCTCGTACCGCCCTTCCTCGGGCATGTCGCCGACCCAGAGCTGGACTGCTGTCCCGGCGACGTTCGAGACGACGACGCGCCCGCGACGATCGAGGATCGGCCCTCGTGGCGCCTCGACTCGGAGAAGGCGAAGCTGGTTGTTCTGAGCAGCGTTCAGATGCTCGTCTCCCGAGAGCACCTGCAGCGACCAGAGCCTGAAGAAGAGGACTGTGAACGCGACCAGCGCGACCACGCCGAGGACGGCGACGCGCAAGGCCAGCTGAGGAGTGAGCCGATGCGGCTCACGGACTCTCGGGTCGGGAGGCAGAAAGCGGCCGGATGGCGCCCGACTCGGTTGATACGGGTTCGAGCTCACGTGCTCATCTCGCCAGGACCTCGACGTCGGGTGACACCGCGGTGCGGTCGTCCTCGCCGACCACGCGCCGGGTGAGCGCGTGCAAAGGAAGAGCGAGGGCGAGGTTCAGCACGCACGCGGGGATCAGCGCGGTCACGAGCGCGTGTCGCGCGACCACCTCCTCGCCGAGCATGTAGTGCAGTACATAACCGAAGAGACCCGCCAGGATCGTGATCGCACCGACTGCGATCACCGGCGCGAACCGCCGGTCGCGCCCAGTCGTCTCGCCGTACCGCCCGGCCCAAAACCCGACCAAAGTGAGTACGAGCGACGTGATTCCCATGGTGTCCAGCGTCATGAGGTCGACGACGAGACCGCCCAGGAAGCCGAAGATCGCACCCGGTATGGATCCGCGAATCAGGCCGAGCGAGACCACGACGACGAGGAGCACATCAGGCGCGCCGCCGCCGATGACGACGGACGAGACGACCACCGTCTGCAGCATCGCTGCGACGAACACGAGGAACGACCCGCGGAGAACCGCTCCGGCGCTCACGGCCGCCGCTCCGTCGGGACGAGCACGAGCACGGCGTCGAGCGACCCGAAGTCGACGAAAGGATCGACCTGTACCTGCTGGTAGAGATCGGTGTCGGTCTGTCCGACACTCGTCACCTTTCCGATCGGAATGCCCTTCGGGTAGAGCGAGCTGAGGCCGCTGGCGCGCCAGCCGGCGGTGACGACGTCGTCCCCGGCCTTGACGCGATCTTGCTTGGGCACGCGGTCGAGAACGAGCGTCTCACGGGTACCGCGAGCGTGCCGCACGATGCCCGGCGCGCTCGTGCGCAGGTCGACTGCCGAGACCGCCGCCTCCTCGTCGGTCAGCAGTTGCACGCGCGCCGTATCCGGCGTGACCCGGATGACGAGGCCGACGAGCCCGTCGGCCGTCACCACGGGATCGTTGACGCGAACGCCGTTGCTCGAGCCCGCGGCTAGGACGATCGCCTGCGTGAAGGCCCCGGCCGGCCGGCCGATGACCTCGGCTGCGACGGGATCGAAGTCGTCGGGGAAGCGAGGGCTGTCGAGGTAGGTCAGGAGGCGCCGGAGGTACTCGTTCTCCTGGAGCGCGAACTCACTCTGGATGGCACGCTGGAGCAGCTCCCGGTTCTCGACCCGCAGCCGCTCGGCCTCGGAGCGCGCGCTCAGGAGGCTGTCCGCCCAGGCGTATCCGTCCCGAAATGGCTGCGCGACACGCTCGAAGCCCACCGCGAACGGGCGGAGGACGGACGCGCCCGTGGACTGAACGCTCGATAGCGGGCCGTCCTCTCCCGCGCGAAACGACAAGGTGATGAGGACGAGCGACACGAGGACGAGAACACCCACGGCGAGGCGGCGGCGAAGCGAACCTGCGCCGCGTGGGGATGCTGTCGTGGTCGGGATGCGCCGGACGGTCAGGCCCAGCGCCGCCGATCGTGCGCTGCGATGCCGGGGCACGACAGGCCAGTGTAGCGAGCGTCCATGCCGATTCCGGCTTTCGCAACGCCGCTAGCGCGCATGCAACAAGCGGGTCGAGACGTGACCGCTACCGCAGCAGTCCGTTGCGACGCGCGCGGCTCCGATTGGCTCGGTGAATCACGTCGAACTCCTCCAGGCTGCGACCCGAGCCGACCGCGACACAGGTCAGAGGGCTCTCGGCGAGGTGCACGGGCATCTGCGTCTCGGACCGGACTCGCTCGTCGAGGCCCTGGAGCAGAGCGCCGCCGCCGGCGAGGACGATCCCGCGATCCATGATGTCCGCCGCGAGCTCGGGCGGCGTCTTGTCGAGCGTGGACTTCATCGCGTCGATGATCTGCGTCACGGGCTCGTCGAGCGCACGCCTGATCTCCTCCGAGGAGATGATCACGGTCTTCGGTAGTCCGGTGAGCATGTCGCGACCCCGGACTTCCGCTGACAACTCCTCTCGCAGGCGAAACGCCGAGCCGATCTCGAGCTTGATCTCCTCGGCCGTCTGCTGCCCTACGAGGAGCTTGTACTCCTTCTTGATGTGATTGACGATCGCCTCGTCCATCTCGTCGCCGCCGACGCGCATCGACTGCGAGACGACGATGCCGCCGAGCGAGATCACGGCAACCTCGGTCGTGCCGCCGCCGATGTCCACGATCATGTTCCCGGTCGGCTCGGCGACGGGCAGGCCTGCGCCGATCGCGGCCGCCATCGGCTCCTCGATGAGATACGCCTGGCGCGCGCCGGCCGAGAGGGTTGCCTCCTCGACTGCACGCTTCTCGACACCGGTGACGCCCGACGGCACGCACACGACGACGCGCGGGTGCGCGAAGCGATGCTGGTGAACCTTCTGGATGAAGTGGCGGAGCATCTGCTCGGTGACGTCGAAGTCGGCGATGACGCCGTCCTTCAGCGGGCGGATCGCCGAGATCGTCCCTGGGGTACGGCCGAGCATCCGCTTCGCCTCGACGCCGACTGCGTGCACCTCGCCCGTACGCTGGTCGATTGCGACCACGGACGGCTCCGAGAGCACGATCCCGCGGCCGCGAACGTACACGAGCGTGTTCGCGGTGCCCAGGTCGACGGCCATGTCGCGGCCGCCGAAGCCGGTGAGAGACTTGAACAAGGCCATCGGGGGAGTCGAGTCTACCTGCGCGTTTGCAGGAGATTCGGCGCGTGGTGCTCGAGGAGGGAGACGAGGAGGGCTCCCGGCAGGCCGACGACGTTCAGATAGTCGCCGTCGATTCGCTCGACGAGACGAGCACCGAGGCCCTGGATCGCGTACGCGCCGGCTCGGCGTTCCCACTCCTCGCTCCCCACATACGCGGCCACTGTCTGCGGTGAGAGCACCCGGAACGTGACATCCGTCAGCTCGTGCGCGACAACCTCCTCACCCGCGCCGAGTAGGCACATGCCCGAGAGGACGGTGTGGGTTCGACCCGACAGCTCGTTGAGCATGTGGGCTGCCTCGTCGTCGCCGGCTGCCTTCCCGTAGATCCGGCCGTCGAGGACGACCGTCGTGTCGACACCCAGCGTGACCAGACCGGCGGCGTGGACCGAGCGTGCTTTCCCCTCTGCGTGCCGGCGGACGAGCTCGGCCGGGTCGGCGTCGGGCGGGTCGTCCTCTGCGTAGTCGGGCGCGACCGCCTCGAACGGAATGCGCAGCTGACCGAGGATCGCGCGGCGCTGCGGGCTCGTCGAGGCGAGCGTCAGACGGTCTTCCGTGCCGCCCAAATCTCCTCGGCCGGCCACTTTCGCGCCCAGTCGGCGGTGACGAATGAGTAGTACTCGTGCGTCTCGGCGGCATCGCCCGCGTACAGCTCGATCAGCTCCTCGACCTCGAAGCCCGAGTCGCGAAGCAGTCGGAGCAGCTCGCCGTGGGGGAGGTGGAACTCGACGCCGCCGTCCGACCAGGCGACTCGGTGCATGCCTCGCTGCGCGCGCTGCAGCGTCTGCGACGTCGTGTCCTCGACGTCGAGCGCACAGAGGATGACGAGCGGGCTGTTCGCCAGGAACACGAGCCGCCCACCGGGTCGCAGCAGCCGGTGCGCCTCGGGGATCCACTTGTACGGGTCGCACCAGATGCTCGCGCCGTACTCGGAGAAGGCGAGATCGAAACTCGCGTCGGCGAGCGGGACGTCCTCCGCACTCGCCTCGATCAGCGGGAACTCGATCCCGGTCTCCGCCTGGAGCCGCCGGGCGGTGTCCAGCTGCGCGCGCGTGACGTCTACTCCGACGGGGCGCGCGCCGCGGCGGGCGAGCCACGCCGAGAAGTACCCGGTGCCGCACCCGAGGTCGACGACGTCGAGGCCCTCAACGTCGCCCAGCGCGCCGACCTCGGACTCCGGGACGCCGAACATCCCCCAGGTGATCTCGTCCGCCCGCCAGACCCGGTCGGCCTCGGCGTCGGTGTACTCGCGGTTCGACTTCGTCCAGACGCCGCGGTTCTGCGCGACGTAGTCGGGTTCAGACAAGGCCGTCCGGGAAAAACAGCGCGAGTTCGCGCCGCGCGCTCGCCTTCGAGTCCGAGCCGTGGACGATGTTCTCGGAGAGCTCGAGCGCGTAGTCACCGCGGATCGTCCCGGGAGCGGAGTCGAGCGGGTTCGTGGCGCCCATCATCGTCCTGACCACCGAGATCGCGGATTCCCCGCTCACCGCCAGCGCCAGTACCGGCCCAGACGTGATGAACTCGACGAGCGGGCCGAAGAACGGCTTGCCCTTGTGCTCGGCGTAGTGCTCACGAGCCGTCGCCTTGGGGATCTTCAGCAGGCGCGCGCAGCGCAGCTCGAGCCCGCGACGCTCGAGGCGGGCGATGATCTCCCCGGCCAGGCGACGCTGCATGCCGTCGGGCTTGACGAGGACGAGTGTGGTCTCGCGGGCCACGCGGCCTCTAGCTGTCGCTCGCCTTGGCTCGCCGCGAGGTGCGGGGCGTTTGCGCCGAGAGATCCTCCAGGGACGGTAGCCCGTGCGGGATCGCTGCGGCACAGTACGGACAGACCTGCCAGAGCGACTCGAGCGGCTGCCCGCAACCAGGACAGGCCGACTTCAGTCGCGTCGTGCAGACCGGGCACACGAGATACGACGGCTCGACGCGCGCGCGGCACACCGGACAGCGCTGATCGAGCTGGGCGAGCCGCTCCTCCATCGCCTTGATCTCGAGCTCGCGCTCGCGCGCGTCCTGGATGTACTCGGGCGGCCGGAAGAACATGTAGATGATCGGCCCGAGAAACGGCGGGAAGAGGCCGACGAGGGTCGCGAGCGCGACGAGCCATGGGTCCTCGATTCGCCGTCGTGCGTCCTTGAACGTCCAGTAGGCGGTCGCCAGCCAGAGGACCACCACGAGCCCGATCCCGAGGTTGCGAAGAAGCGTCCAGTCGGGCGAGTCGAGAGATTGCGCGAGCGGAGTCACGGCGACGGTCATAGCAGAAGCTTGCCGATCCCGTAGCCGAGGGCGAACGCGATCCCGATGATCGCGAGCACCAGCAGAGCCGCGAACGCGAGCACGGACAGCCGCTCTGTTACGCGTGCCACGCTGCGCGCCGCTCGCGCTCGGCGATGTCGCCGAGCAGATACAGGGAGCCGGTCACGAGCACCGGTTCGCCGAGCTCGTGAGCACGGGCGACCGCCCCGACGGGGTCGTCGACGACCTCCACGTGGACGAAGTGACGGCGAGCGAGCTCGGCGAGGTCGTCGGCGGGCAGAGCGCGAGCCGAGGACGAGGTCGTGGCGACGAAGCGCGAACCGACGCCGCGAAGGACGTGGAGCATCGCATCGACGTCCTTGTCGGAGAGGATCGAGGCCACGATCGTGTAGTCGTCGCGATCCAGCTGTTCGACGAGGTGGCGCGCACCGTCGGGATTGTGCGCACCGTCCCGGATCTCACCGGCGCGGCGCTCGAAGCGGCCGGGCAGCACGATGTCCGGTGTCGCGGCGATCGCGTGACCGACGAACGCCTCAGCCGCTTCGTGCGCGCCGCCCATGCGGACGTCGCGACCGGGGACGAGATGGCGGTACGTCTCGTCCGACAGCACGACGATCGCATCAGGCGGTGCGACCGCGAGCTTCTCGGTCGCGATCGCCTCGAGCGTGTCGCCGAGGACCTCGGTGTGGTCGAGCCCGACGTTCGTGAGGAGGACCACGCGCGTCCGTAGGACGTTCGTCGCGTCGTGCCGGCCTCCGAGGCCTGCCTCGACGACCACAACGTCGACGCGCGCGTCCGCAAACGCCGTGAGCGCGGCGGCCGTCACGATTTCGAACTGGGTCGCTTCCAAGCGCTCGGCGGGCTCTCGCACGCGCGCGACCGCCTTCTCAAAGTCGGACTCCGCACCGTTCACGCGGATCCGCTCGCTCCACGACGCGACGTGCGGCGAGATCGTGGAGCCGACGGAGAGCCCCTCGGAAACCAGGAGCTGCTCGATCGTGACCGTCGCGGTCGACTTCCCGTTCGTCCCGACGACGTGGATCGCCGGGTAGGCCTCCTGAGGATCGCCGAGCTCCTCGAGGAGAGCCCGCATCCGGTCGAGCCCGAAGCCATCACGCGGCCACGGGCTCATCGCATCGAGCCACTCGACGGCGATCACGCGTCCATCGTAGGGGGACCTTCGTAGGGGGACCTTCGTAGGGGGACCTTCGTAGGGGGACCTTCGTAGGGGGACCTTCATAGGGGGACCTTGAACGTTCTCGGGTCAAGTGAGACACCGCGTGCTCATGAGTTGTGAGACACGGGTTAGGGCGTGATCGTCACCTCCTTTGGTCTGCGCTTGCGCAGCC
>JAIBJO010000038.1 GCA_020029615.1 Actinomycetota bacterium
CGATCCACCCCGTCGCCGGTCGAATGCCCGGTCACATGAACGTCCTGCTGGCCGAGGCCAACGTGCCGTACACGCAGCTCTCCGAGATGGACGAGATCAACCCGGAGTTCGCACAGACGGATGTGGCGCTCGTGATCGGCGCGAACGACGTCACCAATCCGGCCGCGCGGAGCGATCCGGGGAGCCCGATCTACGGGATGCCGATCCTGGACGTGGACAAGGCAGCAAGCATCGTCGTCCTGAAGCGCTCGATGAACCCCGGCTTCGCGGGGATCGACAACGAGCTCTACCTCGACCCGAAGACGACGATGCTCTTCGGGGACGCGAAGGAGTCGATCCTCAAGCTCATCTCCGCAGTCAAGGCGTCGTGATCACGGCGTCCGGCGCCTGAGCGTCGCGGCCCCGAGCACGAGTGCGACGACGGTCACCCCGACGACGATCGCGACGTCCGCCCAGAAGCGCGCCGTGAGCTCGTCCGAGGATGCGAGCCGAGCGAGCGCGTCGTACGCATAGGTCAGCGGCAGAACCGCGGAGATCACGCGAAGCCACTCCGCCATCTCGTCGCGCGAGACGATGAGCCCGCAGAGCAGGATCTGAGGCAGCACGAAGGCCGGCATGAACTGGACCGCCTGGAACTCGGTGCGCGCGAACGCGCTCGCGAACAGGCCGAGCGCCATGCCCAGCACGGCGTTCGCGATCGCGAGGGCGATCACGGACAGCGGACGATGCCCCGACTCGAGGCCGAGCAGGCCGAACGAGAGGGCCGAGACCAGGGTCGCCTGAGCCGCAGCGACGAGCGCGAAGGCGAGTGCGTAGCCGACGAGCAGGTCTCCGCGCGCAAGCGGCGTCGTCAGCAGGCGCTCGAGCGTCCCGGACGTTCGCTCGCGGAGCATCGTGATCGACGTGACGATGAACATGGCGACGAAGGGGAACAGCCCGAGGAGCGGGACGCCGAGGGACTGGAAGACCGACGGGCTGTCGGCGAAGAGAGCACGGACGAGCACCTGGAGAACGCACGGCACGGCAAGCAGGAGGACGATCGTACGTGGATCGTGCCGCAGCTGGCGGAGCACCCGGAGGGCCGTTGCGCGAGTCCGGCGCGGGCTCACGGCGTTCCGTCCGCCGCGTCGATCAGCGACAGGAACGCGGCGTCCAGGTCCACGGTACCCGTCTCACGCTTGAGGCCTTCCGGTGTCCCCGAGACGAGCACTCGTCCCTCCTGGAGCAGTACCAGGTCGTCGCACCGGTCCGCTTCGTCCATCACGTGGCTGGACACGAGCAACGTCGTCCCGCCCGTGGCGAGCTCGTGGAAGAACCCCCAGAGGTCACGACGCAGCATCGGGTCGAGCCCCACCGTCGGCTCGTCGAGGACGAGCACGTCGGGCTCGTTGAGCAGGACCGTCGCCAGTGAGAGGCGTGCATGCTCGCCACCCGAAAGAGATCCCGCTAGCTGCCGCTCGAGCCCGTCGAGGCCGACGAGACCGACGACTTCAGTGACACGCGGCCGGGAGGCGCCGAGGACAGTCGCGAAGTACTGGAGGTTCTCGTCCACGGTCAGATCGCCGTAGACGGACGGATCCTGGGTCTGGTACCCGACGCGCTGTCGGAGAGCAGGAGTCCCGGCATTCGATTCGAGCACGACGACCGATCCGCCCGCGACCAGCTGCACCCCGACCACTGCACGCATGAGCGTCGTCTTTCCGCTCCCGCTCGGCCCCAGCAGCCCGGTGACTCGGCCGTGCTCGACGTCGAGGTCGATCGCGTGCAGGACTTCGCGACCACCACGTTCGACCCGGAGACCGCGAACGGAGATCGCAGCGCTCATCGTCCTGAGTCAAACAGAGCGGTAGGCTCGGCGCCCGTGGTCCCGTTCTTCCGTGCCGTCGACGTCGAGCGTGCCGTGTCTCCACACGACGCGTACGACGCAGTGCGCGACGCGTTCATCGCATACGCACGCGGCGAGTGGACGATGCCGCCGAAGGTCTACGTCACGAACTACCCGGCGGGCGACTTCCGGGCGATGCCGGCCATCGGCGGTGGGCATGCGCTCCTGAAGTGGGTGACGTCGTTTTCCGGCAACCCCGCACGAGGCCTCCCGACGGTTACCGGGCTCGTGCTCCTCTCCGATGCGGAGGACGGCCGCCTCCTCGCACTGCTGGACGCGTCCGCCGTGACCGCACTGCGAACGGCTGCGGCAGGCATTCTGGCGGCAGACACCCTTTGCCGCGCAGAGGCATCCTCGTATGCGGTGATCGGCTGCGGCGTGAACGGTGCCGAGACGGTGCGGATGCTCGTAGCGCACGGCGTCACGCCGCTCGTCTGGGATGTCGATGACGCGCGGCGTCAGTTCGTCGCCGATCGAGTCGGTGCACGAGTCGCGTCGAGTGCGTCCGAGGCTCTCGCGTGCGAGGTCGTGATCACGGTGACTCCGGGTGCCGACGTCCTCTACCGGGAAGGCTCGCTGGAGGCCGGGCAGCACGTGTCGCTCATGGGAACCGACGGCCCCGGGAAGGCGGAAGTCGCTCTGAGTGAGCTCGAGCGAGCTCACGTCTTTTGCGACGACTGGGAGCAGGCGAGCCACGGAGGCGAGCTCGCCGCGGCGGTCGAGGCGGGGCGCGTCGCCCGTGACGACGTCACCGAGCTCGGGGCGGTGCTCCTCGGCGAGGCCGACGGCCGACGCAGCGCCGGCGACATCACGCTCTTCGACTCGACGGGCCTCGCGATCCAGGACCTCGCCATCGCAAAGGCGGCGCTCGCGAAGGCGCCCGAGCTCGGCCTCGCGACGATCAGCCTGTAGGGGCGAGGCTCGCCTCGCCCGGCGTGAGCAGCCGCCCGGGCTCGAACGCCTCGAGGAGGGGATCCGGGTCGCCGAGCACGGCTCGCGCGACGAGCCGTCCGCACGCGAAGCCGAGAACCATCCCGTGCCCCGAATAGCCGCCCGCCACCCACAGCCCGTCACGGCCCGGGACACGTCCGACCACCGGCACGAAGTCGAAGACCAGGCCGAAGATTCCGGCCCAGCGGTAGTCGATCCGAAGCGGGCGCCCGACATGCGACTCGACGAACCGCTCGAGCGCGCCCTGGACGACGGGTGTCGTGATCTCGTCCGCGGTGAACTCGGTGTCGAGCGACACGTCGCGGAAGCCGCCGGCGACGATTCGGCCGTCCGGTCGTTGGTGCCAGTAGTCGAAGCCGTGCCGGCCGTAGTGCGGGATCTCGAACAACATCTCCTCGATCGGCTCGGTGGCGACGACCTGGCCGCGCGTCGGGATGACGAGCCCCTCGAGCTCGCCGAGGAGGCCGCTCGGGTAGCCGTCGGTCGCCACGACGACCGTCTCCGCTCCCGTCTCGCCCACCGAGCCGACACGCGTGTGCTCGTGGATCTCGACACCGACGTCGGCCGCGCGGGCCGCCAGCCGGCGCACGAGCCGGGCCGGCTGGAGAACGCCGTCGGTGGGATGAAAGAGCGCCGCGGGGTAGCGTGAGAGCGGCCCCTGCAGGTTCTCCCGCCATTCGGCCGCGAAGCCCGCCACACGCAGGGCCTCGTACTCCTCCCGCAGCTCGTCACGCTCTTCGTCGTCCACGGCGAGGCGAAGGCTCCCGGTACGGCGAAGCGCGTCACCTGCCATGGCCGCAAGCTCTTCGAGCTCCGCCTCCGTCCAGCGCCAGAGCGCGGCGGTCTGCTCCGCGCCGATCGACTCGGCGAGGACGGGATACGGCGCGGCACCCCCACGAAGCGCGAAACCCCCGTTCCTGCCGCTCGCTCCACCCGCGATCTCTCGAGTCTCGTAAAGACGTACCCGCAGGCCCGCTTCGGCGAGCGCCAGCGCGCACGAGCAGCCGGTGATGCCCCCTCCCACGACGGCGACGTCGGGCGCACCGTCGAGCCGAGCGGCGGGCAGCGGATCGTGGGGCTCGGCGAGCCAGTACGAGGTCGCGGTCATCGCGTACCGATCCTAGTGCGGGCCGGCCCTAGAGGGCTGCCCGATACACGCCGTCTTCGAGTGTCACCCGCCCGGCGAGCTCGAGCTCCAGCAGCGAAGCGGAGAGCGAAGCGGTGGCGAGTCCCGCAGCTCGCGCGAGCTCGTCAGCACTGAGCGGGCTGCCGTCGAGGAGCTCGAGGACGGCCTGGGCCTCCGTCCCAAGGCCCGCAGCCGACGCCGCCACCGGAGCGAGATCGAAGAGCTCGAGCACGTCCGCGGCCGAGGTCGCCGGGATCGCGCCGAGTCGAAGCAACGCGTTGGTTCCCGCGGACAGCGAGCTCGTGATCTCTCCTGGTACGGCCAGCACGTCTCTTCCCTCCTCGAGGGCGAAGTCGGCCGTGATGAGTGCGCCGCTCCGCTCTCGCGCCTCGACGACCACGGTCGCCGAGCAGAGGCCGGCAATGATCCGATTGCGGGCGGGGAAGCGCCACGGCGCCGGCTCGACACCGGGCTCGTACTCCGAGACCACGAGCCCGCGTTCGCAGATTCGACGGGCGAGCTCTCCGTGCGCGGCCGGATAGTCACGATCGATTCCGCAACCGAGAACGGCGATCGTCGCCCCTCCGCTTTCGAGAGCGCCCCGGTGCGCCTCCCCGTCGATGCCTCGCGCCATTCCGCTGACGACCACGAGCCCAGCAGCAGCGAGCTCCCGGCTGAGCGAGCGGGCAACGGAGCGTCCGTACGCCGAACAGGCACGGGCGCCCACGACGGCCACTGCGGCTCGGTCGAGCAGCGCCGGCGCCCCACAGCCCCGGACGTAGAGCTGCGGTGGCGGATCATGGATCTCGGCGAGCAGCCGGGGGTACGTGGCATCGCGGCGGCGGAGCCGCTCGATCGCAAGATGCGTCATGCGGCCGCGAGCTCGCCCGGCATCCGATACGAGAGCGCCTCTGCCAGGTGGGCAGGCTCGACCTCGCGCGCATCCGCGAGCGCCGCGATCGTCCTCGCGACGCGCGCGACCCGCACACGTCCCCGTCCGGACAGCGGGAGGCGATCGACCGCATTCGACAACAGCTCCGATGCCGCGTCGGTGCGACGTGGAAGCGTCGTCCGCAAGCGCTCACGCGCTGCGACCACCCGCGCCCGTGCGTCAGCCGACGGCTCGCCCGGCGGTGCCGCAAGCTCGACAGCTCGTGGGCGGGGCATGGCGACGGCGAGGTCGAACCGGTCGAGCAGCGCACGTGACAACTTCTCCCGGTACGCAGCCAGTCGCTGCGCAGTGCAGCCGCACTCGACGGCAGGATCGCCGCGACCGCCGCACGGGCACATGTTCATGGTGCCCACGAGCTGGAAGCGCGCCGGGAAGAGTGCGTGACCGCCGACTCTGGAGACGGCCACGACTCCGTCCTCGAGCGGCTGGCGTAAGGCCTCGAGCACCGACCGCGGGAACTCGGGGAGCTCGTCGAGAAGCAGGACGCCGCGATGGGCGAGCGAGATCTCGCCCGGACGCGGGCTCGGCCCACCGCCCACCACCGCGGGTGCGGACGCTCCATGGTGGGGAGCGCGAAACGGCGGTATGGATATGAGCGGTCGATCGGCAGGCAGCAGGCCGGAAACCGAGTGGATGCGGGTCACTTCGAGCGCCTCCTGGCGCGTGAGCGGCGGCAGGATCCCCGGAAGACGTCGCGCGAGCATCGTCTTGCCCGTACCCGGAGGGCCGGCGAGCAGAAGGTTGTGCGCGCCTGCGGCGGCGATCTCGAGCGCGCGGCGTGCCCGCTCCTGGCCGCGCAGGTCTGCCAGATCGGGAACCGGCGATCCCTCGAGCACGTCGTCCGACAACGGCTCGAACTCCGGTGTGTCGATCTCGCCTCGAAAGTAGGCAACCACCTCGGCCAGGTGTCGCACCGGGACGGGCTCGACGCCCGCGAGTGCGGCCTCCGCAGCCGACTCGGCCGCGCAGACGACACGCCGAAGCCCCGATCGGCGGGCGCCCTCGGCCACCGCAAGCGTGCCGACGACCGGGCGGATCCTCCCGTCGAGCGCGAGCTCGCCCACCGCTGCATGCTCGGCCAGGCGCTCCGGGGGGAGCTGCCGCGTCGCGGCGAGGACGGCGAGGGAGATCGGCAGGTCGAACCCCGAGCCCTCCTTTCGCAGGGCGGCGGGAGCGAGGTTGACCGTGATGCGTCGGTTGGCCGGCCACTCGAGCGCCGCCGACACGACCCCGCTCCGAACCCGGTGCTTGGCTTCCTGGCACGCTCGGTCGACGAGGCCGACGATCGCAAACCCGGGGATGCCTGACTGCAGGTGCGCCTCGACCTCGACCTTTCGCGGCTCGAGGCCGACGAGCGCATGAGTGACCGCGCGTGCGAGCACACCTCGACGGTAGGCGCGAAGGCGCTACGCAGGGGTAACGCCTTCGCGCCTAGAGTGCTACACGTCGCTCAGGGGACGTAGCAGAGGACGTGCACGGTGAACGTCTCCGTCTCGCCGCTGTCGTTCCCGCCGACGGCTACGAAACCGATCACTTGGCCCTGCGAGTTCAGTGTCGGCTCGAGCTCCTGCGTGAAGAGCAGCTTGTCCTCGTCGTCGTCGCTCCACGACACCCCGGCGGAGATCGCGCGCTCGTTGCTGTCGCAATTCCGCGAGACGCGGCCGCTGTTGAGACTGACGCCCGCGGCGCCGTCTGCGATCGATACCGAGTTCGTCCGCACGACAACCGCGCGGACGAGGCCTGCTGGCCCTGCGGGGCCGGCAGCCCCGGCGGCGCCGGCTGGCCCAGCAGGACCTTGCGGCCCGGTCGGGCCGGCAGGCAACTGGCCTGGAGCGAAGTCCGCGCGGAGCAGCGACCGGTTGGCGACCTTCGCCGAGTTGACCGCGTTGTTCCTGATTTTCGGGTTCGTCACCGCGCCGTCTCGCAGTTGCGGGGTGCCGACGCTGTTTCTCGCGAGCTGCGTCGCGGCCGCCATGCTCGTTCCACCGAGGGCTACGAGCAACGCAATGCACGCGACGATCATCGCCGGTGAGGGCCGGCGCACGAGCTTTCTCATGCCATTCCCCTTTCGGTGGCTCGTGGCCAGGCTACCCCGACGATCGGCTGAGCACTGCCCCCGCGCCGCGTTTCTTACCGTTCCCTTACGGCAACCAGGACCGACTCGAAATACTCGCCCGAGCGCCGCCCCGTGCGCCGGTTCACGTGGCGCTCGAGCCGATCGAGGAGTCGCAGCCCGCTCCGCTCGAGGATCTCCGGATACAGCGCCCGCCGGTCGTTGACGACGATCGCCAGCGGCGCACCGGGCTCCAGCGTCGCCGCACACCGCCGAAGCACGTCCGAGATGCCGACGACGTATGCGGCAAGGGCGTCCCGACTCGCCCCAAGTGCCGCTGCGCCGAGCTCACGCTCGCGACGATCATCGAGACCGAGCAGCTCGTAGGCGTACCGGTGCTGCTCGTGATAGTCGATGAGACCCGGATAGGGCGGGGACGTGATCACCGCGTCGAATCCTTCGCCGATCACGATCTCGCGCGCATCACCGTGCACGACCACCGCTTCGTGCGCACCGTCCCGCAACCGCTCGAACTCCCTCAATCGCTCGAGCGTGTCGAGGAGATAGCGGGCGAGGAACTTGTTCGCCTCCTGGACCGGCCTGCACGTCCTGCGGTGCTTGTGACACCAGTACTGGTCGCGCTGCGGGGCCTTCGGGAACTCGAGGTCGAAATGCGTCGTCAGTCGCGCCGACCGAGCCGCGCGGGCGAGCACGACCCGGAGCACGTCCGCGTGCTCGTAGTCCTCGATCAACGCACGGAAGTGCAGGAGTTGAGCAGCGGCGCGAGGGGCGTACCACTCGCCGACGTACCCGCGCGGACGCACCGGAGTCTCTCCGAGACGCGCGAGCACGTCGTGGACCTCACTCTCCAGACCAGGGATCTCGACCCGGCCGATCTTCACTCGCATGAGCAGGCAGTTGAACGATGCGACGTCCACCCCGACCGCGTCGTAGCCCGATTCGAGCGACTGGACGAGCGTGGTGCCGGACCCCGCGAAGGGGTCGAGCACTCGTCCGCCCGGGCGGACGTACCGGCCGAGCAAGGCCTCGACGAGCTGCGGCACGAACTTGCCGAGGTACGGGTGCAGCCGGTGGACGTGCTTGGTCCGTTCCTTCTCCGGCAGCTCGGCTTCCGACCACGAGAGATGGAGATCGCCCGAGAGCTCCTCGTACAGCGCCTGCTGCGTCACTGCCATTGTCTGCACGTTCGACGACCCCTGATGCGGTCCTACATCAGCGGGACCCGTTCGACCCTGCTCCCGCTGACACCCGCGGCCTCGAGTGAGAGCTCGAGCCCGGCATGCTCGGGGTGCGCCGCCAGCCAGGACTGCGCGCCCGTCCGGACGCGACGCACCTTCTCGCGGTCGATCATCTCCAGCGGATTCCCGAACGCGGCGCCGCTCTTCTCCTTCACCTCGACGACGAGCAGCCGGCGCCCGCGGCGAAGCACGAGATCCAGCTCGTAGCGGCCCGCGCGCGCGTTCGCCTCGAGCAGGCGATAGCCGCGGAGCCGGTAGTGACGGAGGGCGCGCCGCTCGCCGCGATTCACGCTGCTTCGGCGGCACGCGTCCCGTAGCAGGCGGCCTGGAACGACCGGCGATGAAGCTCGGTCGGCCCGAACGCGCGCACGGCGCGAGTGTGCGCGGGCGTGATGTACCCGACGTGGGAGGAGAAGCCGTACCGGGGATAGAGAGCGTCCAGCCTGCGCATGACCCGATCACGCACGACCTTGGCCACGATCGAAGCGGCCGCGATCGCGGCACTTCTGGCGTCGCCGTCGACGATTGCTCTGTGGGGAGGAGCCGCCGGACCGAGGCGAAAGCCGTCCACGAGACATGCATCCGCGGGAGGGTGGAGATCCGCGAGGACGCCGCGCAGCCCGGCGATGTTCGAGCGGTGGAGGCCCGCGCGGTCGATCTCGCTCGAAGGCACGATGCGCACGCTCACTCCGGACGCCGAGGCCAGAACCGCCTCGAACAGCTCCTCGCGCTCCTCCGGAACGACCTGCTTGGAGTCGTTCAGTGAGGCGAGCGGTCGGACGCGCGCGCCCCGCAGGAGGTCGTAGTCGAGCAAGACGCCGGCAACCACGAGGGGCCCCGCGAGTGACCCACGACCGGCCTCGTCGGCACCGGCTACATAGCGGACGCCGAGGCGTCGATCGAACCCGAGAAGTCGCTGGCCGCTGGATCGAGCCACGCGGCCGAGAATACTGGCTAGCCCTGCCGGAGCTCGCGGACGCGCGCCTTTTTTCCCACTCTCTTGCGCAAGTAGTAGAGCTTTGCGCGGCGCACGTCTCCGATCGCCATCACCTCGAGCTTCTCGATCTTGGGAGTGTGGAGCGGGAACGTCCGCTCGACCCCCACGCCGAACGACTGCTTGCGGACGGTGAAGGTCTCCCTGAACTGCGAGCCCTGACGCTTGATGCAGATGCCCTCGAAGACCTGGATCCGCTGGCGATTGCCTTCGATGACCTTGAAATGGACGCGCAGCGTGTCGCCCGCCTTGAACTGCGGCAGGTCCGTGCGCATGTGGCGCTGCTCGAGGCTCTCGATCGTCGTGTTCATCACAGAGGAAGCGGCCGGAAGGCCGCTGCATGGTAGCGGACGGGTGTGGCCGTAGGGGCGAGATATGTCTCGCCCCTAGCGGAACGAGATCCGCTGGGGCGGCCAGTACGTCATGAAGACCTTGCCGATCAGGTTCTGCTCGGGCACGGAGCCCCAGACGCGCGAGTCGCACGACTGCGAACGGTTGTCCCCCATCACGAAGTAGCTGCCGGCCGGCACCTTGAACTTCTCCTCGGGACCGATGTCGCGCCGATCGTGCTCGATGTAGGGCTCTTCGAGCCTGCGGCCGTCGACGTAGACGAACGCAGCGCCCCGCCGCAGCCGGACCTGCACCGTCTCTCCCGGCAGCCCGATGATCCGCTTGACGAACGTGCCGCCCGCACCGCACTTGGCTCTCGCCGCCGGAGGCGTCTCGAAGACGACGATGTCGCCGCGCTGCGGCCCCCGGAGGTGGTAGATGAACCGGTTCGCGAGCACGCGGTCGGAGAACCGCGACTCGCACCCCGCCGCCGGTCGCGCACAGTGGAGCGTCGGCTCCATCGAGGACGACGGGATCCGGTACGGGTTGACCACGAACGCCTTGATCAGGAGCACGATCGCGACCGCCCCGACGATGGTCACGATCCAGTCCACGGCGATACGAAGCCGCCTGGGCAGGCGGCCCGTAACGCGGTCGAGCGGATGGTGGAACTCGTGACCCGACTCCGACACCTGCGGAGTCGGCGGCGACGGGGGCCATGAGAACGGAGGTGCCGGAGGTGGCGGCGGGCGGTAGGCGTCGGGCATCCGCCACTCGAGATCGGAGTGCCCGTCTCGCTCGGAAGTCTCCGTCACGCTGACGTCGCGCTCTTCCGTGTCGCTCACGTCAGGCTCCTGACGTGCTCGCGACGCCAGTCGGCGATCCTGCCGTGGTCTCCCGAGAGCAGGATCTCAGGCACCGTCCAGCCTCGAAACGCGGCGGGCCGCGTGTAGTGGGGATACTCGAGGCCTCCCTCGAGCGCGGCGGAGAAGCTCTCGACCTCGGCGGAACCCTCGCTGAGCGCGCCCGGGAGCCTCCGCGCGACGGCGTCCACGACGGCCAACGCCGGAATCTCACCGCCGGAGAGCACGTACGGCCCGATCGAGATCACGTCCGTGCACAGATTCTCGAGGATCCGCTGGTCGAAGCCCTCGAAGCGAGCCGACAAGAGCGTGAGCGCCTCCTCCGCGGCGAGCTCCTCGACGAGCTCCTGGTCCAACTGACGACCCTGTGGCGACAACGCGACCACCCGATGCGCAGGGACCTCGCCGTACGTCGCGTCGAGCGCGGCCGCGACGACGTCGACGCGAAGCACCATCCCAGGCCCACCCCCGTACGGGTCGTCGTCGACCTGTCCGGCGCTGAGCGGAGTCGTGTCGCGGTAGTTGAGGATCCTGAGCTCGAGCTCGGATCCGAGCACCGCGGCAACCGGACGGCGCTCCTGCAGCCACGCGAACGCGCCCGGGATCAGGGTGAAGACGTCGAGGTGCACGAGAGTCGAACCGTAGCCGTCAGTCCGTGAACCCGGGGTTGAGAAAGATCCGCCGCCCCTCGAGGTCGATCTCCCGCACACAGTCCTCGACCAGCGGAAGCAGCACGCCTGTGTCCAGCTCGAGGGCGTCGTTTGCCGGTCCGGGCACCACTTCGCGGACGACGCCGATACGCACGGCGTGCTCGTCGTGGACATCCAGCCCGACGAGGTCTGCGGCGTAGTACGAGTCACTGTCGAGCGGCGGAAGCGCAGCCCTGGGAACGGTGAGCTCCGCACCTCGCTCCGCTCGACGGTCGAGCCTGATCGCGCGACGGCCCTTGCCGATCCGTCGCGAGAACTCGACCGTCGCGAGCTCGCCGGAGACGTGGAGCTGCGTACCGACCTCGAATCGACGCGGGTCGTCGCTTGCGCCTTCGACCACGAACGCGCCGTCGACTCCATGGGGCCGTCCCACCCGGCCGACCCTGACGAGCGCGCCCTGAGGATCAGTCGGCAATCTCGAGCAGGTACCGCTCTTCGGCTCTGGCGCCGGCAGCGCGAACGATGCTTCTGAGCGCACGGGCGATCCGGCCCTGCTTGCCGATGACCTTGCCGACGTCGTCAGGCGCCACATGCAGGTGGTAGACGATCGCGTCCGCGCGCTCCTCGGTCTCCACGCGAACGGCGTCGGGCTCGTCGACGAGACGCTGCGCGATCCACTCGAGGAGCTCAGCCATACCATCCTCCACTGCGTGGAGGATGGTTAGACAGCCTTCTAACCATTCCCGACCTTCAGGTCGGGAATGGCGGCCTTGATCAGACGCGAGACCGGCTCTGTCGGCTGCGCGCCCTTGGAGATCCAGTCCTTGATCTTGCCCTCGTCGAGGTCGATCGTCGACGGGTCGGTCTGCGGGTTGTAGCGCCCGACGATCTCGATGAAGCGGCCGTCTCGCGGCGAGCGAGAGTCCGCGACGACCACGCGGTAGATCGGGTTCTTCTTCGACCCGACGCGCGTCAACCTGATCTTTACCGCCATACGTTCACATGCCTTTCTCGTTCGTGGAACGAGAAGGTTATCTAGCCTTTCCCGGCGGAATGCCGGGAAAGGCCGGCATCTTTCCCTTTCCCATCTGCTTCATCATCTTCGCCATCTGCTTGCGCGCGGCCATGAGCTTGTTCACCTCGTCCAGCGAGGTGCCGCTGCCGGCGGCGATCCGTCGGCGACGCTGCGTGGAGATGAGGTGTGGCAGTCGGCGCTCTTGCGGCGTCATCGAGAGGACGATCGCCTCGACGCGCGCGAGCTGCGTCTCGTCCAGGTCGAGCCCCTGAAGCTGCTTCCCCATGCCGGGAACGAGCTTCAGGACGCCCTGCAACGGGCCCATGCGGCGGAGCATCCCGTAGCTCGCGAGGAAGTCGTCGAACGTGAACTCGCCGGCTCGCATACGTCGCTCCATCTCCGCCTGCTCGTCCTCCGCGACCGCAGCCTCGGCCTTCTCGATCAGCGTCAGGACGTCGCCCATCCCGAGGATGCGCGACGCCATGCGATCGGGATGGAAGTACTCGAGCTGGTCGAGCTTCTCGCCGACGGAAGCGAGCTTGACCGGCCGGCCCGTGACGGCCTTGACCGAGAGCGCGGCGCCTCCCCGCGCGTCTCCGTCGAGCTTCGTAAGGACGACGCCGTCGAACGCCACGCGCTCCTGGAACGCGAGCGCGACGTTCACCGCCTCCTGCCCGGTCATGGCGTCGAGCACGAGGAGGATGTTCAGGGGCTTCGTCGCGTCGCGAACCGCCTCGAGCTCGGCCATCAGGTCCTCGTCGACGTGAAGGCGACCGGCCGTGTCGACGATCACGACGTCGAGCCCGTCCCGCCGCGCCTGGTCGAGCCCGTGTCGCGCGGCGGCAACCGCGTCCTTCGTGTCGAGCCGATACACGGGGATCTGGATCTGTCGCCCGAGCTGCTCGAGCTGCTCGACGGCAGCCGGGCGCTGCAGGTCGCAGGCAACGAGAGCCGGCCGCTTGCCTTCCTTCCGCAGCAGGAGTGCAAGCTTGGCCGCAGCAGTGGTCTTCCCGGAGCCCTGGAGACCGGCGAGCAGGATCACAGTCGGCGGTTTGCCGAAGGCAAGCCGTGAGTCGCCCGCTCCCATGAGCGCGGTGAGCTCCTCGTGGACGATCTTCACGACCTGCTGGCCCGGGGAGAGGCTCTTCAGCACGTCCTGCCCGAGCGCCCGGTCCTTGACCGTTGCCGTGAAGCTCTTCGCGACCTCGAGGTTGACATCGGCCTCGAGCAGCGCGAGCCGCACCTCACGCATCGCCTTGGAGATCGCCTCCTCGTCGAGCCGACCCTTCCCACGCAGGTCGCCGAGAGCGCCTTGAAGCCTGTCGGAGAGCGTGTCGAACACGGCTCGCGCAGTGTAGAGGGAAGCGCCCGCCGGCCTTCTCGACCTGCCGTCGCGCTCGTACACTCAGCCGGTGGCCCCTCACGGCCGTCCGCGAGCCGACCTCCCCGAGGGAACCGTCACGCTCCTCTTCACGGACATCGAGGGCTCGACGCGGCTCCTCAGGCGCCTCGGCCCGCTCTACGCCGGCGTCCAGGAGAGCCATCGTGTCCTCCTACGCGACGTGTTCGCGCGGTTCGACGGCCGAGAAGTCGACACGCAGGGCGACGCCTTCATGGTCGCGTTTCGCAGTGCTCACGAGACCGTGAACGCCGCGGCCGAGATCCAGCGGCAACTCGCCGCCGAGCCCTGGCCCGACGGTACGGAGGTCCGCGTCCGGATCGGTATCCACACGGGGCAGCCGCAGCGCGGCAGCGAGGGTTACGTCGGCATCGACGTCGTACGCGCGGCACGGATCTGCTCGGTCGCACACGGAGGTCAGGTCGTCCTCTCGGAAGCCACCCGGGATGTCGTCGCGCCGGCAGGCACCGAGACGATGGACCTCGGCACCTACACGCTCAAGGACCTCCCGGGCTCCGCGCGCCTCTACCAGCTTCTCGCACCAGGGCTCGAGCGCGAGTTCCCGGTGCTCCGCACGTCGTTCGCGACCAACCTCCCGACCATTCCGTCGCCGCTCGTCGGACGCGATCGAGAGCTCCGGCTCATCGCCGGGCTGTTGGCCGACGCAAACACTCGACTCGTCACCCTGACCGGGACCGGAGGCGCGGGAAAATCACGGCTCGCCCTCGAGGCGGCGAGGAACGCACTCCACGCGTTTCCCGACGGCGTCTACCTCGTCTCGCTCGCTCCGATCACTGATCCGCACCTCGTGCTGGCCGAGATCGCACGCGTGCTCGGCGTCCGGGACACGACATCGCGGCCGCGCGTCGAGGCACTGGCCGACGCGCTGCGCGGTCGCCGAATCCTGCTCGTGATCGACAATTTCGAGCACCTGGCGGGTGCGGCGAGGGACGTCGGTCAGCTCCTTCGCCGCGTTCCCGACCCGGTCGTCCTGGCGACGAGTCGAAGGCGCCTGCGCATCTCGGCCGAGCACATCGTGACCGTGGGACCGCTTCCCGGGAAAGACGCGGCCACGCTCTTCCTCGAGCGCGCGGCTGCCGCAGATCCCGCGTTTCGCTCCGAGGACAGCGACCGGGCCCTCGTCAAGCAGATCTGCACTCGCATCGATCGACTTCCGCTGGCAATCGAGCTTGCGGCCGCCCGGACGCCCGCGCTCGGGCTCGAGGCGCTCCTCGACCGTCTCGACCACGCTCTCGGAGTTCTGACGGGAGGGCTACACGACGCCCCTCCCCGGCAACGCACGCTGCGCGCGACAATCGACTGGAGCTACGGGCTGCTCAGCCCCTCTCAACGGTCGCTCCACACCTCGCTCGCGGTCTTTCGTGGGGGTTCGACACTCGCTGCGATCGAAGAGGTCTGCGGCCACCTCTCGCTGGACCTCGTCGGAGATCTCTCCGAGCTCGTCGACTTCGGGCTGCTGCGACGCGAGGCCGTCGCCGGTATCGATCCGCGCTTTCGGATGCTCGCAACCGTGCACGAGTACACGCGCGAGATTCTCGAGTCGAACGCAAACGCCGATGAGCTGCGTGAGCGCCACGCGGCCTTCTTTGCGGAGCTCGCTACGCAGGCCGAGTCGGGGCTCGAAGCAGGCGACCAGGCCGCCTGGCTCGTCCGCGTCGAGCGGGAACTCGACAACATGCGCGCTTGCCTCGAGTTCGCCTTCCGTTCGGGGCGCATCGCGCTCGGGCTACGCGTTGTTTCGTCGCTCGGACGATTCTGGCGGGCGCACGGCCACGTGACGGAGGCACGCAGCTGGCTCGCTCACGGTCTCTCCATCCCGGGCGACGTGCCGAAGGACGTGAGGGCGTACGCCGTCTGGACAGCCGCCCGTCAGGCGATGGCACAGCACGACTACGACGCCGCAGCGCCGCTCGCCCGCGAAGCAAACGCGCTGTTCCGTGAGACACAACATCCGCGCGAGATCGTCTTTTCGCTCTGCGAGTTGGCGAACATCGCGCTCGTCCGGAACGACGTGGATCATGCAGACACACTGGCGCTGGAAGCGCACGCGTCCGCCGCCGAGCTCGGAGACACTCGCACCGTCTCCGCCGTCCTCCAGCTCCAAGCCTCAGTGGCAAGTACGCGGGGCGAGCACTGGCGCGCCCAGGAGCTCTACGATCAAACGCTCGCACTCCGGCGCACGCTCGGCGACCCCCTACTCGTTCTGGACTCCGCATACAACCTCGGGGAGGCTGCTTTCGCGGCTGGTGACGACGAGCGCGCCGAAGAAGCACTCGAGGAGTGCCTCGCGCTCTCGCGAGATCTCGGCGACACGCTTCACGAGGCCGCGGCTCTGTGTGTTCTCGGCGAGATTGCGCTCCTCGACGGCGCGTTGGGACGCGCCGTGGGCATGCTGCGCCAGAGCCTCGATATCTACGCCGGCCTTCCGGACCACCGCGCGAGCGCGGAGTGCGTACTGGGGATGGCGGGCGTCGCCGCGAGCCACGGACACTTCAGCGATGCGGCCCGCCTCTTGGGCGCAGCAGAGGGCCTTAGGCAGGGCGACGGCCTACTGCCAGGAGAGCTGCGGATCGCGGAGCATGTCGAGCAGCTCCTCGCCTCGAACCTCGGAGATCAGGTTGCGACGCTGAAAGAGGAAGGACGTCTCATCGACCGTCAACACGTCCTTCGAGACCCCGTCGCAGTTGTCCGCGCGGTTGCACCGGAGTAAGGTCCTCCCGTCCCCGCGAGGAGGGAGTCCGTCATGAAGGAGCCGAAGAAGGGCAAGGGCAAGGATCTCAAGGAGGCCCTGGACGACGCGGCCAGCAAGGTCGACCCGGACGCGCTCGGTGAGTACACGGTCCAGCTCAAGGTCGAGGTCGCCAACCCGAGGATCAGCGAGTACCGCGTTACCATCACGCCCGGCGGGTAGTCGCGTTCGCTGCTACTCCGCAGGCTCGGTAGCCCGAGTCTCGTTCATCGCTTTGAACCCACCGAGCTCGGCGACGGTGACGTCCGCGACGACGCCGGCAAGTCCGAGCAGCGAGACGAACCGGCTTCGCTTGAGGATGCCGAGCAACAGAAGCGCACATCCGGCGAGACCTACCGGGCCGAACGCGATCGTCCTGTCGCTCTCTCCACCCACGGCGCGATCATAGTGCGCCTCGGCGGCGCAGTCGGACGTACGCGGCCGCTCGAGGAGGTCAGGTCGCCCAGGTCGCGACGGCTCCCGGCAGGGAGACCGCGCCGATGCGGTCGATCACGTCCGGGTCGGCCGCATAGAGGTTGTGCAGTGGGACGAGCGTGATCTGAGGCAGGCCCGAGATCTCGAGGGTCCCCATGACAGGCAGAAGACGGTGCTCGAGGTAGCTGTGGAAGGCCAACTCGGTCTGCCAGACCTCGCACACCTCTAGGCCGTCCTCGGTGAACGCTGCGACGTGAAGGACTCCACCTGCAGCAGGATTCGCGTCGAGCTCGAGGCTCGCCATGACAGCGTCGTACTGGTCGGACGTAACCCCCGGCCAGTGCATGAGCATCGCGACCGCCATATTTTCCCAGTCCTCCTTAGCCTCGCCGCGTCAGGGACTGCTCACATCGTACTGGACGGCTCACCCAACGCAACGAGCTTGATCCCTCGTGCGAGTGAACGTGCTGCACGGTCAATCGGAGATCAGCGCACGGGCGTAGTCGTGCGGGTCGAACGGGCGTAAATCGTCCACACCTTCGCCGACGCCGACCAACTTCACCGGCAACCCCAGCTCGACCGAGATGGCGATGGCGACACCGCCTCGTGCGCTGCCGTCGAGCTTGGTCAGCGCGACGCCCGTCACGCCGACCGCGTCGCCGAACAGGCGCGCCTGCTGTAGCCCGTTCTGTCCCGTCGTGGCGTCAACGACCAGGAGCGTCTCGTGCGGAGCCCCGTCGATCCTGTTCGCGATCACGCGACGGACTTTCTCTAGCTCCGTCATGAGGTTCGCCTGGGTGTGCAAGCGGCCGGCGGTGTCGATGATCGCGACGTCGTGACCACGTGCCCGCGCCGCCTCGACCGCGTCGAAGGCGACCGCCGCGGGGTCGGCGCCTCTGGCCGCTCCGACGAAATCCGCACCCGCACGCCCGGCCCAGATCTCGAGCTGCTCCTCTGCGGCGGCGCGAAACGTGTCCGCTGCTCCGACGAGCACGGACCGCTCGTGCTCGCGCAGCTTCTGTGCCAGCTTGCCGATCGTCGTCGTCTTCCCGGTGCCGTTGACGCCGACGACGAGGATCACGCTTGGTCCCCCTGCGAGGTCGATCGTAGGAGGAGGGCCGAAGATCGACTCGACCTCGTCGACGAGGGCGTCCTCGAGACCGCCCGCGACCCCGCGCAGCTCGAGGCGTCGCACGATCTCGGCAGTCGCGGGCACGCCGACGTCGCTGCGAATGAGCGCCTCCTCCAACCGCTCCCACGCCCCGTCGTCGCTGGCGTCGAACGCAGCCGAGGCGAGCTCGGCCGTGAGCGCCCGCCGGCTCTTTGCCAGCGACTCCCGGACTCGGCCGAAGACGCCCGTCCGCTCGGGCTCGTCGGCCGCCGTGAGCTCGTCGCCGAGGAGCTCCGACCAGGTGTAGCTCACGGGGCAACCACGGTTGCCCCGTGAGCGTGGAGGGGTGTGGGGGACCGGGAGGTTCCCGAGAGCCTGCTCGTGCTGAGGAAGACGCCGAGAGACCACCTGCGACACGCCGTCCGGGCCCATCGTCACGCCGTAGAGGATATCCGCGGCCTCCATCGTCCTCTTCTGGTGGGTGACCACGACGAACTGCGCGCGATCCGCATACCGGCGGAGGAGCTCCACGAAGCGCGCGATATTGGTGTCGTCGAGGGCGGCCTCGACCTCGTCGAGGAGATAGAAGGCACACGGCCTCGCCAGGAAGAGCGCGAACAGGAACGAGATCGCGCCGAGCGCCTTCTCGCCCCCCGAGAGCAGCGAGAGGCGCATGATCCGCTTCCCGGCAGGTCGCAGCTCGACCTCGATACCGGGCTCGCCCGCCTCGTCGTCGGGCTCCACGAGCCGGAGGCGTCCCTCGCCCCCGGGAAACAGGGTCGAGGCGACCTCCTCGAAGTGCTCGGCGACCGCTGCGAACGTCTCGGCGAACCGGCGCTCGACCGTGTCGGCGAGCTCGGTCCGGAGCCGCTCGAGCTCCACAAGGCTCTGCTCCAGGTCCTCCCGTTGCGCGCGGAGATCGTCCAGGCGCTCCTTCTCGGCCTCGTACTCCTCTCGCGCGAGGGGATTGACTTGGCCCAGAGTCGCTCGGCGAACCTCCAGCCGCTCGACGCGGGCGGCGAGCTCGTCCCGGTCGTCGCCATCGGCCGGCTGAACCTCGCCGGCCGCCTCGAGGCGCCGGGAAGCGTCGCTCGTATCTGCATCGATTCGGGCAATCTCGACCTCTGCGCTCGTGAGGCGCTCACTGGCTTCCTCGAGCTCCTGGCGAAGCCCTACCTCAGCTGCCCCGAGCGAGCGCAGCTCGTCACCGAGCTCGCCAGTGCGAAGCGAACCGGCATCGACGCGCGCTCGCAGCGGGGCGTCGAGCCGTTCGGCGGCTACGCGCGACGCGGCCAAGCTCCCGACAAGTGCTTCCGCTGACGCGACGAGCCGCGCGAGGATCCCGGCGTCGACCGACGATCGCAGCTTCGGCGCCGAGCGCCCGTACGCGAGCTCGGCAGCCCGCGCGGCGGCACTCATCCTCTCCGCGGCGATCGTCGCGGACGAGGCACGCTCTTCGAGGCCTGCCGCCTCCTTCGCGAGGACTCGCAGACGCGCCTTGAGCTCCAGGAGAACCGCTTCGGCCGTCTCTCCGGCGAACCAGAGCTCGCCGCGAACCGGGTCGAACCCGAAGCCCTCGGACGTCACCGCCGGGGTCGAGACGTCGAGGAGATCCTCGAGCGCCACGACGGGATACTCGCGGACGAGCTCCTGCGGCGCAGCGCCCGTGAGGACGGTGAGGCTGCCCAGACCCGCCGTCCGAGCATGCTCGAGAAGCGCCAGCCCCGCCACCGGATCGTCCGCGAGAACGGCTGCGGCTCGTGATCTCAGAGCAGCGGCGACCGCACGCTCCATACCGGGCTCCACGTCGAGAGAGCCGAACGCGAGGCTCGCGCCTTGCTCGGCGAGCGCACGTGCGGCAGGCGGAAGCCCTTCCTGCTCGGCAAGCGCCTGCTCGAGCGCCCGCAATCGCTCCGTTGCGATCGCTGCGCGCTCGACGAGGTCGGCCCGCTCGCGCTCGGCAATGCGCGCGGCCTCCGCGGACCGCGCCGCCTCGAGCTCGAGACGCACGGCTTCGGTCGGCGTCTCGTCGGGGCCCGATGCGGCCGGTACTTCGCTCGCGAAGCGCTCGAGGAGGGCACCGGCCGACTCGCCGCGAAGCCCGAGTCGCTCGATGCCGCCCTGCAGCCGATAGAGGGACGCCACCGCCGACTCGCGTCGGCCGGCGGCGTCGGAGAGCTCGTCCTCTGCACGCGCTCGATCCGTGAGCAGCCCTTCGAGGCGGGACTGAGAGCCTCGCCGGGCGAGAGCCGCCGCGTGTCGCCGCCCTTCGGCCTCGGCACGCCGCGAACTCGAGTCGGCGAGATCGAGCTCGGCCACTCGGGCCCTCAGCGACGCGACCTCACGGGCGAGCTTCTCGGCTCGCTCGGCCGCGGTCGCCTGGAGCGCCAAGGGGCGGAGCCGCTTCCGCACCTCCTCCTCGACGTCGCGCGCGCGCTCGACCTGCAAGGCGACGCGAGCGAGCTTCAGCTCGGCTCGATGACGCCGGCGCTTGAACTTGCCGAGCCCGGCCGCTTCCTCCACGAACGCGCGGCGATCCTCCGGCTTCGAGGCGAGCACCTGCTCGACCTTGCCCTGGCCGACGATCGAGTGCATGGCCGAGCCGAGGCCGACGTCCGCGAGGAGCTCCACGAGATCCGTGCGCCGAACCGACGCACGGTTGACGAGGTACTGCCCCTCCGCTCCCCGCGCGAGCCGCCGTGCGATCGAGACCTCGCTGAAGTCGAGCTCAGGCCAGGCGTCGTCCTCGTTGTCGAAGACGAGCTCTACCTCACAGTGCTCCGCCGCCTTGCGGTCGCCGCCGCCCGCGAAGAGGACATCGTCGGGCTTCTCGGCGCGAAGCTCGGAGGGCGTGAGGGAGCCTGCGGCCCAGACGACCGCGTCGGCGATGTTCGACTTGCCCGAGCCGTTCGGGCCGACGATGACGGACACTCCCGGCTCGAGCGCGATCTCGATCGGTTCGGGAAACGACTTGAAGCCGCGGATGCGAAGCGTGCGCAGGTGCACCGCGCGGCATTCTCACGGCAGCCCCGGACGGCTCGTTGGCTCTGCGGACGTGTGCGGCTACCCGCCCGCCGCCCACGGGGTCGCGCCGTCCTCAGATGCGCTCGGGCACGACGCCGAGTGCCTCGAGGGCCTGACGCGCGGCTTCCTGCTCCGCCGCCTTCTTGGTCGAGCCCTTCCCGATCCCGAGCTGCGTGCCTGCCACGTGGGCTGCGCACGCGAAACGCCGGTCGTGCGGCGGCCCGTCGACCTCGAGCACGGTGTAGTGCACCTGCCTCCCGGACCGCGCGAGCGCCTCCTGAAGCTCCGTCTTGTAGTCGACATGGCTCGAGCGCGCGTACTCGATCCTCGAGGCGAACGCCGCGACGATCGCAGGCTCGATCCTTTCGAACCCGTGCTCGAGGTAGACGGCTGCGATCGCAGCTTCGAGCACTGCTGCGAGAACGTTGCGGCTGCGGGAGATCCGCTGGAGCTCCTCACCCGGAATGCCTCCTGCGAAGCCGACGAGGTGATCGCCGAGCCCTAGCTCCTTCGCGACTCCTGCACAGCTCTGCCGCGACACGACGTGCGCGCGGATCTTCGCCAGGCGCCCCTCCGAGGCCTCGGCGAACCGGTCGAAGACCGCTCGCGCGATCGCCAGCTCGAGAACGCTGTCGCCGAGGAACTCGAGCCGCTCGTACGACTCGGCGCGTTCCTCTGCCCACGAAGCGTGGGTGAAGACCTGGGCCCGCCGAGCAGCGGGGAGCCCGTCGATCAGGCGGCCGAGCTCATCGGGCCCGGCCTGGTGAGCCTCAGCCCTGGTGCGCGATGACGTAGTCGATCGCCTTACCGACGGTCGTGAGCCCGCGGGCGTCCTCGTCCGGGATCTTCAGACCGAACTGGTCCTCGAGGTCCATTACGACCTCCACGAGATCGAGCGAGTCGGCTCCGAGGTCCTCCTCGAAGGACGCTTCCTCCGTGATCTCACTCTCGTCGATGCCGAGCTTCTCGCTCAGCGCGCTCTTGACCTGTTCGAGAATCTCCTCGCGCGAGTTCGCCACCTTGAGTCCTCACCTCTCTGCCGTCGGGGTCGTGGAGCGCGCGGATGCTAACACGCCAGACGCCAGGCGCTCCTGCAGTCGCTCGACGACGCGATGCTCGACGCCGCGTGCGGCGAGCTCGATGGCGTTCGCGATGGCGACACGTGAGCTGGAGCCGTGCGCGATGACGACGAGACCGTTGAGGCCGAGCAGGTAGCCGCCGCCGTAGGTCTCCGGGTCGAGGCGCTCGCGAAGCCGGCGGGCCGCAGGGCGCATTAAGGCTCCGCCGACCTTCCCGCGCAGGGATGACGCGAGCTCGGCTCTGAGCGCCTCGAGCAGGCTTCGGACGGTTCCCTCGAGCGTCTTCAAGGCGACGTTTCCCGTGAAGCCGTCCGTGACGACGACGTCGGCGCCGCCCTCCAGGAGTGCACGTCCTTCCATGTTCCCGCCGAACCGGAGATCGGCCGCACGGAGCAGCTCGTGGGCCTCGACCGTGAGCTGGTTGCCCTTCTCGTCCTCTTCTCCTATGGACATCAGCCGCACTTCCGGACGCTCGATGCCGAGGATCTCCTCCGCAAAGACGGATCCCATGTGAGCGAACTGGACGAGATGCTCCGGCCGAGCGTCCGCATTCGCACCGGCGTCGATAAGCACGCTCGGGCCACGTTTGGTCGGGATCACGGCGGCGATGCCGGGCCGGTGCACGCCGGGAAGCCTGCGGATATGAAGGAGTGACGCTGCGAGCATCGCTCCCGTGTTTCCGGCCGACACGACGACGTCGGCCTCACCGTCGGCCACTGCTCGAACCGCGCGCACGAGAGACGAGTCCGCCTTCGTCTTCACGGACTCGACGGGGTGGTCGTCCATGGCTATCGCTTCGGTGGTCGCGACGAGCGCGAGCCCGTGTGCATCCAGGTCTGGCGGCCCGTACAGCGTCAGCAGGATCTCGGGAGATGCAGCCCGTGCGGCGCCCGCGACGATCTCCTCGGGCGCGCGGTCGCCACCGAGAGCGTCAACGGCGACCCGGATCACGGTCGGATCGTCTACGGCGCGTCGAGGCGAAGCGGCTCGACGTCGCGGCCCTTGTAGGTCTTGCAGTTGGGGCACACGCGATGCGCTCGCTTCGGCTGCCCGCACGTCGGGCAGACCTGGACGTGCGGGACGGAGATCCCGTGCTGAGCGCGGCGCTTGTCGCGCCTCGACTTCGACGTCTTTCGCTTCGGGACGGCCATGAGCGGCTGCGGAGTATAGCCAGAGCCGTCAGGGCTCTCCTCGCGTCCGACGAGCCGGAGCTCTGGAGCCCTCGATACGTGCAGTTCTTCGTGAAGGCCTACCGCAGGGGCGACCCGGGCCTCGGCGGCATCTACCCGAACCGCCTCGTCCAGGTCCCGACCGGGAGCTCGTGGCAACCGGACGTGCTGGGGTGACCTGAATTGCAGGTCGCCCCAGCGTGTCAGGGGAGCGCGATCTCTCTGGTCGGCTCGACCCGCTCGAGGAAGCGTCGATCGTGCGAGACCACGACGAGGGCCCCCGCATACTCGACGAGCGCGCTTTCGAGCTGCTCGACGGCCTCGAGATCGAGATGGTTGGTCGGCTCGTCGAGAATCAGCACGTTCACGCCGCGCGACTGGAGCTCGGCGAGATGGGCACGCGTGCGCTCCCCGGGTGAGAGCGTCGCGCAGGAACGGCCGATGTGTTCGGCGCCGAGCCCGAACTTCGCGAGGAGCGTCCTAGCATCGACTGTCACGAGCCCGGTTCGTGACGTGAACGCGTCGATGAGACGAGCCTCCGCCGCATACGCGTCACGCTCCTGCTCGACCGCCCCGACGACGGTTCGCCGACCGACGCGCCGTACTCCGGCAGCAAGAGGCACGCTGCCGAGCAGCATTCCCAGCACCGTCGACTTGCCCGCGCCGTTCGGCCCTGCGATCGACAGGCGCTCTCCCGGCGCCAGCTCGACGTCGAGAGGCCCGAGTCGGAAGCTGCCGCGCTGCGCGACCGCGCCGGACAGCTCGAGCACGAGCTCCGAGGGCCGTATCGAAGCGCGAAGGGTCAGCTTCAAAGCCCACGGCTCGAACGGCTTCGGCGGCAGCTCGTTGCGCTCGAAGAGCCGCTCGGCCTGCCTCACCTTCGTCTCGAGCGCGTGCGTCGCCCTGCGATCCTGGCCTCCGGTCTTGTCGCCGAGCGCAGCTCCCTTCGAGCGCGCTTCCGAGCGCCGGGTGCTCAGGAGCTCCGTCAAACGCTTGCGCCGCACCCGCGCCTGCTCGAATGCGGAGAGCGCCGCTGCACGCTCGGCGTCACGCGCAGCCTCGTAGTCGCTCCAGCCTCCCGCCCACTCCCGAACCGTGCGGCTGTGGCACTCGATCGCGGCAACGCGCCGGACGGTGCGATCGAGAAGCGCACGGTCGTGCGTTACGAGGACGAGCGCTCCGCGGTACGAGCCGAGGAACCTCTCGAGCCGCTCGAGGCCGTCGAAGTCCAGGTCGTTGGTCGGCTCGTCGAGAAGGAGAACGTCGAAGCGCGAGAGCAGGATCGCCGCGAGCGCGACCCTCGCGGCTTCACCGCCCGAGAGGCCCGCCAGCTCTCGATCCACATCCACGTCCAGGCCCAGCTCCGAGCACCTGGTACGTGCTCGCGCTCCGAAGTCCCCGCCGCCGAGCGCGAGGAAGCGCTCGAGCGCGCCGGAGTAGCGATCCGAGGCGCTGGCGCTGCGGGCGAGCTCGGCCGCCGACGTCTCCAGCTCGCGCTCTGCGGCGAGGACGCCGGCTCGCCGAGCGAGCGTCGCGAGCACGGACTCCCCTGGCACCGCCGATCGCTCTTGCTCGAGATAGCCGACGGTCAGCAGCTCGGGCGCCCTGGTGATCGTTCCTTCGTCCGGCTGCTCGAGTCCCGCGACGATCCGTAGCAGCGTCGTCTTGCCCACGCCGTTCGGCCCGACCAGGCCGATGCGAGCCTTCGGGCCGATGGTGAGCGTGACTTGATCGAGAACGACATGGGCGCCGTAGTGCTTGCCGACGCCGGCGAGCTGAACTCGCATCGACGGACCTCCGAGACCGCGGTTGGGCGCACACGCGAAGACGTGCGCAGCACGGGAATGGGGTCACTCAGTCCGTCATCAGCCGGCGCCGGAGCGCCACCGGGATCGTAGACGACCCGGTAAGGGCTGTGTAAGGCGGTGTAAGAGATCCGCAAGAGTTCGCAGCCAACGCCCTTTCGAGCAGTCATAAACAGTGACGACCAAGGAGGGATGATGTCCTTCAGAAGACGTTCCGACCGATGGGCCATCGGAATCGTGGCCCTCATGACGGCCCTCGCGATGTGCACGCTCGTCCTGCCCACCAGCGACGGCGTGGCCGCACCGGCGACGGCGCCGACGCCGACGGCCGAGCCGAGGATCTCAGGCACCGCGCGTGTCGGCGATGTCCTGAGGACGACCGACGGCACCTGGACTGGCACGAAGCCGATCACTTTCCAGTACCGGTGGTACCGGTGCGAGGGCGCAGGGCAGGGGGACGCCTCGGACTGCCGGCGTATCTCGAATGCTCCGAACAACACGTACACCCTGCGGGACGCTGACGCGGGGTTCCGCATCCGCTCGCAGGTCGTCGCGAGGAACGCGGAGGGATCGGGAACGTCGACGTCCAATCCGAGCGACGTCGTCCAATCCGCGCGGCCGACGAACACGAGCCCGCCGACGGTGTCGGGCACGACGGTCGTCGGCAGCCGCCTCACCGCCAATCGCGGCACGTGGATCGGCAACGCGCCGATCACCTACTCGTTCAAGTGGCTGCGGTGCAACTCGGCCGGGGAGGACTGCGCCGAGATCGCACGTGCGGTGGACAACACGTACGTGGTCGCCAAGGACGACGTGAACCGCACCATGCGCGTCCGCGTCACGGCGCGGAACGACGCAGGTTCGCAGAGCGCCGTGTCGAGTCAGACGAGCGTGGTCCAGTCGGATGTGCCGCCGACCGGATCGCTGCCAGTCGGGAGCCTCCAAGGTGGTGGTGACCAGCTCCTCATCTCGCAGATCGTCTTCTCCCCAAACCCGGTGACGAGCCGAACCGCTCCCATCACGGCTCGTGTCAAGATCACGGCCAGAGAAGGACGCCCGGTCAGCGGCGCCCAGGTCTTCATGCGAGCGACGCCGCGGGTCGTCCAGGGTCAGACAGCGACGACCCAGCCGGACGGATGGGTGACGCTGACGCTGATCCCGAACGGGAACTTCCCCACACCGCGAAACGGCATGAACGTCCAGTTCTTCATCAAGACGTACCGCGCCGGCGACATGAGCGGGAAGCTCGACGGCTACCGACTCGTGCAGGTGAGCCTCGCGGGCTGACCTCTGCTCGGGGAGGGCGGCTTCGACCGCCCTCCCCCGAAGTCACACGCCGCGGAACTGCTCCAGCGCCGCCCAGCGAGGATCCGGCTCGCGCTCCGTGTGCTCGTGCGGCTCGGCATTCAAGTCCTTGCCGCACACGGGGCAGAGGCCAGCGCAGTCCGGGCGGCAGAGAATCTGCTCGGGAAGCTCGAGCGCGATCGCGTCCCGCGCCCAGGCCCCGACGTCGAGGTGGTCGTCGGTGACGTAGTCGGAGCGAAGCTCGTCAGCTTTCGGAGCATCCGGATCGTTGAACTCCCTCGCAGAGACGTGGCACTCGATCTCGGCGAACGCGAGACAGCGCATGCACGGGCCTGTCACGCGCACGTCGAGCTGCAGGTCGAAGATCGTTGCGCCGGACGCACGGGAGATCTCTACCTCGACGGGAAGGTGCGACGGCGCCGACTCGTAGCGCTGGCCGCCCAGTACGAACGGCTCGAGCTCGACGTCGAGTCGTTCTTCGCGGACGTCGCCCGGGCGGATGTGCAGGCGCCGCAGATCGATCGTCGTCATCTCCGGAGCGTAGCGCCGTCCGGTGGGTCGGATAGTGCGATTAGCCACGCTGCTTGCCTGGTACTCTTTGATCATGGAATCTGATCGCTGGCTCGGACTCGACCTCCGTCACCTCATCGCCCTGAAGACGATCGCCGACGAGGGATCGTTCGGCAGGGCTGCAGAGCGGCTCGGCTACACGCAGTCGGCGATCTCGCAGCAGATTGCGACGCTCGAGCGCATCGTCGGGCTACGGCTGATCGACAGGCCAGGCGGACCTCGCGCAATCTCGCTGACCGAGGCAGGCCGCATCCTGCTGCGGCACGCCGACGCGATCCAGGCACGCATCCTCGCAGCGAAGGCCGACATGAGCGCCCTCGAAGCCGGCGACGCGGGCCGCCTCCGCGTCGGCACCTTCCAGAGCGTCGGCGCGAAGGTCATCCCCCAGCTCCTTCGCAGCTTCTCCGAGAGCCACCCGCAGGTGGAGGTCGTGCTCCGTGAGTCTCAGGACGAGGACGAGCTTCTCGAGATGATCGAGCGAGGCGAGCTCGACATCACCTTCTGGACGCTTCCCGTTCTCGGCAGTCCGTTTGACACGGTCGAGCTCCTTCGCGACCCGTACGTGCTCGTCGTCCCGGCCGGGTCTCCGCTGACCGAGCTGAAGCGGACGCCGACTCTGAAGGAGATCGTGCTTCACCCCCTCGTCGGGTTCAACCAGTGCCGGGCGATGACGCACGTCGACCTCCAGCTCACGGCGGCCGGGCGAACGCCGAACTACGTGTTTCGCTCGGACAACAACGGCACTGTCCAGGGGCTCGTCGGCGCCGGTGTCGGCATCAGCATCTCTCCGCGGCTCACCGTCGAGGAGGGCGACCCGAGCATCGCGGTCGTCGACCTCCATGGACGGCTCGAGCCGCGCGTCATCGGCCTCGTCTGGCACAAGGATCGACACCGCAGCGCAGCGTCGGAGGCGTTCGTCGAGTCGGCGATAGCAGTGTGCAGCGAGCTCTCGGCCGAGGCCGCAGCGGCATAGGCAGGGAACCGCAGGACAGCGAGGGCGAGCAAGCCTCGCCGTTAGGAGAAGCGCTCGAACTCTTCGGGCTCGTCGAGGGGCTCGGGCCCAATGCCGGCGACGACGGTCTCCTGCGAGCGCTCGTGGAGTCGCTCGCGTCCGCGCTTGACCGCCGTGAGGAACTTGTCGAGGTTCAGCTCGAGCGTCGAGAGGATCGAGTCGGCCCAGTCCTCCATCTCGAGGCGCGTCTCGCGCGCCTTCCGGCGGGCGTCGTCCACGATGTCGTCGGCCTGGTTCTCGGCGAGCTTCACGATCTCCGTCTGGGAGGCCTCGCGGACCGCCTGCTCGCGGGCCTCCTGAATGATCCGATCGCACTCTCGTTTCGCCTCGGCCAGCATCTCCTGCCGTTCCTTGACGATCCAGCGAGCCTGCTTGATCTCCTCGGGAATGGTCGCCCGCATCTGGTCGAGGATCTCGTAGATCTCCTCCCGGTCGAGGCGCACCTGGTCGGTGAGCGGTACGGCCTTCGCGTTGTGCACGAGGTCGTCGAGCCTGTCGATGAGTACGAGTACGTCCATGGGTCGAGAAGTCTACTCGGAGGGTGAGACGGGAGCACCAGGGCGCCCGTCGGGGTAGAGGTCGGCGAACCGCTGTGCCACGGCCGCGGGCACGAGCTCGTCGACACGCCCCCCGAACGAGGCGATCTCCTTGATCCCGCTCGAGGAGACGAAGCTGTACAGCGGGCTCGCCATGACGTAGACCGTCTCGATCTCGGGCGCGAGCTGGCGGTTCAGATGGTTCATCTGGAACTCCCACTCGAAGTCGGAGATCACCCGCAACCCCTTGACCATCGTCTTCGCGTCGTGCTTGCGCGCAAAATCCACCACGAGCTCCGCGAAGACGTCGATGACGACGTTCTCGCACGACGCGAGAGCGGTCTCGAGAAAGGCGACCCTCTCTTCAACGGTGAACAGCGTCTGCTTGTGCGTCGGGTCCCGGACCACGCCGACGACGATCCGGTCGAAGATCGCCGCCGCGCGCCGGATCACGTCGACGTGGCCGTTCGTGACCGGGTCGTACGATCCTGGGCAAATGGCTGTAATCACCTGGAGAACACCGTAATCCGCGCGGAACCGTAGCGACGGCTCGTGACGAGGTCGAGAGGAAGCGCCGGCTCGACCTCGCTCCTCGCGCAAAGCTTGGGCGACGTCGCAGTTGACGACTATCGCCCCGGTGAGCCGCAGTTTCTCGAGGTTCGCCTGGATCACGCGCACCGCGTGCCGATCGCGCTCGACGAAGACGCAGCTCGTAGCACCACGCGAGAGCGCTTCGAGTCCGAGCGCGCCCGAGCCCGCGAAGAGGTCGAGCACGGCTGCGCCCTCGACCGGGCCGACGACGGCAAACGCCGCCTCGCGCACGCGATCACTCGTCGGCCTCGTGACGACGCCCTTCGGCGCCGCGATCCGATGTCCCTTCCGCGACCCAGCGACGATCCTCACGCGGGATCGAGGGTATCGGGCGACGAGGCCGCTCCTGTCGACCAGGAGAGCGGTCGGCAAGGAAGCCGGTGATGTCGTCACCGTTCGGCTGCTCGAGCGACTGAGCGCCTGGAGCTTACGATTCGCCCAGGTGCTCCGCCTCGCCGAGCAAGCGGTCGACGTCGTCCGCCAGCAAGCCCTCGTCGTCGAGCCCGGCAGCGACGTCTCGTGCACGCTGGAGCAGCCTCTGGTCACGGCGAAGCCGGACGAAGTGGAGGTCGGAGTAGCCCGACTGCCGCGCGCCCAGGAGCTGCCCTTCCCCGCGGATCTCGAGGTCGCGTTCGGCGAGCTCGAACCCGTCCGTCGTCGCGACCATGGCCTCGAGCCGCTCGCTCGCGCCCTCCGTGAGCTCCTCTTTCGAGCGCGAGACGAGTAAGCAGTACGACTGCTCTTCGCCTCGCCCGACGCGCCCGCGAAGCTGATGGAGCTGTGCGAGGCCGAACCGGTCGGCCTCCTGCACGATCATGATCGTCGCGTTCGGGACGTCCACGCCGACCTCGATCACGGTCGTCGCGACGAGCACGTCGAGCTCACCCGCCTTGAAGCTCGCCATGACGCTCCGGCGCTCGGCCGGCCGAAGCCGACCGTGGAGACATCCGACACGGTAGCCACGCAGCTCGGCGCTGCGCAGCCGCTCGGCCTCGGCCTCGGCAGCGCGGGCGACCTTGGTCTCGGTCTCCTCGATCAGCGGGCAGACAACGTACGCCTGGCGCCCGACGTCGAGATGACGGCGGAGACGCGAATAGGCCTCCGAACTCCGTTCCTCCGTGACCCAGGCCGTGACGACGGGCTTGCGGTTCGCCGGAGGAAGCGTGAGCTCGCTGACCTCCAGGTCGCCGTAGACCGTGAGCGCCAGCGTTCGCGGGATGGGCGTCGCGGTGAGGTGCAGCACGTGCGGGCTCCGGCCCTCGACGAGCGCGGTTCGCTGACCGACGCCGAAGCGGTGCTGCTCGTCGACAACCGCGACCGCGAGGTCGGCGAAGTCGACCTCCTTTTGAATGAGCGCGTGAGTACCGACGACAATCTGCGCGTCGCCTGACGCGATGAGCTGGCGAGCGGCAGCGTGCTCACGCGCTCGCAGCGAGCTCGTCAGCAGGACGAGGCGAACGCCGAGCGGCGCGCTGAGCTCGTCGATCGTGAGGAAGTGCTGCTCGGCGAGCGTCTCCGTCGGCGCCATCAACGCGCCCTGCCGTCCCGCCTCGACCGCGCGCAGCAGCGCGTAGAGCGCCACCACGGTCTTCCCGGAGCCGACCTCTCCCTGAAGGAGCCGCTGCATCGGGATGGAGCGCTCGAGATCGACGTCGATCTCGTCGATCGAGCGCTTCTGATCCGGCGTCAGCACGAACGGAAGCGAGGTCCGGTAGCGCGCGACGAGCTCGCCGGGCCTGCCGAGAGGGACGGCTGCCGCTCGCTCGCGCTCGGCCGCGGTTCGCGCGAGCGCGAGCCGGAGAACGAGCAGCTCGTCGAAGGCGAGGCGCGCGCGACCGGCCTCGGCCTCGGCGAGCTCCCGTGGCCCGTGCACCGCAGCGAGGGCGTCCGCACGAAGTGGACGCCGCTCGCCTGCGAGCACCGAGGCGGGGAGCGGTTCCCCCGCGTCGCGCGCGAGCGCGACCGCCTGGACGTGCAGGTCTCGAAGCCGCTTCTGAGCGAGATCCTCGCTCGCCGGATAGACGGGGGCGTAGTCGGTGGTGGCTCCGTCTCCCTCGAGGTCGTAGGAGGACACGGCGAACCCGTAGCGGTTTGCGCGTCCCCGCAGACGCAGGTGCGTCCCGGGAGCGATCTTTCCCTCGAGCCAGGGCTGGTTGAACCACGTCGCCTTGATCTCGCCGGTGTCGTCGGCAACCCGCGCGGTGAGGATCCGCAGTCGCCCGCGGCGCCTGCTCGAAGCGGAGCGGACGACGACCTCGATCATGGCCTCGTCCTCCCCGAAGAGATCGCAGACTCGCCTCGACGGCACAGGCTCCTCGTAGCGCCGCGGAGGCTGCCAGAGCAGATCGCCGACCGTGAGGACGCCGATTCGGGCGAGGCGACGCGCGAGTGTCGGGCCGACGCCGTGGAGCGTCTCGACGCCGGCGGCGAGGCGTTCGGGCTTGGAAGCGCTGCGCGGCCGCGGCCAGACGGCGGGCGGGTCCAGACCGGCGAAGCCGGCCGGGAGGCCAACCCGAGGTCGAGTCCCCTTCACAACCGCAGGTCACTATAGGTCCCCGGCCCGGACGGCCGAGGAGCCTCTAGGCGTCGACGACGAGCGTGTAGAGCCAACCCGGCTGCCAGCGGAAGGACCCCTCGACCAGCTGCGGGAGTGGTGTGCCCTCGAGCAGGTGCTCGAGCGCCCACTGCGTGGCCGAGTGCCCGATCACGACGATCCGCCGGTTGTCGAAACGCGGCGAGAGATCGTGGAGGAAGCTCTGCACCCGGAACACGACCTGGCCGTAGCTCTCCCCACCGGGGTACGGCTCGTAGACATGACGTGATCTCTCCACCTCGAGCCGGGCCACCGGCGTGCCGTTCAACTCACCGTAGTCGCACTCTCGAAGACGCCAGTCGTGGAAGATCTGAACCTCGCGCCCGCCGAACGCGATCTGTGCCGTCTCGACAGCTCGCCCGAGGTCCGACGTGAAGACGGCGGCGATCGCCTCTCCCTTCCGACGCTCCGCGAGCTCGTTCGCCTGCCGCTTGCCCGCGATCGAGAGTCTTCCGTCGAGCCAGCCGGAAGCGACCCAGCGCTCGTTGTCCGTCGTGGTCGAGTGCGTCTCGAAGACGATCGCGACGCTCGACTGTCGCCTTCGTCGCATGGCTTCCTTACTCGTCTTGGAACCAGAAGAACCCGACCGCGCCGGGTCCCGCATGCGTTCCGACCACCGCGCCCAGCGTCGCCGTGAACTCGATCTCCGCTTTCGGGCGCACGCGCCAGACGATCTCGCTGAGCGTCCCGACCCACTCGGCGGCATCCGCATGTGCGATGGCGACGCGCAGTCCCGGCCCGTCGGCAGTCGCCTCGACGAATCGCCGCTCGAACTCGGCAAGCGCCTTCTGCCGGCCTCGCACGCGTGCGATCGCCACGACCACTCCGTCGTCCACACCGAGGATCGGGCGCACGTTCAGGAGGGAGCCGGCGAGCGCCGCTGCCCTGCCGATGCGCCCGCCGCGCTGGAGGTACTCGAGCGTCTCCACGGTGAACAGCACCTCGGCGTCCTCGTGGAAGCGTGCGACGAGCGCCTCGATCTCCTGGTCGGTCGTCCCTCGTGCGAGTCGACGCTGAATCGCATGAGAGAGCATGGCGACGGCGAGCGACGCCGTCAGTGAGTCGACCACACGGACCCTGTCACCGCCCAGTTGCTGCGCTGCGAGCTCGGCACTCTGGAAGGTTCCGGAGACCTTCGAGGAGACGTGCACCGAGTAGATCCGCTCGTACGCGGAAAGCTCCTCGTACGCCTCGACGAAGTCCTGCGGCGTCGGCTGTGCCGTTGCAGGCGTGACTGGTGACGCGCGGAGCTTCTCGTAGAACTCCGCCGGGCCGAGCTCGACGTAGTCGCGATAGGTGTCGTCGCCGAAGCGGACATACAGCGGCACGAAGCGCATGTTCGGGAAGCGCGACGGCGCCTCCGGGTAGTCCGACGTCGAATCGAGTACGACGGCGGTGTTCTCGGTGGTCAGGTTCACTCGGAGCTCCTCACGGCGGCGGCGCGCACGGCGACCACGAGCGCATCGACTCCCTCGTCCTTGCGAACGAGCGCTGCGCCCGCACTCGACGCGGCATCGTACTCGTCCTGCCCCGCCGACGCGCTCAGAAAAACGACGACGACTCCCGGACATCGCTCCCGCAGGTCGGCCGCGACCTCCGCGCCGCCGATGTCGGGCAGCCGGAAGTCGAGCACGACGACGTCTGGACGGAGCTCGAGGCACGCAGGCATCGCCGCGGCGCCGTCGCCGACGGCGCCGACCACGTCGAGCCCGCGGACCGCGTGCAAGAGGAACACGAGCGACTCGCGGTACACGTCCGAGTCCTCGACGAGAAGGACGCGGATCGACGGCGTGTCGCGCTCGCTCACTCCGCGACGACGAGCAGGGGATAGTGCGGCTGGCCGCCCTCGTGAACCTCGACCTCGACGTCGGGGTGCCGTTGCTCGAGTGCGCCGACAAGCCCGTCGAGGGGCGGTGCGCCCTCACCGGTGAGGATCGTCAGGATCTCCTTCCTTCCGGCGAGCACGCGGTCGATCACTTCGAGCACCACGGCCTCGAGGTCGGCATCCGAGACGACGGCGACGTCGTCGACGAGGCCCAGATAGGCGCCCTTGCTGATCGCGACCCCGTCGAGCTCGACGTCACGCGACGCGACCGTGATCTCGCCGGTCACTGCGCCCGCGAGCCCTTCCAGCATGGCGCGCTCGTTGTCCTGCGGAGACGCCGACGACATGAATCTCGTGATGGCGGCGAAGCCCGCCTGCACCGACTTCGAGGGAATCACGCGCACGCTCTTCTCGCTCAGCGCTGCGGCCTGCTCGGCCGTAAGGATCACGTTCGAGTTGTTCGGGAGGACCAGCACCTCCGGCGTGGGCACGGCCTCGATGGCGGCGAGGATGTCGGCAGCTGACGGGTTCATCGAGGCGCCACCCTCGATCACTCGCGCCGCTCCGAGACTCTCGAAGAGCCGGCGGTTTCCGCGGCCGGGACAGACGGCGACGAGCCCTGTCTCGAGCGTCGCGAGCGCGCCCGGGGAGCCTTCGAGCAGCCGCTCTTCGCGCTGCGCGGTCTGGACGTGCATGTTTGCGATCTCGACGCCCTCTACGACCCCGAGCGCCGTCCCGAGAGCGAGCGCGTGACCCGGCTCGTCCGTGTGCACGTGCACCTTGAGCGCGGTCGGGTCGCCGACGACGAGGAGCGAGTCGCCAATCAGCTCGAGCCGGCTTTCGAGCGCGTCTTTGTCCAGCCCGTCTCCCTCGACGACGAACACGGTGCAGTACCGGTACTGCGAGAGCTCCTGGTGGATCGCGTCGAATCCAAGCGACTCCGCCTCCACGGGCGCCTCCGGGAGATCGTCGCCCGTGGCGCCATACACCATTCCACGCGCGATCTCGACGAGCCCCGCGCCGCCCGCGTCCACGACGCCCGCGTCTCGAAGGATGTCGAGCAGGTCCGGCGTTCGCGCGAGCGCGTCTTCCCCGCGAGCGAGCACGGCGAGCAGAAGCTCGTTGGGACGGAGGCGGCGGTTCTCCTTCCGTTCGCTCTCCTCCGCCATCTCGCGAATGACCGTGAGCATCGTCCCCTCGACTGGGCGCTTGACCGCCCGGTACGCGGTGTCGCTGGCGCCTCGAAAGGCGCGGCTGAGGAGGGACGAGCTGACACCCTCGTGCTGACCTAGCACCTCGACGAAACCGCGCACGACCTGAGAGAAGATGACGCCCGAGTTGCCGCGCGCACCCATCAGAGCGGCCCGCGTCACGTCCTTGGCCACGGCCTCGCTGTCCGCCGCGGTGGACGAGTCGAGCGCCTCGACGATCGACCTCAGCGTGAGGACGAGATTCGTTCCGGTGTCCCCGTCGGGGACGGGATAGACGTTCAGGTCGTCGATTCGGCGGCGATGCGACTCGAGGTTCTGCAGCGCGCTGCGCGCAAGGTGTCGGACGACTTCGAGCTCCATCAGCGCGAGCGCACGCCTTCGATGTAGACCTCGAGGGACGCTATCGGGAGCCCGACCATCCGCTCGAGCTCGTACACGACGCGAGAGCGCACGGTCTCTGCGACCTCCGCGAGCTTCAGCCCGTGCTCGATCACGACGCGGAGCTCGACGACGAGCCCTTCCGCGCCAAGGTCGACGTCGACGCCCTTCTTGATCCCCCACGGCAGCAACCGCGAGAGCCGACGGCGCCCGACCAGCGCGACGACCCCGTAGCTCTCGGCCGCCGCAGCACCGACGATCTGGGCGATCGCGTCGGCGGAGACGGCTATCCGCCCGCGCTCGGTGGTGGCGATCACGAACGGCTCGCGCTCCACGGCGCGAGCCTACTACTACGCTCGGGTCAGAGCGCCTTGGAGACCTTGCCGGCCTTGAGGCAGCGCGTGCAGACGTACGCCCGGGTGGCGTGACCGTCCAGCAGCATGCGGACGCGCTGCAGGTTCGGGTTGAAGCGCCGCTTCGTGGCGACCATGGAGTGGCTGCGGCTGTTGCCGAAGCCCGGCTTCTTTCCGCAGATTGCGCAGACCTTGGACATGCGGCCGAGCATGGTACCGATGCGGCTCGCCCTCCTGCCGGCCGTAGGGGCAAGGCCTGCCTCGCCGTCGTTGCCTACCGCGAGGCTGCAGCCCGGAGCTGGGAGAAGAGATCGGCCATCTCGAGCGCGCTGCGTACAGCCTCGGCGCCCTTCTCGATGCGCGGCTCCGCCTGCTCGACCCGATCGAGCGTGAGAACGCCGAACGAGACCGGGACTCCCGTCTCGAGCGCCGCGAGCTGGAGCCCGCTCGCAGCCTCGCTCGCAACGTAGTCGAAGTGGGGGGTGTCTCCGCGAATGATGCAACCCAGAGCGACGATGCACGCAAACCGACGCGTCTTGGCCAACGCCGTGGCCGCGAGCGGGAGCTCGAAAGCCCCGGGGACCACCATGATCGTGACGGCCTCCTGCCGAACGCCAGCTGCAGCGAGCTCCTCGAGCGCACGGTCGAGGAGCTGAGTGGTCACCTTCCCGTTGAAGCGCGAGACGACGACGCCGACCGCGCGACGGCCTCCTTCCGCCTCGCCCTCGAGCACGGCGTAGCCGTCGGGGATGTGGAGATCGCCGGCGGCGTGCTCGTGCGAGAGCTCGACATGGATCGGGGCACCGTCGCCCTCGAGCACCTCCGGCTCGAACGGAATCTCGTCGGGCTCCAACTCGACGACAGGAGCAGGCTCGGGCTCGGGCTCGGGCTCGGGCTCGGGCTCGGGCTCGGGCTCAGCCACCGCGAGCGCCTCGGTACCCACGTCGCCGGGTGCGCTCGACGTCCCCCAGGCGGGAGCGCTGTCGTCGTCGGCCATGGGCTCGGGGTCACCATCCTCTGCGACGTCACCCGGCGCGGCCTGCTCCGGCCACTCCGAGAGGACGTTCTCGCTCGACTCGTCGATGTCGCGCGTGCTCACTGCTCGTCCTCCGTGCCCGGCCCGGGCTCGAGCCGCGCGCCTTGATGGTGAAGCTTCGTGATCGTGTGCCCGAGCTTCTCGCGCTTGGCTGCGAGGTAACGAGCGTTCTCGGGCTTGGGCTCGACCTCGATCGGCACCTGCTCGACCACCGCGAGCCCGAATCCGTCGAGCCCGGTCAGCTTGCGCGGGTTGTTGGTGAGGATGCGGATCGTGGTCAGGCCCAGGTCCGCGAGTATCTGGTTTCCGATGCCCCACTCCCGCGCGTCCGCCGGGAAGCCGAGCTCGAGGTTGGCCTCGACGGTGTCGAGACCCGCTTCCTGCAGCTCGTAGGCCCTCAGCTTGTTGAGGAGCCCGATGCCCCGCCCTTCCTGCCCCATGTAGAGCAGCACTCCTCGGCCTTCGGCCTCGATACGCGCGAGCGCCTGCTCGAGCTGCTCACCGCAGTCGCAGAGCAGCGAGTGGAAGACGTCACCGGTCAAGCACTCGGAGTGCACGCGTACGAGGACGTTCTCCTCGCCTGCGACCGCACCCTTGAGGAGCGCGACATGGTGACGACCGGTCAGGAGCTCGCGGTACGCGACCGCCTCGAACATGCCGTAGTCCGTCGGGAGCTGCACCGAGACCACGCGCTCGACGAGCTTCTCGGTGCGCCGCCGGTACTCGATGAGGTCGGCGACCGTCACCATCCTCAAGCCGTGCCGCCGGCAGAACGCGGTGAGATCGGCCACCCGGGCCATCGTCCCGTCGTCGTTCATGATCTCGCACACCACACCGGCCGGGATCAGGCCCGCCAGCCGCGCGAGGTCGACAGCCGCCTCCGTCTGCCCGGCGCGACGGAGGACACCGCCCGAACGAGCTCGCAGCGGGAAAACGTGCCCGGGCTGGACGAGATCGTGCGGTGTCGAGCCCGGGTCGATCGCGACCTGGATCGTACGCGCTCGATCGTGTGCGGAGATGCCCGTGGAGACCCCTTCGCGCGCCTCGATCGAAACCGTGAAGGCGGTCCCGAGCGGCGTCTCGTTGTGGTCGGTCATGGGACGCAGGTCGAGCTCGTCGCAGCGCTCGGCAGTCAGGCACAGGCAGATGAGCCCGCGCCCGTGCGTAGCCATGAAGTTGACCGACTCAGGAGTGACGAATTGCGCTGCGATCGTGAGATCGCCCTCGTTCTCGCGGTCCGCGTCGTCGACGACGACGACGAACGTCCCTGACCGGATGTCGTCGATCGCCTCCTCGATCGTCGCGAACGGTGACGCCGCCTCTCGCACCTTCAGATCCACGCTCACCGCCGGATCGTAGCCCGAGCGGAGTCAACCCCCGCGAGACCGACCCCACGCGAGAGCACGCTCGACGTACTTCGCGAGCACGTCGACCTCGACGTTGACCTCGCGCCCGGGAACGAGCTCCGAGAGCGTCGTCACCTGGATCGTGTGCGGCACGAGGGCGACGGCGAACGCGTCGTCGGCGACCTCGGCCACCGTGAGCGACACGCCGTCCAGCGTGACCGACCCCTTCTCGACGCAATAGCGCAGGACGTCGCTCTTCGCCTCCACGAAGACTCTCAGGCCGTCACCCTCGGCCTCGACCGACTGCACACGGCCGACGCCGTCGACGTGGCCCTGGACGAAATGGCCCCCGAGGGGCTCACCGGCACGCACCGCAGGTTCGACGTTGACGCGGTCGTCGGGCTCGAGGCTCCCAAGCGTCGTCCGTGCCAGTGTCTCCGCGACGGCGTGGAACACGAGCCGCTCGCCCTCGACGGCCGCGGCAGTGAGGCAGCAGCCGTTGACCGACACCGAGTCCCCCACGTTCGTGGCCGGCGCCGTCTCTGAGGCGGAGACGACGATTTCTCGTCCGCCGCCCCGCTCGGCCGCAGAGACGACGGTTCCGAGCTCTCGCACGATCCCGGTGAACATCCGAAAGACGGTAGCTCAGGGCTCGTGGACGTAGGCCTGGAGGAGCACGTCCTCTCCGATCGCCCTGGCCTCGAGCCGACGGAGGTGCAGCGGCCGCGGGAGCCCCGCGAGCATCCCGGCCCCCTCGCCAGAGAGCGTCGGGGCCACGAAGACGAGAAGCTTGTCGACGAGGTCGTCCTCGAGAAACGCTGCCGCCAGAGTCGGCCCACCTTCGAGAAGCAACGACTGAACGCCGTCCGCCGCCAGCGCCTCGAGCTCCTCACGAAGCGACCCCGAGCGGAGCTCGAGTGGCGACGCCTCGGGGAGAGGCCCCTTTCCGAACGCGATCCGGCGAGGTTGCTCGAGGACGGGAACGTCCCGCGCATCGAGACGCGGGTTGTCCCAGCGAACGGTTCCCATGCCGACGCCGACGGCGTCGGAGTGGGCGCGGAGGACGTGTACCAACCGGCGTGACTCCTCGCCGCTGATCCAGCGCGATCCCGGCACGGACACGCGACCGTCGAGGGTGATCGCGACCTTGTAGGTCACGAACGGGCGCTCGAGAGCTACCCAGGTCCGCCACTCCTCGATCTGCTGGCGGGATCGGAAGGCGAGCTCTCCCTCGGCCACCTCGACCTCGATCCCGCTCGCGCGGAGCCGCTCCAGCCCGTCGCCGTCGACGCCGGGGTTCGGGTCGATCTGGCCCACGACGACGCGCGCCACGCCCGCTTCGACGAGAGCGTCCGCACACGGCGGGGTGGTGCCCCGGTGAGCGCACGGCTCGAGCGTGACGTAGGCAGTCGCGCCGCGCGCGCGCTCGCCGGCAGCGCCGAGCGCGACGATCTCGGCGTGCGGGCCGCCCTTACGCTCGTGCCAGCCCTCCCCAACGACCTCCCCGGCCGCAACCACGACAGCGCCCACGACCGGGTTCGGATGCGTCGTGCCCCTCCCCCGCTCGGCGAGCTCGAGTGCGCGCTCCAGGAAGGAGGTCGTCACACAGCTGATCCTAGGCGGGTGCCGTCAGGGGTCTGCGCAACCTGGCGACGAAGAAGCCCGCCGTTCCGTGAACGTGCGGCAGCGTCTGCAGGAACTCGGGCCGGCGCGGATGGCGAAACTGCGGCCACTCCTCGGCGAGGGAGGGATCGACGTCGAGTCTGGACGCGTCGACGACGGCCTCCGACTCGTCGGCATTGATCGTGCACACGGAATAGACGATCGTCCCGCCCGGCCGGGTACGCTCGGCCGCAGCGTGGAGCAGCTCGAGCTGGAGCCGTGGAAGCGGCTCGGCGCGCCAGCGTAGATCAGGTCGTTGGTTCAGCACCCCCAGGCCCGAGCAGGGCGCGTCCACCAGTGCGCGGTCGAACGCGTCGAGCGCCGGTGGAAGCGCGCGACCGTCCGCAACGACGACCTTCACGTTCGTCGAGCCGAGCTTGCGTACGGTCCCCTCGAGGTCCCTGGCGCGCCCCTCGTTCAGCTCGACTGCCGTCACGTCTCCCGCGAGCATCGTCGCCTTGCCACCGGGTGCAGCGCAGAGGTCGAGCACTCGCTCACCCTGCACAGCGCCGACGGCGAGACCGACGAGCTGCGACGCTCTGCTCTGCGGCCAGATCCGCCCGTCGGCGAGCGCAGTGTCGTCTATGCGATCGACGTGCCAGGCGCCGGGTACCTCCGGATCGGCGACCCCGTCGACGTCTCCGCGAACGAGCCGTACCACGATCTCGGGCTTCTCGTTCTGTGCGTGCATGAGCGCGAGCGCGTCCTGCGCTCCGAGGTCCCGCCACCATGTCTCGGCGACCCAGTCCGGGTACGAGTGCTCGAGAGCGGCCTCGAGGGCGCCCCCTTTCGGCAGCGAGTCGAGCAGCGGCCCGATCCCGTCGGCAAGCCGGCGCAGGACGGCGTTGGAGAACGCAACCGCACGCTCGAGCCCGGCGGAGCGAACCAGCTCCACCGACTCGTTGACGGCGGCGTAGCGCGGAACACCGTCGACGAAGCCAAGCTGGTACGCGCCAAGCCTCAGCGCCGCGCGGACAGGCGGGTCGAGCCGGGCAACGCGCCGGCGACCGAGCGTCTCGATGGCGTGATCGAGCGTCCTCACGCGCTGAACAGCCCCGTACGCGAGCCGCTGGGCGAGCGCGCGGTCACGCGCGTCGAGGTCCGTCGCCGCCGATCGCAACGCGCGATCGGCGTACGCATCGTCCTCGAAGACCCGCAAGAGGACCTGGAAGGCCGCCGCGCGGGCCGGCCCTACGACCGCAGCCCGCGCAGCCATGCGTCGTAGCTCATCCGGCGACCGCCGGCGGGCTGGACCTCGACCGGGACGAGCTCGCCGTCGTTGCCGATCCGGGCGCGCCAGACGGTGACATCCCGTCCCCGAATCGCTGCCCGCGCTCCGATATGGGGGGAGAGTGCCCGAACGGCGTTGACGAGCTCCGTAGCCGGTCGCTCGAGGTCGAGGATCCGGTCGTGCGGGGCGATCTTCTCCGCATAGGTGACGTCACCGCTCTGTGGCCGGAAGACGGGGGCCGGGTCGGCGAGCACCGCCTCGATGAGATCCACCGCGACGCCGGTGGACTTCACGTAGACGGCTCCGGCATCGTCGTCGGGCGCGACGGCGAATGCCTGCTGCGCGGCGATCGGGCCCGCATCGAGCTCCTTCACGAGCCTGATCACGGTGACCCCGGTCTGCGGGTCGCCCGCCATGAGCGCGCGCTCGACGGGCGCCGCTCCGCGCCAGCGCGGCAGGAGGGACGGATGCACGTTCAGCCAGAGCCGTTCGTCGAGCACCTCGTCGGGAACGATCAGCCCGTAGGCGACCGCGACGACCAGGTCCGAGCCCAGGTCGAAGCCTGCAACCAGTCGTTCGGGCTGGAGGATCGGGATGCCGAGTCGCTCGGCCGCGACCTTGGCCGGAGAGCCGGCAAGCCGGCGACCACGTCCGGCAGGGGCGTCAGGACGTGTCACGACGCAACTGATCTCGTACCGCGTCGCCAGCCGCTCGAGCACGTCGGCGCCGAACGGCGCCGTTGCCGCGACCGCGACGCGCAAAATCAACGCGCGCCGAGGACCGGCTGAGGCCTGAGGGTCGCGAGCGCGGCGCGGCGCGACTCTTCGTCCGTGCGGTCGATGATCAGGACGCCGTCCAGGTGGTCGAGCTCGTGCTGGACCACGCGAGCAGACGGAAGCTCGAGCGTCAGCTCGAGGCGCTCACCGGCTGCATCCAGCCCTTGGATCGTGACCGCGTTCGACCGTTCGACGGGAACCAGAACGTCTCGCAGCGAGAGGCAGCCTTCGTCGTCTCGGTCCGTGTCGGACGAGCGCGTCGCAATGACCGGATTCACGAGCACGCGATCCTCGCCCTCGTCCACGAACACGAAGAGACGGCTCAGCACTCCGACCTGCGTCGCGGCGAGCCCGACGCCCTTGGCCTCGTGCATGAGCTCGGTCATGCGCTCGATGAGTCGCCGGAGGTCGTCGTCGACGCCCTCGACCTCCCGCGCCCTCATCCGCAGGACGGGGTCGCCGTACTGGCGGATGCGCGAGAGCGCGACGAGACGCCGCGCCTCGCGCTCGAGCGCCTCGTCGTCGCCCTCGTGGTCGTCGTCGTGGTCGTGGTCGTGCGGGTGGTCGTGGTCGGCCATCGCGCGGCGAGTCTAGCTTCGCCGCGCGATGATCAGCCTGCCGGTGGGAAGCTCACCTCGTCGACGAGCTTGCCGTTCGGACCGTAGAGGCGAAGCGCGATCGGGTAGACGCGCGCCGCCAGGTCGGAGGGAGAGCTCTCGTAGACGAAGGCTCGGTCTTCGTTGACGGCCAGTCGAACGCTCTCGCCGTCCGTCTTGAGCACCGAGACGCCGCGGACAGCGGGCGCCGCGACGCCGGCCACATGGAGCTCCGTGAACCGCTCGGGGCCCCCTTGGGAGCTGACGAGAAACTCGACCTTTCGTAGCGCAAAGAGGCCGCCTTCCATGCACGAGCCGGCTTCGCCGATCCCGTCCTCTTCGATCAGGCACGCCTTTCCGTCGACTGTCTCCGCCGTCGAGATCCGGACATCGCGACCGCTACCGAGACCGAATATCCCTCGCTGCCTCTTCGTCTCGGCCTTGAGCTGGTGGCTCTGCCCGGATGCGCCGGCATCGGCGACGGACGTCGCGGATCGAGGCTCCGCGGGCACCGAGGGGCCTGCCCCCCGATCGAGCCACGCCCACACGCCGACCAAGGCGACGAGCGCGGCAACGCCGAGAATCAGATGCCTCATGTGAGCTCTTTCCCTTACGTGCATGAGTACTGCCTCCTGAAGCCGAAGCAGCCCCCCTGGTAGGTCGATCCCGAGTTGTTCTTGCAGTGGAGCTTCTTGGTCCACTGATGGTTCGGAAGGTCGCGGAAGATGTTCCCGTACGCCTGTTGCGTATAGCTCCACCCGCCGGAGGGGTTGATGAATGTGACCAGGCCCCATGCGTTCGACGGCTTCGCGAAGTTGTTGTCGACCCATCGACCGCATAGGTTGTCGTAGACCGATCCATGCCCTTCGCCCGGCGAGAACCACTCCCCGGGCCCCGCATAGCCGTAGACCGTGTCGGCCCGCGCGGCAACACCGAAAGCCGCGGACGCGACGACTGCGACCACGAGCACGGTTCCGAGCCTCCGCATCGACATCTCCTTTCCGCGGGCGTTCGGAGTCGAGACGGAGCAGGTCTACCGTCGCGCTGCACTCGTGTCAATTGCTACAAATAGCCAGGTCCCGAACGGCCGGGGGCGTTAGAGCGACTGGGGGTCGACGTCGACGACGGCGGTCAAACCGTCGCGCCGCATGGCGGGCGCGGCAGCCGTCAGCAGTGCTGCAGCCTGCGACGCGAGCCACCTCGGCGAGCTGGTCTTGGCGAGCAGCTGAGCGCGATAGCGGCCACGAAGCCGCAGGAGCGGCGCAGGGCCGAGCAGGGTTGCCCCGCCCGAGTCGAGTCCGGCGCGCAACTCTGCGAGCGCGCGCAGCGGATTCTCCCGGTCAGGTCCCGAGACGACGAGTGAAACAAGATTGAAAAAAGGCGGGTAGCCGAGCTCCTCGCGGCGATTGAGCTCGCGCGCGAGGAAGCCGGCGACGTCGTGGCGCACCGCGTACGAAAACGGCACCGCGTCCGGCTGAAACGTCTGGACGATCACCTTCCCGGGCGCGTCACGGCCGCTGCGCCCGGCGAGCTGCGTGACGAGCTGGAAGGTCCGCTCCTCGGATCGAAAGTCCGGGAACGAGAGGCCGGCGTCGGCGTCGACGACGGCGGCGATCGACACACCCGGGAAGTGGTGCCCCTTCGCGACCATCTGCGTCCCGATGAGCGCGACCGCGCGCGCCGACGCAAAGCGGTCGAGCGCCTCGCGGAGCGCCCCCGGCCGCGCCGCCGTGTCGGCGTCGAGACGTATTCGTTCGAGCCCCGGCGCCTTGCGCTCGAGCTCGGCCTCGAGGCGCTGCGTCCCGGCGCCGATACGAGCGAGCTCCACGGAGCCGCACTCCGGGCACGTCCTCGGCGATGGCGCCGAATACCCGCAGTGATGGCAGTGCAGGCGCTCGTCGGCATGCAGCGTCAGCGCGATGTCGCAGCTCCGACAGCGGCGCGTGCTCCCGCACGAGCGGCAGTGGATCGCACCCGAGATGCCACGCCGGTTGAGGAGGAGGATCGCGCGGCCTCCCCTCTCCTCGACCGCTGCGAGCTCGGCGAGCAGCGGCGCCGAGAGCGGGTAGCCCGCCTCGCGCCGCAGGTCGACGAGGCGCACCGTCGGCAAGGGAGCGCCGATCCGCGTCGGCAACTCGAGCCGCTCCAGCCTCGCCCAGCTCTCGACGCGCGGCGTCGCGCTCCCGTAGACGGCGACTGCCGATTCGAGCGCCGCCCGCTTGGCGGCGACGGTGCGGGCGTCGTACCTCGGGTCCGACTCCTGCTTGAAGGATGCGTCGTGCTCCTCGTCGACGATCACGAGCCCGAGATCGTGGACGGGCGCGAAGATCGCAGAGCGCGCCCCGACGACGACACACGCGTCGCCGGTGGCGATCCGCTCCCGCTCATCACGCCGCTCGGCGTCCGAGAGCGCCGAGTGGAGGACGGCGACCGACCCGCCGAAGCGCGCGGCGAAGCGACCCACCGTCTGCGGCGTGAGCGCAATCTCCGGGACGAGCACGATCGCCCCTCGCCCACGCTCGAGCGCGGCAGCGCACGCCTGCAGGTAGACCTCCGTCTTCCCGCTCCCCGTCGGTCCGTGCAGCAGGAGATGACCTCCGCCCGAGTCGAGAGCGGACGCGATCCGGTCGATCGACCGACGCTGAGCGCCGGTCAGCTCTGCGGGCTCGCGCTCACCTGCCGGCGCGTCTTCCCACGCAGGGGCGCGACGCTCTCCTCGGCGGGACCGCGCGAACGGCGCGACCAGAGCGAGCGCCCGCGCAGGGGTCGTGCCGTAGTAGTCGGCCAGCCAGAGAGCGAGCGCGACGAGAGCGGGCGGAACGCGGTCGAGCACCGGGCCGGCGTCCGCGACCTCGACGCCCACGGGCGCCGCGACGCCCGTGTCGACGACGATCCCACGCACCTGCCGCCCCCCGAACCCGACGGAGACGACGGCTCCACGCTCGACGTCGTCGGCAACGCGATACGTGAATGCGCGTGCGAGCGCGCGGGCCGTGACGAGCGGGTAGATCTCCGCGAGACGCACGAGGGCGAGCGTAGCCGGACGGTATGCCGGCGGATCTTCCCCGCTCGTACGAGGGGTGTAAGGTTCGCCTTACATGAGCTGTTCGATGATCCACCTCGACGGCGCGACCAAGCACTTCGGCGACGTGACTGCGGTCGACGCAGCGTCTCTCTGTGTCGAGCGCGGCGAGGTGGTCGCGCTCCTGGGGCCTTCCGGCTGCGGGAAGACAACGCTCCTACGCCTGATCGCGGGGTTCGAGCGCCCCGATTCCGGGAGTGTCGAGGTCGACGGGCGCCGGGTCGCAGATGCCGTGTCCTGGGTCCCGCCCGAGCGGCGCCGCGTAGGCATGGTGTTTCAGGACTACGCGCTCTTTCCTCATCTCACCGTCGCCCAGAACGTCGGATTCGGCCTGCCACGCAAGGTGCGCGCCGACCGCGTGGACGAGCTCCTCGACATCGTCGCCCTGGGGGGGCTCGGTCGACGCTACCCCCATGAGCTCTCCGGTGGTCAGCAGCAGCGCGTCGCTCTTGCTCGCGCCCTCGCTCCCGCGCCCGAGCTCGTGCTGCTCGACGAGCCGTGGTCGAATGTCGACCCATCGCTTCGGGAATCGCTCCGCGCCGAGGTGTCGGAGATCATTCGACCGCTCGGGATCACCGTCGTGCTCGTGACGCACGATCGCGAGGAGGCGTTCTCGCTCGCCGACAGAATCGCGCTGATGCGCGCAGGCGCCGTCGTCCAGCAAGGGAGCGCGGAGGAGCTCTACTTCGCGCCCGCCTCGCAGTGGACGGCCGAGTTCGTCGGCTCGGCGAACGTGCTGTCCGGCGAGGTCGTCGACGGCCAGATCGTGACGCCGATCGGCCACTTCCCGGCGAACGGTGCTTCGGCGGCAGCGTCGACCAGGGTGCTCGTGCGCCCCGAGCTCCTCGAGCTCCGGCCCGATCCGACCGGTGCCGCCGAGGTCGTGAGCCGCGAGTTCCGCGGGCACGACGTCTTCTACCGCGTTCGCCTCGACGGCGTTGAGCTCGTCTCGCACCGCCCGTCAACCGAGGTCGTCCCCCTCGGAGCGCGTGTTTCCATCAGGCTCCACGAGGGTCGTGTGCCCGTGCTCGACTGAGCGCGCACTCTCTTCAAACCTGTGTAAGGTCGCCCTTACATCGCGGCTGCGGTAATCCTTACACGGAGGGAACATTGAAGACGACAGCACTCGTAGTAGCTCTGCTCGCAGCTGTGGCAGCAGGGTGTGGAGGTAGCTCGAACGACACGCTCACGATCTACTCGGGTCGGGAGGAAGAGCTCGTCGCGCCGCTCTTCGAGAAGTTCACCGAGGCTACGGGCATCGACGTCGAGGTTCGCTACGGCGACAGCGCCGAGCTTGCGGCGACGATCGCGGAGGAAGGCGACAACTCTCCTGCGGACGTGTTCTTCGCCCAGGACCCGGGCTCGCTCGGCTCGGTGGAGTCCCGGCTGTCGGAGCTCCCGGCGAGCTCGCTCGAGCGGGTCGACGCACGGTTTCGAGACCCTGACGGTCGCTGGGTGGGCACCTCGGGTCGCTCGCGGGTGATCGCCTACAACACGGAGGCCATCAAGGAGGACGAGGTGCCGGACTCCGTGTTCGACCTCACCGACCCGACGTGGAAGGGCAAAGTCGGCGTCGCTCCTACCAACGCCTCGTTCCAGGCATTCGTGACTGCCATGCGGCTATCCGCGGGTGAGAATGCAACGCGAAAGTGGCTCGTCGACTTGAAGGCGAACCAGGTTCGGGAATACGAGAAGAACACGCCGATCGTCGAGGCCGTAGCAGCGGGTGAGATCGACCTCGGCCTCGTCAATCACTACTACCTGTACCTGGTCAAGC